>DATGUB010000085.1:0-60744 GCA_035301585.1 Beutenbergiaceae bacterium | reverse complement strand
CGGGTGGCGCTGGGTCGGGTGGCTCCGGGTCGAATGGTTCCGGGCAGGTTCCGGTGCGGATGTGGACCGATGGTGCGTGCAAGGGGAACCCTGGCCGCGGTGGCTGGGGCGTGCTGATGAAGTACGGCACGCACTCGAAGGAGATCTTCGGCGGTGAGCGGGAGACGACGAACAACCGCATGGAACTCACCGCCGTCATCCGCGGGCTGCAGGCCCTCACTCGCCCCTCCCGAGTGGAGCTGCACGTGGATTCCCAGTACGTGATGAAGGGGATGACCGAGTGGATCCACGGCTGGAAGCGCAACGGCTGGCGCACCGCGGCGAAGAAGCCGGTGGCGAATGCCGAGCTGTGGCGTGAACTCGATGAGCTCATCACGCGTCACGACGTGACGTGGACGTGGGTCCGGGGCCATGCCGGTGATCCGGGCAACGAACGCGCCGACGAGCTCGCCAACCGCGGCGTGGAGGAACTCGCGGAATAGGAATCCGCGCGGGACCGCGTGCGGCAGCGCGGGCTGTGCGCCGTCGTGGGCTCGCGCGGGCTAGTGGGGCCCGCATCCGGTAATTGTTGCGGCGAACGATCCCCAGGTGTTCGCTCCCGCGCCCACTGGGTCCCGTTTGCGGTAGTTATTGTGGCGTTCGATCCCCGGGTGGTCGCTCCCGCGCCGACTGGGTCCCGTTTACCGCAAATATCACGGGGTTACGTCCCCAGTCGGTCCTCAGCCCGCGAAACCGCCACACGAGCCGGCGAATGCTGCACGGGGCAGGGCCCCGACGGGCAGGATCCGGCAACGTAAAACCCGCAGCGCTCCAACGCACATCGACAGCAGAACTACGCGGTGGCGGGGTCAGCCGCGCCACCCTCCACGCTATCGCTGCCCGGCCCCGACGCCATGTTCGCCCAGCTCCCACGCCTGTGCGGTGAGTTCCACCGAGCGCAGCCGCGCGTCGACGCCGGGATTCTGGTGGGCAACGATGAGCTCATCGGCACCGGTGCGCTCCGCGAAGCCCTCGAGGTATTCGCGAACGTCCTCGGGAGTCCCGATCGCGGTATAGGTGAGCATCTCGGCGATCTTCTGCCCCTGCGGGGAGGCGAGGACCATGTCCGCTTCCTCTCGGCTGAGGTTCGCTCCGCCGGGCACGAACAGCCGGACTCGGGCGCGCAACGTGCCCTGCTTCTGTTCTTCGGCGTCTTCGCGTTCGTCGGCGGCGATGACGTTGACCGCCGCGATCGCATAGGGGGAGGAGAGCTGCTCGGAGGGTTTGAACTCCGCGCGGTACACCGCGAGCGCCTGCTCCAGGGCGGCGGGCGCGAAGTGGGAGGCGAACGCGTAGGGAAGCCCGAGCGTAGCCGCCAACTGGGCACCGAAGAGGGAGGAGCCGAGGATGAACAGCGGCACGTTCGTGCCTTTGCCCGGGATCGCATCGATCCCCGGGATCCGGGAATTCCCCGCGAGGTACCCCTGCAGTTCGAGCACGTCGTGGGGGAAGGTATCGGCGGCGGCGTGGTCCCGGCGCAGAGCGAGCATCGTCTTGGGATCCGTGCCCGGGGCGCGCCCGAGGCCAAGGTCGATCCGGCCCGGGTGCAGCTCGGCGAGCGTCCCGTAGTGCTCGGCGATGATGAGCGGGGCGTGATTCGGGAGCATCACCCCGCCAGATCCGAGCCGGATCGACTCGGTGTGGGCAGCAACGTGGGCGATGAGCACGCTCGTTGCCGAGGACGCGATCGAGGCCATGTTGTGATGCTCGGCGTACCAGATGCGGTGGTAGCCGCAGGCTTCGGCCAACTGGGCGAGTTTCACGCTCCCCTGCAAGGACTCCGCAACGGTTTCGTTCCGGCCGACGGTTGCCAGATCAAGGATCGATAAGGGGATGCGCATAGGCTTCAGGCTATGCCCCTTCCACCGTGCCTGTGAAGTTGAGCTTCTTGCCCCAGCCGCGATAGGTGAAGATGGACTCGCCCGCACCGAGGTCGGCGTCGATCGCGAGGTTGACGGTGCCCGGCAGCAACACCGGGGCGGCGAACTCCACGGTCCAGGTGTAGGCCTCGCCCCGGCGCGGACCCACTTCGGCGAGCGCGCGGGAGGCGGTGTACATCCCATGCGCGATCGCCCGCGGGAACCCGAGGGCCTTCGCGCCCAGCGCTGAGGTGTGGATCGGGTTGACATCCCCGGACACCTTCGCATATTCCCGCCCCACGCCCGCGCCGAGATGCCACACGGCCGTCGGGACCGGGAACTCGCCGGTATCCCGCTCGGCCTCCGCCGCGGCGGGGAGGTCGGGGATCCGGATTCCCCGGGCGAGGTACGTCGACACCCCGCGCCAGGCGGGCCTCGCATCGGAACCGGCGGCGCCGTCGTCGACCTCCACGACGAGTTCCACCTGGGTGCCGGAGCGGTGTGCGCGTAGTTCCTGGGCCCACGCCCGCACGGTGAGGACACTCTCCAGATGTAGTGCGCGAGCCTGGGTGACGCGGTTGGAGATGTGCACCATTCCGAGCAGCGGGAGCGGGAAGTCCGCCCGCGCCATGATCGAGACGGCGAGCGGGAACCCCACCACGTGCACGAACCCCGCCGGCAGCACGTCCGAGGCGCGCTCACCCAGCAGGTGTTGGTAGGCGGTGAGGCGGCCGGGGCCGACCTGCACGCCCGCGACCTCCTGAGTGACGGCCGGCAACCGGCGCGCGCGACCGGAGCGGGCAACGACGACCTGAGCTTGCCGGCCCAGCGCCTTGGCGTACAGCCCGCCCAGGCGCGGGAGGGAATCGAGGTGAATAACCGTGGACGGCGCAGACATCACTGCCCCACGAGGTTCTGGCCGCACACGCGCAGCGTCTGCCCGTTGATCCCCGTAGATGCGGGGCTGGCGAGGAAGGCGATCGCTTCGGCGACGTCCACGGGCAGGCCCCCTTGCTGCAGGGAGTTCAACCGGCGCGCGACCTGCCGGGTGACGAGCGGGATCGAGGCGGTCATCTCCGTCTCGATGAAACCGGGAGCGACGGCGTTGATCGTGCCACCGGCCTCGGCCGCGGCGGGGGCGGAGGACGTTGCGATCCCGATGACGGCGGCCTTGGTGTAGCCGTAGTTCGTCTGCCCGCGGTTACCGGCGATCCCTGAGGTGGAGGCGAGCGACACCGTGCGCAGGCCGTCTGGGGAGAGGTCGCTCTCCGCTGCGAACGCCTCGTTCATGCGCAGTTGGGCGGCGAGGTTCACCTCGATCACCGTGTTCCACTGCTCAGGTTTCATGTTCGCGAGCAACTTATCGCGCAGCACCCCGGCATTATGGACGACGACGTCGAGGCGCCCGAACCGCTCTTTCGCCAGCTTCGCCAGGCGCGCGCCGGCGTCGGCCCCGGTGATGTCGAGTTGCACGGCCGTGCCGCCGATGTCGTTGATCACGTTCGCGAGCTGTTCCCCCGCCCCGGGGACGTCGACGCCGATGACGTGCGCGCCGTCCCGGGCGAGGACCTTCGCGATGGAAGCGCCGATGCCGCGGGCCGCGCCGGTCACGAGGGCGACCTGCCCGGCCAAGGGCCGATCCCACGGGGCGTCGAGGGAGCCGCGCTCGGAGGAGACCGTGAGGAACTGGCCCGCGACGAAGGCGGACTTCACCGAGAGGTAGAAGTGCAGGGCGGAGGCGACCGACGGGGCGGAGATCCCCACGTCAGTGCCCAGCAGGATGCCGTTCGCCGTTGCACCGGCACGCATTTCTTTTGCAAGGGACCTCAGGAACCCGTCCACGCCGGCCTGGGTCGCGGCCGCGGCCACGCCCTCGGTGGCGGCCGGGTCGCGGGAGATCGTCACGACCCGCCCGTGCGGGGCGAGGGAACGCAGCAGGCCCCCCGCGGCGAGCACGATCGGGCTCATCTGGGCAGGCGTCTGGAGTTCGGTGAGCACGAGGATGATCCCGTGCACCTTCCCGCTGGGCGGCGCGTTCCGGCGGACGTCGAGATCCCATTCCAGGAGGAGGTTCGCGACCGCGTCGGCGTCCTCGCCCTCGCCGAGAACGACGACGGTACCCGAGACGGGCACGGGGTCGGGGTCAAGCCCCTGCCGGCGCAACTTGGCGGGGCGGGGCAACCCGAGGGTCTTCGCGAGTTTCTTGGTGAACCCGGAGTTGACGAGGTCAAGGTATTTGTCGCTCATGCTGCCTCGATGATCATCGCAGTGGCTTGGCCGCCGGCGGCGCACACAGAGATGAGTCCGCGGGCCGGCGTGCCGGTTTCTTGTTTCTTCTCCGCGAGCAGGTGGGCGAGGGTGCCCACGATCCGGGCGCCGGTCGCCGCGAACGGGTGGCCGGCGGCGAGGGAGGAACCGGCGACGTTGAGTCTGCTGCGGTCAACTTCCCCCAGGGCCGGACGGCCGAAGGTCTTCTGGTTGAACTCTTCATCGGCCCAGGCCTGCATCGTCGTGAGCACGGTGGAGGCGAACGCTTCGTGGATCTCGATGAAGTCGAAATCGTTCAACCCCAGACCCTGGCGGTGCAGGAGCCGGGGAACCGCGTAGGCCCCCGACATGAGCAGGCCTTCGTTGCCGTGCACGAAGTCGACTGCGGCGACCTCGGCGTCGACGAAATACGCGAGCGGGGTCAGCCCGCGCTCGGCGCCCCACTCCGGGGTGCCCAGGAGCACGGTCGCGGCACCGTCGGAGAGGGGGGTGGAGTTGCCCGCCGTCATCGACGGGTTCGCCCCGCGTTTGCCGAAGGCCGGTTTGAGCGAGGCGAGTTTCTCCGCAGAGGTGTCCTCCCGCAGCGACTCATCCCGGGTGAGCCCCCGGTAGGGAGTCATGAGGTCGTCGAAGAAGCCGCGGTCGTAGGTGGCGGCGAGGTTCTGGTGCGAGGCGAGCGCGATTGCGTCCTGCTCTTCGCGGGTGATATCCCGCTCGGCGGTCGTGAGTGCCTGGTGCTCGCCCATCGAAAGGTGCGTGCGGGGTTCGTTCACGCTCGGAGCCACGGGCGCGAGGTCCTTGGGCCGGATCGAGGAGATGAGCTTGAGCTTCTGGCCCGCGGTCTTGGCGCGGGAGAGTTTCATCAGGGTCCTGCGCAGCCGATCGCTCACGACGATCGGGGCGTCGGAGGTGGAATCCACCCCGGCGGCGATTCCTGACTCGATCTGGCCGAGGGTGATCTTGTTCGCGATCGCCCAGGTGGCTTCCATCGACGTTGCACATGCCCGCTGAACATCGAAGGCGGGGGTGTGCGGGTCGAGGGCGGTGCCGAGTACTGCTTCGCGGGCGAGGTTGAAATCTCGGGAGTGCTTGAGCACCGCTCCGGCGCTCACATCCCCGAGGCGCTCGCCTTGAAGATTGAACCGAGCAACCAGCCCGTCCAGGGCGGCAGTCAGCATGTCGAGGTTGTTGACTCCTTCGTAGGCGCCACCGGCTTTTCCAAACGGGATCCGGTTCGCGCCCAGGATCGCGGCGCGGCGGGTGTTCTCAGCGGCCATTGCTTCCTCACTTGGTATTGGGATGTTGCTCCAGCACATCACTTGCGCCCTCCCGCGGCAAGCGGTTGAGCGCTAGGCTGAGCGCAGAATTTCACCCGAAGGTGTCTAGAACGGATAGTACCTGATACTCTCGGTTGAGTGTGCTGCCTCGGGTGTGAAATATCCGACGGCGAGGGACGGCCCGACGAGGTGAATGAGGACGACGTGAACAACGCGGTGGAACAGGTTGATGGGCGCTCCACGAGGTGGGCGAGCCACCGGGAGCAGCGGCGGGCGGAACTGTGCCGAGCGGCCCGGCGAGCTGTTCACCAACGCGGGCCGGATCTCTCGATGGACGAGATGGCCGCGGCGATGGGGACCTCCAAGTCGATCGTGTACCGGTACTTCACCGACAAGTCGGGCCTCCAGGCGGCGGTGGGGATCGCCGTCCTCGATGAGATCGCCGACGCGCTCGCAGCGGCCGCGCGCGGGGTCGGCAACCCCCATGATCAGGTTGAGGCGATGGTCGGGGTCTACGTGGACATGCTCACCAACTCGCCCAACGTCTACCGGTATGTCACGCAGGCGGAGCATCAGCCCTCCTCGATGGCGACCTTCCTATCCACCGTCCGCGAGTACGTGGCCCTGCCGCTGAAGGAGATCCTCAATCAGCGGGGAGAGGACGGCTCGCTCGCGACGCTCTGGGCGGGCGGGATGGTCGGATTCGTGCGCGGCGCCGGTGAGGAGTGGCTCGCCTCCTCGGGCGCCGAACGCGTCGCACCGGAAGCATTGGCAGAAAAAATTACCTCCTGGCTGTGGTCGGGAGCAGCATCCGAAGGATACGACTCATGACTACCCACGCATTCGATTCCACGCTCGTCGGCGACCTCCTCGACGGCCAGTGGGCCCAGTGGCGCCGCGAGGTCCGCGAGCTCATGAAGAAGGATGAGTTCCGCAAGATCGAACACCTGCCCTTCGACGAGCACCGGGAGCGCGTGCTGGAGCAGCTCCAGGAACTCACCGATATCGGCGTCGTCACCCGCGCCTTCCCGAGCCGCCTCGGGGGCCACGACGACCACGGCGGCAACATCGCCGGGTTCGAGGAGCTCGTGCTGGGCGACCCGTCCATGCAGATCAAGGGCGGGGTCCAGTGGGGCCTGTTCGGCGCGGCGGTGTTGCACCTGGGCACGAAGGAACACCATGACCGGTTCCTCCCCGGCGTCATGGACCTGACCGTGCCGGGAGTGTTCGCGATGACCGAGATCGGCCACGGCAGCGACGTCGCGGCGATCGGGACCACCGCCACGTACGACGCCGAGGCGCAGGTATTCATCATCAACACCCCCTTCCGCGCCGCCTGGAAGGAGTTCCTCGGCAACGCCGCCTGCCACGGCATCGCGGCGGTGGTGTTCGCGCAGCTCATCACCGGCGGGGTCAATCACGGGGTGCACGCCTTCTACGTGCCGATCCGCGAGGTGGCCAGCGATGGCACGCTTGCGATGCTGCCCGGAGTCAGTTCCGAGGACGACGGGCACAAGGGCGGGCTCAACGGGATCGACAACGGCCGGCTCAGCTTCGATAACGTCCGCGTTCCCCGGGAGAACATGCTCAACCGGTACGGCGACGTCGCCCCCGACGGCACGTACTCCTCGCCGATCACGAGCCCGGGCCGGCGCTTCTTCACCATGCTCGGCACGCTCGTCCAGGGCCGGGTCTCGCTCAGCGGGGCGTCGACGGTCGCCTCGAAGATGGCGCTGACGACGGCGATCCGTTACGGCAGCGAGCGCCGCCAGTTCGTGAGCACCGATGAGAGCAGCGAGACCGTGGTGCTGGACTACCAGCGCCACCAGCACCGCCTCTTCCCGCTCCTCGCCCGCACCTATGCCTCGCAGTTCATGCACAACCAACTCCTCGAGCGGTTCCACGACGTGTTCTCCGGCGCCCATGACACCGACGAGGACCGCCAGGACCTGGAAACGTTAGCAGCGGCGTCGAAACCTGTCGCCACCTGGCTCGCCCTCGAGACGATCCAGGAGTCCCGGGAAGCCTGCGGCGGGGCGGGGTACATGTCGGAGAACCGGCTGCCCGGACTGTACGCGGACCTCGATGTGTACGTGACGTTCGAGGGCGACAACAACGTGCTGCTGCAACTCGTGGGCAAGCGGCTGCTCACCGATTACGGCCGAACGATGGCGAAGATGGACGTCGCCGGAGCGGCGCGTTACGTCGCGGACTGGGCGGCGGATATGACGATGCACCGCACCCCGCTGCGGCGGGTGGCCCAGTCGGTGCAGGACTGGGGATCGGCGGCCCGATCGGCGAAGGAGATCCGGGATCC
The DNA here is from genome assembly GCA_035301585.1 of Beutenbergiaceae bacterium. Classification (GTDB taxonomy): domain Bacteria; phylum Actinomycetota; class Actinomycetes; order Actinomycetales; family Beutenbergiaceae; genus HY158. The sequence goes on along the minus strand of DATGUB010000085.1, from coordinate 52,984 downwards.
GGACGTGCAGCGGGAGCTGCTGGAGGATCGGGTGGAGACGATGGTCGCCGAGATCGCCGGGGCGATGCGACCGGTGCAGAAAGCTCCGGCGGCGGAGGCAGCCGAGGTCTTCAACAAACACCAGAACGATCTCATCCTTGCAGCGGAGTCGCACGCGGAGTTATTGCAGTGGGAAGCGTTCACCGAAGCGGTGGATGGGATCCAGGATGCCGATACCCGTAAGGTGATGACCTGGCTGCGGGACCTGTTCGGACTCGGACTGATCGAGAAGAACCTCGCCTGGTACATCATCAACGGGCGCATCTCCACCCAGCGCGCGCGGACCGTGGGCTCCTACATCGGCCGCCTGGTTTCTCGGCTCCGGCCCTACGCTCTCGACCTCGTGGACGCGTTCGGGTACGCCCCCGAGCACATCGGGGCGACGATCGGCACCGGGATCGAGGCCGAGCGGCAGGAGGAGGCCCGGGAATATTACCGCAGGCTCCGCGCCTCGGGCACGGAACCGACCCTGGAGAAGTACGTGTCCAAGGCCGACGACGCGCTTCAGGTGGACGACGGCGAGTAGACGCCGAGTAGCGGCGGGTTCGCCCTCACGCCCCGGGCGGGCCGATGAGTCGGCTCGCGGCCCGGGAAGCGTCGAGGAGCGCGCCGCAGGGGCCCGCAAGAACGACCCCGGACACGACGACGCCGAGGGTGGGGGCGAACACGATCTCGCCGCTTGAGAACGTATAGATCATTCCCGTCACCGCAATCGCTGCGTGGGCAGCGCCCATCGACCACACGAGCATCATCACCCGCGTCTTGCTCCGCCGCCCCAGGGTCGCCGGCGCTGCTGCCTGCCCGCGCGCCAGCCGCAGTTGCAGGATCCCGCCGAGGAGAACGATGATCCCCGAAAGGCCGAGAAGCAGCTTCTCGAACGGTGCCCACGCGAGGGAGAAGCCGATGCCACCGAGGCCGAGCGCGGCGATCAGGGCGAACGCGAGGGAGATCTTCGCCCGGAAGGGGGCGCGCAACAGCTTGCGGCGGGCCCAGCGCAGATCCGCATCCCGCGCCGCCGCGGAACCGTGCGGCGAAACTGCAGCGGCCTGCGTCGCGAGGGTCGATGCCTCGAGGAGGAACCCCAAGGGCGCGGTGAACAGCAGAAGGATGAGCAGGAAACCGAGGTAGAGGTGCCGCCCGGAGAAGCCGGTAGCCTCCGAAAAGATCATGCTCACCACGACGATCGCGAGGTAGCCGGCGAGCACGGAGAACAATAGGGAGATCCCCTTGCTCCAACTCTCCGGCCCGAGCCGCGCCGGCTGCGCGACCCGGGAACCGATGAGCGCGCGCTGCAGGAGCGTTCCCACGAGGAACACGAGCGAGGTGGCGAACCCCGGGGCCAGGGTGAGCAGGGGACGATCGGTGATCACCCCGAACGCCGCAGTGATGGCGGCGTATGCGATGGCGATGGCGAGGCTGACCTTCGCCCACAGGTGCGCGCGGGAGAGCCGCTCGCCCGCGAGGTACTGCTCTCGTTGCCCTGCTCCTGCGCGCTCGGCGGCGGGCTCGACCTTCCCGCGATACGGATCGGTGTCCATATGGCTAGAGCCGCTCGAGGATGAACCCGGCGTAGAAGCTGAGCACGTTCAGCAGTAGTGCTACGCCGCCGGCGATGGCCGCTCCGATAACGATGAGGAACCCGTGCGGAACGAACGCGTAGGGAGCGTTCTTCTTTCCCGGGCGGGGAGGTCTCGTCAATGCAATCTCCTAGAGAACACCTCTGGTCGAGAACGGGGCGTGCCTGAGCAGCCTACGCTACGCCGCCGCCATGGAACGAAGGTTCTCGTGATGAGAATCCCAGAGCCAGGCGGGCCCGCTGCTCATCCGCGGGTCGTCATGGCCGCCCCCGGTGGCCGCCTGCTCCAGGTAGGCCATATCGGCCTCCCAACGGGACACCGGCGAGTCGCCCGCCGCGGAGCTGCGCCGACCGTGCCCGGGGATCACTTCGTCGGCCTCCCGCACATATGGTTCTAGCGTGGCGAGCCCATCGACGTAGGCCCGCCAACCGGTCTCGGCGAATATCGGGATCTCGACGTCGGAGAGCATATCGCCGGCGATGAGGGTTTTACTGTCGGGGATCCACAGCGCGCCATGCCCGGGGGCGTGCCCGCTGTGTGAAACGACCTGCACCTCCGGCCCGTCCCACGGCAGCGTCCTCCCGTCGAACACCTCCACCCGGGCGACGAGGGGGATGAGTTCCCAGGCAACGTGCGCGGTGGCCGCCTGCTCGAGCCGGGCCTGATGCTCCAACGCGATCCTCGCGGCGGCCGGGGTCGCGTAGCGCGGGCCGTTGCCGAACCCCGGGTGCCACAACACGTGATCGTGGTGGGCGTGGGTGGCCCAGCCGCACACGACCGTGGAGCCGGACAGGTGCGCGGCAAGGCGCCCGAGTTCCGCCGTCGTCCACGCCGGATCGACGAGGATCACGTCGCTAGCGGAGCGAATCACGCATGAGTTCGTCATCATCACCGACGACGTAAATACGTCAAGCATCCTCGCCTCGATTCCCTATAGTGCCAGTAACAGCAGCTTAGGTGAGGGAGTCTGATCATGGGCGAGAAATGGGAGCCAGCGGCCAGGGCGCACGTGCCGCCGTTCGAGGTGATGCGGATCCTTAAGCGAGTGGAAGAGCTCCGCAGCGCAGGGCGCGATGTGATTTCCCTGTGCGCGGGAGAACCCTCCGGGGGCGCTCCCGCCGCGGTGCAGGCCCGCGCCGCCGAACTGCACTCCAGCGCGAACGAATTCACCTACACCCCCTCGCTAGGGATATCGAAGCTGCGCGAGGCGATCGCCGGGCATTACAAGAATTGGTACGACATCGACGTCGATCCGGCCGCCGTCGCGGTCACCACGGGCTCCTCGGGCGCGTTCGTGCTCGCGTTCCTCGCCGCGTTCAACCCCGGCGATCGGGTCGTGCTCACCCGCCCGGGCTACCCCGCCTACCGGAACCTGTTGCGGACCCTGGGCATCGACGTCGTCGAAATCGACTGCGGGCCGGAGACGGACTTCCAGCCAACCATCGCGGCGCTCGCCGAGGTCCATGAGCAGGGGCCGATCCGAGGAATCGTGCTCGCCTCCCCCGCGAACCCGACCGGCACGATGATCAGTGTGGCGCGGCTTCGGGAACTCGTCGCGTGGTGCCACGCGCGCGGGGTGCGGATCATCTCCGATGAGATCTACCACGGCATCACCTATACGAGGGGTGACCATCCGCGCGGGGTGTGCGTGGCGAACCTCGATCCGCACGCGATCATCGTCTCCTCGTTCTCCAAGTACTGGGGGATGACGGGGTGGCGCATCGGGTGGATGATCATGCCCGAGGAGCTGCGCTCGGCGATCGACGCGCTCGCGGGCAACGTGGCCCTCAGCCCGCCCAGCCCCGCCCAGGGTGCGGTGCTCGCCGCGTTCTCCCCCGGGGCCTACGACGAGGCCGACGCGCGGGTGGCCGAGCTCGCCCGGGTGCGCGAGATCGCTCTCGAGGGCGCACCCCGCCTCGGGTGGGGCCCGATCGCGCCCGCCGATGGCGCGTTCTATCTCTATGGGGCGGTGCCGCTCGGGGAGTACGCGGACTCCTCCGCGTGGGCTGCCGCATTGTTGGAGGAGGCCGGTGTTGCGCTCGTGCCCGGATCGGATTTCGATGGGGCGAACGGCGGGAACTTCGTGCGGTTATCGTTCGCCGCCGGGGCCGAGGCCGTGGCCGGTGCTATGGAGCGGATCGAGGCGTTCAGCCGGCGTTGACCCCGGGCGCCGCGTCAGCTCCGGCGATTGATCACGGCGAAGGCGATGGCGAACACGGCGATGAGCGCAAAGTTCGTGATCGCGAGAACGGGTTCGAGGGGGCCGCCAACGCTGAGGATGATCGTAGCCGCAGCCACCATCGGCACCGCGCAGATCCCGACGACGGCGAGCGCCCGGGTGAGTACGGCATCGTCCCGCTCATCGCCGGTCATCGTCCACCCACGCTCCAAGGTGGTCGCCGAGCCCGGGTGGCGCACCGCACGCCACCAGGCGATCGCAAGCGCTGCGATCGCGATGCCGGCCCCGGCGAAGAAGCCGTTGCCCATGTTTCCTGGACCGTATTCGCGCAGGAACATCCCTAGGGTCACGATCCCGGCGATGGCGAGGAGCGCGGCCGTCACGATCGCGGCCACGTGCTTGGCGGATAGGTTATTCGTCGACATGGAAGATCTCCTCAACAGTGCGTCGGAAATACCGGGCCATGGTGATGGCCAGGGGGAGGGAGGGGGCGTACCGGCCGGTTTCGATGGAGTTGACCGTCTGGCGCGAGACGCCGAGATCCTTCGCCAACGCGGCCTGCGAGAGGCCAGCGCCCTGGCGCAACTCACGGATGTTGTTCTTCACGCTCGATCCCGATGTTCCTCGTTGTGTTCTCAGTGTGACAAGCACGCTTGACACATCAATCATGTGCGCCCCTCGCCCGTGTGTCAAGCGAGTTTGACATGACGGGCGGGCGCGGGGGTCGTGATCGACGATGGCACCCCGGGCGCTTAGCTGCCAGAATTGGGGCCGTGCCTCAACCACTGTCTGAACTCATTGACCCCGGCTGGGCCCACGCGCTGGGCCCGGTGGAGCCGAAGATCCGGGAACTAGGGGAATTCCTCCGCCAAGAAGTGGCCGAGGGGCGGGGGTACCTGCCCGCGGGTGAACACGTGCTCACGGCATTCACGCGGCCCCTGGCGCAGGTTCGCGTGCTCATCGTGGGCCAGGACCCGTATCCCACGCCCGGGCATGCGATGGGCCTGAGCTTCTCGGTGCAGCCCCACGTGCGGCCGATCCCCAGATCGTTGGTGAACATCTACAAGGAGCTAGAAGCGGATCTCGGTTTCCCGCCTCCGCCGCACGGGGACCTTCGTGCGTGGGCCGACGCCGGCGTGCTCCTGCTCAACCGCTCGCTCACCGTGCGCCCGGGCAAGCCCGCCAGTCATCGTGGCAAGGGGTGGGAAGTGATCACGGACGCCGCGATCGATGCCCTGGTTCGCCGCGAATCCCCGCTCGTGGCGATCCTGTGGGGAAGGGATGCCCAGTCACTCAGGCCGAAGCTGGGCGCGACCCCGGTCGTGGAATCTCCGCATCCCTCGCCGCTGTCCGCCTCGCGTGGGTTCTTCGGTTCGCGCCCATTCTCCCGAGCGAACGCTCTGCTGCAGGAACTGGGTGCCGAGCCGGTCGACTGGCGACTCGCGTAGCCGTACCGCCGGTGGCCCGGCGCACCTTGCGACCGCTGGCAATCCGGGGGTGTAATGGAATTGCTGCACGCAGCACACGACCCGGGCCCCACCCGATGGTAGAGGTGGTCGCCCGGGTCGCGTAATCTAGCGCGTCGCGCTACGCCTGTTCGGCTTAACCCGTCGTCTGCCGGCGGCGCACGGCCAGGGCCGTTCCACCGATGGCGAGGAGGATAGCGCTCGCGATGAGCATCCCGTTGACGTCGGTACCCGTCTCGGGCATGTCGCCGTCGGGTCCGGCGCCCCCCTCGTCATCGGTGTCCTCGTCCTCGCCCTCATCCGTTGGGGGAGGTGGCTCTTCGGAGTCCTGCTCCACCGTGATGCCCCACGTGAGGGAGAGGAGCTCGAGGTCGTCGGTGATCTCCAAGACCCAAGAGTCGGAGTCATCGCCGGAAGGCTCGATCTCCGGCATCGCGAACTCCACGAGCGCGCGGCCCATCTCGTCGGTGGTGTTGACGATCTCCGGGTCGACGTCGAACTCACCGAGCTCGATGGTCTCACCGCTTTCGGAATTCGTGAGCGAGGCGAAAACCGTTTCCGACTTCGGCTCATCGTTCGCGAAGACCAGTGAGGACAACGCGATCTCAACCGGGTCACCGGCGTCGTAGACGCCCTCCTCGCCGGTAGCCCAGTGCACACCGACGGCGCGTTGACGGTAGTCCGGGTTGACGACGTCGTTACTCTCGAAGTACTTGACGAACGCCTGCAGGTCGACCAGGCCGGTGTCTGCGTAGTCGCTCCCCTCCCCGAGAGTGAAGAAGTTGTCTCCCCCGGAGGCGAGGAAGTTATTGGCTACCACGCGGTAAGTCTCGTCGAGCACGATCGGTTCGCCATCAAGGAACATCTGGGTAACGCGTTCGTCCCGAGGTGCCTCCGGGTCGTAGGTGTAGAAGAACTCTTCGTTCACACCGAGCTTGAGGAACGGCCGGGAAACCCCATCGGGTTGCCACTGCTCTTCGAGTACCTGCTTGATCTGCGCTCCGGTGAGATCGAAAGTCTCGAGCGTATTCGCGAATGGTTGCACGCTCGCCGCCTGCTTGTAGTTGACGTCGCCTTCCGTGATATCAGTCCGGACACCGCCCGGGTTCATGAAGGCGATCTTTGGGAGTTCCTCCTCCGGCACGGAGCCCTGGTCAGCGACGCCCCACAGTTGAGCATCGGCGATGAGGTTCGAGATGGTCGATTCGCCGCCTCGGTTCTCTCCCTCGGTGCCAGTCTCCGGATCGGTGTGCGTCGCGCGCAACAGGTCCGCGCCCGCCTCTCCGATGACCGTTTCGCCGATCTCCTCGGCCTCCGCAACCGCATCCTCGACGATTCCACGAACGCTTGTGACGATCTCGTTATCGTCCGGCACGTCGTAGCCCGCGAGTGAGATCATGTCGCTCGCCGCGCCCGCGAACTCCCAGTCCCCGTCCTCGTCCTCGAACGTCAACGTGATCTTTCCGAGATTCTCGCCATAGGAACCGGTCTGGATGACCGGCATTCCATCCACATCTGCTTCGTACAACGTGTGGGTATGTCCGGAGAAGATCGCCGCAACATCACCGCGGTCCGCCATTTCCTGTGCGAACTGACCGAAGTCCGTCGCGGTGCTTTCAACCGCGTCCTTGTTCGATCCGCCGTCGTGGGTGAGGACGACGATGGCGTCGGCGTTCTGGACGTCATCTTCCTCATCGATGACGCGCTCGACCGCTTCGGCGGGATCGGTGAATTCGAGGCCTTCGATCCCCTTCGGGGTGACCAGGAACGGGGTCTCCTGAGTGACGACGCCAACGAAGGCGATCTCTGCGCCGTTGTCGGTAGTCAGGACCTCGTATTCCTCGAGGGCGGACTCTTCGGTCTCGCTGTCGAGTACGTTCGCGCCGAGGTAGGGCCACCCCACTTGCGAGTAGTCGATTTCGCCGATGGAGACGCCGGCGATGCGCGCGTTGAGGACGTCGATCCCCTCGTCGAATTCGTGGTTCCCGACGGATGAAACATCCATGCCCATCGCGTTGAGAACGTCGATTGTCGGGTTGTCATTGCCGGCCATCGACGTGAAGGTCGAAGCGCCGAACAGGTCGCCGGCACCGACGAAGAGCGTGTCTTCATTCGCCGCGCGTACGTCCTCCACAGCAGCGGCGAGGCGTACCGCAGCTCCGTCATCGAATCCGATGACGTCGCCGTCGTCATCCGTGATATCTCCGCGCCCTTCATCGACGCGGCCGTGGAAGTCGTTTATTCCCACGAGGTCGACGGTGAGTTCTGTCCCATCCTCATTGAGGGACAGGGGAGAGATGTGAGCTTCTTCCTCGGCGTCATCGTCGGAACTGCCTTTCGACTCCGAGTCTTCGTCTAATGAGTCGGCCTCCGCAGATTCGCCGTTCTCCGAGGGATCTGCCTCGTCGAGGTCCTCGTCCGCCTCGGGTTGTTCTTCGGTGGGGCGTTCCGCTTGCCCCTCCCCGGCGCGATCTTCATCGGGTGGTTGGACATCGCCCGACGGTTCGCTATTCGCGGGCTGTTCTGGATCCTCGCCGTCAGCGAGGGCGGGGCCCGCAAGCCCGGCCAGCGTGAGGCCCGCTATTCCCAGGGCCGCGGTCGAACGCCGAAAACGCGCTCGACCGGAACTCAACTTCGTTGTCATGAGGTTCCCTAAATCGATCAATTTCGAAAATGTTCGTCCCGGAACCATAGCGGACTTTCGGCAAGTCTGCACCAAAAACCGTGGACGGGAGGTTGCTACTTAACTTCTTGCTCCGTCTATGGAACCATAGGCAATCCGTGCCTGAGCATCGTGGCCCGGAGCGCGGGTCGATGATTGAGAAAAATCTGACTACGTAACGATGGAGTTATTTTTGAGAGCGCATTGGATAGCCCGCGCGAAGAGGCGGGGCAGGGGAACAGCCGCGGCGGCTGTAGGAGTTCTACTGCTGGCACCGGTGCTCGCTACGGCACCTGCCGCTGCCAGCCCTGACGGCGATGACGTCGTCATAAACGAGATTTACACGCGGGGCGGGAGCGCCAACCAGCCCTTCACCCATAAGTTCGTGGAATTGTACAACCCGACGGACGCGGCAATTGATCTCGATGGGTGGAGCCTGCAGTACAGGTCGAAGTCGAACACCGGAACCGGCAAGGTGGACCTCGCCGGCGCAATCCCCGCGGGCGGCTTCTACCTCGTGCAAGGGGGATCGAACGCGGATAACGGTGAACCGCTGCCGGAACCGGATGCCGCCGGTGGTGGGCTGAACCCCGCCGCGGACGCGGGCATGGTGGCCCTCGTAGAGGACGACGAGAACCTCAGCTTTCCCGACGGCGATATCACCCAAGCCGCAGATATGGATCTGGTCGTCGACCTCGTGGGCTACGGCGACGCGAACGTCTTTGAGGGAGCACAAGCCCCGGTACCTCCCAACCCGGGCTCGATCGAGCGCGTGGATGGTGAGGACACCGACGACAACTCGGCAGACTTCTCGGGACTGGACTTCCCGACGCCGACGAACTCCAACGGGGATACCGCTGCCCCGCCTCCCGATCCTGAGTGCGAACACGTGCCTGACGAGCGGGTTGAGATCGCCGAAGTTCAAGGCGAAGGCGATGAGACGCCGTTCCTGGACTGCGACGTCACTACCGCGGGAGTGGTCACGGCGGTGTACCCCGAGGGCGGATTCGACGGCGCCTATATTCAGACGCCGGGCACAGGCGGAGAAATCGACCTCGATGAGCATACTGCCTCCCACGGGATCTTCGTCTACGGCTCTCAGTTCGCCGATGCGGTCAACCTCGGGGACTACGTTGAAGTCACCGGCGAAGCCACCGAGTATTTCGGCCTCACCCAGGTCGCGTTGCCGGAGTGGAACGTGCTCGATGAAGAGTACGACCCGGTCGAACCGGCCGCGATCACCTGGCCAGAAACCGACGAGGAGCGGGAACTCTTCGAGGGGATGCTCATCGACCCGCAGGGCGATTACACCGTGACCGATCTGCACCAGAGCGAGATGTACGGCGAGATCGGTCTTGCGTTCGGTGATTCGCCGTTGCTCCAGCCCACGGAGTACGCACTGCCGCTCTCGGACGAGGCGCTTGCGATAGAAGCGGACAACGAGGCTCGGGCGGTGAGCCTCGACGACGGGTCGAGTTGGAACTACATCAACTTCGACCGGGACTATCACCAGACCCCGATCCCGTACCTCAGCCACGACGATCCCGTCCGGGTCGGCGCAGCGGTGACGTTCGAGGAACCGGTCATCCTTGACTGGCGCAACGACACGTGGAAGTTCCAACCGACCGGGCAAGCGGTGGGCGACCTCGACGGTTACGAGAACCTCGACGGGCAGATCGCTGCGCCCGTAACGTTCGAAAACACCCGGGAGCCGGCGCCCGAGGTCGGGGGGAACTTGAGCATCGGAGCGTTCAACGTGCTCAACTACTTCACCGATCTGGGGATCGATGAAGAAGGGTGCGGTTTCTACACCGACCGCGAGGGCGAGCCGAGCTCTGCGGACTGGTGCGACGTCCGCGGCGCGTACAACCAAGACAACCTCGACCGGCAGACGGCGAAGATCGTCGCCGCGATCACCGAGCTCGATGCGGATATCCTCGCGCTCCAAGAAGTCGAGAACACGCTGGAGTTCCCGAACGGGGAGAACGCCCCAGAAGGTGTTCACCCGCGCGACGTGGCGCTCGCCCAACTCGTCGAGGAGCTCAATGACGCAGCGGGCGACGGCGTCTGGGACTACGCGCCCTCCCCGGAGGAATATCCCGAAGGCGAGGACGTGATCCGCAACGCGTTCATCTACCAGACGGATGCCGCCGCGCTCGTCGGTGAGTCGGAGATCCTTCTCGGTTCGGAGGAATTCGATAATGCCCGGGAACCGCTCGCGCAGGAATTCACGCTGCTTGATGACGACGGCGACGTCGCCGACGACGCGGAGACGGTCCTGCTGGTGACGACCCACCTGAAGTCGAAAGGATCGGGCAGGAACGAGGAGAATGAGGACCAGGGCGACGGCCAGGCGGCCTCGAACCCTGATCGCATCCGGCAGGCGACGGCAATGGCGGAGTACATCGACGACCTGGTCGGCTCCGGGATGTCGGAGAACGTGTTCATCCTCGGGGACCTGAACTCCTACACGATGGAGGACCCGATGCAGGTGCTCTACGACGGCGGCTACACCGACATCGGCGCGACGATGACGGACGAGAAGACCTATTCCTTCGACGGAATGATCGGGTCCCTCGACCACGTGCTGGCGAACGAGGCCGGCATGAGTCTCGTCGTCGACGCCGACGTGTGGAGCGTGAATGCATACGAAAGCGTCGGGCTGGAGTACAGCCGGTTCAACTACAACGTGGTGCCGCTGTTCCAGGAATCGCCCTACCGCTCCTCCGACCACGACCCGCTCGTGGTCGGGCTCGATCTCGCGGCAGAGGAGCCGGACCCGGATCCCACTGACCCGGACCCGGATCCCACTGACCCGGACCCGGATCCCACTGATCCGGACCCGAGCGAGCCCGATCCGACTGAGCCCGAACCGTCCGACCCGGGTGCGGGCGGGGGAGGCCCGGATGATGATCGCCTCGAGGACACTGGGGTGAGCATGGGGCCGCTCCTTACCCTCGGCGGGGTTCTGCTCGCGGCCGGGGCTGGGCTCATGCTTCGCCGCAGGTTCCTGGGGTAGCAGCACCTCGGGAACGGAACCGCTCACGGAAGGGAGCGTGACGACCGATGGGGCCCGGCGAACAGATGCGTTCGCCGGGCCCAGTTCGCGGTAGATTATGCAGTGGCGCGCGAAGCATAACGCGCGCTCCGCCAACCATGAGGAAACCGCGTGTCCATCGATACGATTTCAACCGCCGCCGCCACTCCTGATGAAGTTCAACCCTACGAAGAGCTCGGGCTCACCGAAGGGGAATACACCCAGATCCGCCAGATCCTCGGCCGCAGGCCCACCGCCGCGGAACTTGCGATGTACTCGGTGATGTGGGCCGAGCACTGCTCCTACAAATCCTCCAAGCGGCACCTCGCCCAGTTCGGAGAAAAGGCCACCGAGGAGATGCGCAAAGACCTCCTCGTCGGGATCGGCCAGAACGCCGGCGTCGTCGACATCGGTAACGGGCTCGCCGTCACCTTCAAGGTCGAATCGCACAACAGCCCCAGTTTCATCGACCCGTTCCAAGGCGCCGCCACCGGCGTCGGTGGGATCGTGCGCGACATCATCTCCATGGGCGCCCGTCCCATCGCCGTCATGGATCAGATCCGAGCGGGCGATGTGAACCACCCGGATACCACGCGGGTCATCACCGGGGCCGTCGCGGGCATCAGCCACTACGCCGGCACCCTCGGCCTGCCGAACATCGGCGGCGAAACCGAATTCGACGCCGCCTACCAGGCGAACCCACTCGTCAACGCGCTCGCAGTCGGGCTCATGCGCCACGAGGACATCCACCTGGCCAACGCCTCCGGAGCGGGGAACAAGGTCGTGCTGTTCGGTTCCCGCACGGGCGGGGACGGCATCGGCGGGGCGTCCGTGCTCTCCTCCGCGGCGCTCGACGACGACGCCCCCAAGCCGAAGATGCAGGTGGGCGATCCGTTCCTGGAAAAACTCATCATCGAATGCTGCATGGAGGCCTTCGCCGGCGACCTCGTCGAAGCGATCCAGGATCTCGGTGCGGCGGGTATCTCGTGCGCGACGAGCGAACTCGCAGCGAATGGAAACTCCGGCATGCACGTGGACCTCGAACACGTCCTGCTGCGCGATGAGGAACTCAACGCCGGTGAGATCCTCATGAGCGAATCCCAAGAGCGGATGATGGCGATCGTGCGCCCGGACAAGCTTCAGGCGTTCCTCGCAACCTGCGAGAAATGGGAGGTGGAAGCCGCCGTCATCGGCGAAGTCAACGATTCCCAGCGGCTCACGATCGACCACTTCGGGGAGCGGATCGTCGACGTCGACCCCAAGACCGTCGCCGACGGCGGACCCGTGTACGACCGCCCCTACGCCCGCCCGAACTGGCAGGACGACCTCAACGCCGACCGCGCAGAAGACCTGCCCCGCCCCACCGGGCCCGGGGAGATCGCCGAACAGATCCGCGCGCTCATCGCGAGCCCGAACCTCGCTGACAAGTCCTGGGTCACCGACCAATACGACTCCTTGGCCCGGGGCAACACCGCGCAGACTTTCCCCGACGACGCCGGCGTGGTCCGGGTGGAGGAGGAGAGTGGGCTGGGGATCGCGCTCGCGGCCGACGCCAACGGCCGGTTCACCAAACTCGACCCGTACACCGGGGCGCAACTCTCCCTCGCGGAGTCCTACCGCAACGTGGCGTGTGCCGGGGCCCGGCCCGTCGCGATCTCCGACTGCCTCAACTTCGGCAACCCCGAGCAGCCCGAGCCGATGTGGCAGCTCGTGGAAGCGATCACGGGGCTCGCCGATGGCTGCGCGGAGCTGGGCATCCCGGTCACCGGCGGCAACGTCTCGCTGTACAACTCGACGAAGAACGACTCGCTGCCCGCCGGGCATATCGACGCCTCCATCAACCCGACCCCCGTCATCGCCACCCTCGGCGTGATCGACGACGTCGCCCGCGCCCTCCCCTCGGGCTGGCAGGAGGAGGGCCTCGCCGTCTACCTGCTCGGGGAGACCCGGGAGGAACTGTCGGGTTCGGAATGGGCGCGGACCATCCACGGCCACCTCGGCGGGGTGCCCCCGCAGGTCGATTTCGCCGCCGAGAAACGCCTCGCGGAGGTGCTCATCGCCGCGAGCGCGGACGTGCTGCTCGACTCCGCGCACGACCTGTCCGGGGGCGGGCTCGCCCACGCCCTCGTGGAGTGCGTGCTCCGACACGGCACCGGGGTGCGGGTGGTGCTCGATGATCTCCTCGCCCGCGACGGCACCGACCTGGCGACCCTGCTGTTCTCCGAGACGGGAGCGCGCGCGGTCGTCTCCGTGCCACGGAACTTCGAGGACCGCTTCGTGAACCTGTGCCAGGTGCGCGGGCAGACAGCGGCGAAGATCGGTACGACCCAGGGCACCGGGCAGGAGGCGCGCCTGGAGATCCAGGGCGTGTTCGATGCGAGCGCACAGGAGCTGCGCGAGCTCAGCGCGGGCGTGCTGCCGGGACTGTTCGGCTGACGCCGTGCCGAGGCGTTCGGGGGTTGGCACTACCGCGCGAGGTCGGCGCGGTTTACCCTGAGAACCTGACCCGATAGGAGGTGCCGCGTGGACCCCGCACTGAGCTCCGTATTCGACCTCGTCCTCACCCGCAACCCGGGAGAGACGGAGTTTCACCAAGCGGTCCACGAGGTGTTCTCCTGCCTCGGACCCGTACTGCGCACCCACCCCCAGTACACCGACGCCGCGGTGTTGGAACGGCTCTGCGAGCCCGAGCGGCAGATCATCTTCCGAGTGCCCTGGGTGGACGACGCGGGCAAGATCCACATCAACCGCGGCTTCCGGGTGGAGTTCAACTCCGCGCTCGGCCCGTATAAGGGCGGACTGCGCTTCCACCCGTCGGTCAACCTGAGCATCATCAAATTCCTCGGCTTTGAGCAGGTGTTCAAGAACGCGCTCACGGGCATGCCGCTGGGCGGGGGCAAAGGCGGCTCGGACTTCGACCCCCGCGGGCGCTCCGATTCCGAAGTGATGCGATTCTGCCAATCCTTCATGACCGAGATGTACCGCCACCTCGGGGAGTACACGGACGTTCCCGCCGGGGACACCGGGGTGGGCGCCCGCGAGATCGGCTACCTCTTCGGCCAGTACAAGCGGATCACGAACCGGTACGAATCCGGGGTGCTCACCGGCAAGGGCCTCACGTGGGGTGGGTCGCTGCTGCGCACCGAGGCGACGGGCTACGGCACGGTGATGTTCGCTGCCCGCATGCTGCAGACGCGCGGGGAGGACCTCGCGGGCAAACGGGTCGTCGTCTCCGGTTCGGGCAACGTGGCGATCTACGCGATCCAGAAGGCGCAGGAACTCGGGGCGCACGTCGTCGCCTTCTCCGATTCCTCCGGCTACGTCATCGACGACGACGGCGTCGACCTCACCGTGTTGCGGGACGTCAAAGAACGTTGCCGGGGCCGGGTGGCCGACTACTGCGAGAGGCGCCCGCACGCGCGGCTCGTCACGGACGGGCCGATCTGGCAGGTCCCGTGCGACGTCGCCTTCCCCTGCGCCACGCAGAATGAACTCGACCACCAGGGGGCCGAACTCCTCGCGGGCAATGGCGTGCGCGCCGTCGTCGAGGGCGCGAACATGCCCACGACCGCCCAGGCGGCCCGGCTCCTCGCCGAGCAGGGCGTGCTGTTCGCCCCGGGCAAGGCCGCGAACGCGGGCGGGGTGGCGACCTCGGCCCTGGAGATGCAACAGAACGCCTCCAGGGACGCGTGGAGCTTCGCCTTCACCGAGGAACGGTTGGCGGAGATCATGACCGGCATCCACGATCGGTGCCTGCGCACCGCGGAGGAGTACGGCGCGCCGGGGAACTACGCGCTCGGGGCGAACATCGCCGGGTTCACCAAGGTCGCCGACGCCGTCATCGCCCTCGGCGTGATCTAGGCACCGGGGCGCGGGCGATAGAATCACGGCGTGGCACGACGACGAATATCGCCTGCCGATGGGCAGGCCGCGCTGAGCGCGTGGGCCGCCGGCGACGCGACGGGGGCGCAGACCCGGGCTGCGGTGCGGTACACGCTCGAGGAGCTCGCCGAAGCCGCGCCGGGGAATTCCGTGGAAGTGCGGGTCCCACCCGCCGGGGTCATCCAGGTGATCGCCGGGCCGCGGCACACCCGGGGCACCCCTCCGAACACGGTAGAGATGGCGCCGCAGGTGTGGCTGCGGCTCGTGACCGGGAAGGCGGCCTGGCAGGAGGAAGTCGCCGCGGGCAACGTGCGCGCCTCGGGCACGCGCGCCGAACTCTCCGAACACCTGCCCCTACCTGGCGCCGTCGCCGCCGCGGGCGGGGATGGGATAACGTCTACATCGTGAAGGACCCCGATTTCGACGCCTCGAGTCTAGAAGATCCCGATGCCGACGCCCACGAATCTCAAGACTCCTCCGATGAGCCCGCGCCGGCTGAGCAGGGCCACGTAGACGACCCTGAGAACTCGGATGGCTCCACCCTTGAACGGCACGAGGATGAGGTGCTGTACGTGAAGCGAGGATCGCTGCGACGCCGGCCGAAGTACGGGGTCTTCGGCACGGTCGGCGGGCTCATCGGGCTCATTGCCGGGTTGGTGCTCGCGCAGGTCGGTGCGATCCCGGCGGACCAGGACTACACCCGGGTCGACCTGTCCATCGTGCTGGTGGGGATCGGCGTGCCCGTGGGGATCTTCCTCGCGCTCGCGATCGGGCTGTTCCTCGACCGACGCAAATAGCCCGCCGCCGCAATTTATGGGATCATGAACACCGTGCTAACTGGTGATCCAGGTGACCGATCCACGTTCCACCACCCCGCGCCGAGCCCCGCCCCGGCCACAGGCGCTGCCGCACCCGGTGCCGCGATGAGCGATGCGCCGAAGGACGAATGCGGCGTTTTCGGGCTATGGGCCCCGGGCGAAGAGGTCGCCAAACTCGCCTACTTCGGGCTATACGCCTTGCAGCACCGCGGGCAGGAATCAGCAGGGATCGCCACCTCCAACGGGGAGAAGATCCTCGTCTACAAGGACATGGGGCTCGTATCCCAGGTCTTCGACGACCCCTCCCTGCGCGCCCTCACCGGCCACATCGCCGTCGGGCACACCCGTTACGCGATGAACGGCCCCGCCACCTGGGAGAACGCACAACCCACCCTCGGCCCCACCGCGGGGGGCACGATCGCGCTCGGCCACAACGGGCGGCTCACCAACGCCCCCGAACTTCGGCGCCTCGCCAAGGACCTCGGGCGCACCGTCCAGGAAGGGGGCCGGGGCGCCTCGGACGCGGCGCACATGGTCGCGCTGTTCGAGGGCCACGACGGGGATTCCCTGTTCGACACCGCCGCCCGGATGCTCCCGCGCGTCGAAGGGGCCTACTCGATCGTGTTCATGGACGAACACACCCTGTACGCCGCCCGTGATCCCTACGGCGTGCGTCCCCTCGTGCTCGGCCGCCTGGAACGGGGGTGGGCGGTCGCCTCCGAGACCGCGGCCCTCGACATCATCGGCGCATCCTTCGTGCGGGAGATCGAACCCGGGGAGCTCATCGCCATCGACGAAAATGGTGTGCGGACGGCGAATTTCGCCGCCCCGACCCCCAAGGGGTGCGTCTTCGAATACGTCTACCTCGCCCGCCCCGACACGACGATCGCCGGCCGATCGGTGAACTCCTCCCGGGTGCTCATGGGCCGAAAACTCGCCCAGGAACACCCCGCCGAGGCGGACCTCGTCATCCCCGTGCCCGAATCCGGCACTCCCGCCGCGATCGGTTACGCAACCGAATCGGGTATCCCGTTCGCGCAGGGGTTGACGAAGAACTCCTACGTCGGGCGCACCTTCATCGAGCCGTCCCACACGATCCGCCAACTCGGGATCCGGCTCAAACTCAACCCGCTCAAAGAAGTGATCCGCGGGCAGCGCCTCGTCGTCGTCGACGATTCCATCGTCCGCGGTAATACCCAGCGCGCGCTCGTGCGGATGCTCCGAGAAGCGGGCGCGGCAGAGATCCACGTGCGGATCTCCTCCCCACCGGTGAAGTGGCCCTGCTTCTACGGGATCGACTTCGCCACGAGGGCCGAACTCGTGGCCAACAGCCTCACCGTGGACCAGGTGGGCGCCTCGCTCGGCGCTGATTCCCTCGGGTATATCTCGATCGAGGGAATGATCGAAGCGACGACCCTGCCCGAATCCCGCCTGTGCACCGCCTGCTTCTCCGGCGACTACCCCATCCCCCTCGGTGAGAACGACTCGCCGGCCACCTCGACCCCGCCCATGATGGGCGCCCCCGCCGATGGGCTCTCCACCCTGAGCGTCGGCCGGGGCGGTGAAGGAGCCCTGAAACACCCGTGACCCTCCGCCCCACGCCCAGCCCGGGCGCAGACGCGATCACCTACGAAACCGCCGGCGTCGACACGGAGGCCGGCGACCGCGCCGTGGAGCTCATGCGCGAAGCCGTGAGCGCGACCCACTCGGGCAACGTCATCGGCGGCTTCGGCGGCTTCGCCGGTCTATGGGACGCTACCGCGCTGACCGCCTACCGCAAGCCCTACCTCGCGACCTCCACCGACGGCGTGGGCACCAAGGTAGCGATCGCCCAGGCGATGGATATTCACGACACGATCGGTTTCGATCTCGTCGGGATGGTCGTCGATGACATCGTCGTCGTCGGCGCCACGCCCCTGTTCATGACCGACTACATCGCGTGCGGCAAAGTCGTTCCCGAACGGATCGCGGACATCGTCCGCGGGGTCGCCGAGGCGTGCCGGATCGCCGGAACCGCCCTCGTCGGGGGCGAGACCGCCGAACACCCGGGGCTGCTCGGGGAGGAGGAGTACGACATCGCCGGGGCCGTCACCGGCGTCGTCGAGGCGGACGACATGCTCGGCCCGGAACGGGTGCGGGCCGGGGACGTCCTCATCGGCCTCGGCGCCTCGGGGCTGCACTCCAACGGGTACTCGCTCGTGCGCCGAGTCATCTCCCACGCGGGCTGGCAACTGGAGCGGCACGTACCAGAATTCGGGCGCACCCTGGGCGAGGAACTCCTCGAACCGACGACGGTGTACGCCGCCGCCTGCCTCGACCTCGCCGCGGGCGGGGACGTGCACGCCTACACCCACGTCACCGGGGGCGGGCTCGCCGCGAACCTCGCGCGGGTGATCCCCGCCGGGCTCACCGCGATCGTCCGCCGGAACTCCTGGACCGTCCCGCCGGTGTTCTCCACGATCCAGCAGCTCGGCTCGGTGCCCTGGGCCGACCTCGAGGCAACGTTGAACCTCGGCGTCGGGATGGTCGCGGTCGTGCCCCCGGCCGCAGCCGCACGCGTCCAGGCTCGCGCCCAGGAACTCGGGCTGGCCGCCTGGGAGCTCGGCGTCCTCACCGGTGATGCGCCCCGCGGAACGGTCGTCTCCGGGACCAAAGGAGTCAAGGCCGGTGCCGTGCAGCTCGTGGGCGAATACCGGCTCACCTAGAGCGCGGGGCTGCTCAGGGGCAAACGCAAAGCCCCGGCGTACCGCGTGCCAGCACACCGAGGCTGCGTCAATGCGATGGTGCGAACCGCCCGCCTGAACGCGAAAAAACCACCCGGCGACAAACCGGGAACGTGCGAGCAGGAGGGTAACCCGTTCCTACTGCTTAGCGGGAGGGTTCGCCCCAATCATCATCCGTAGCTGGAGGAATGTCCTCCTCGGAATACTCCTCCGACCCGGCGCGTGACCGGGCGAGTTCGCGCTCAAGCGCCTCGAGATCGGTTTCTGGACTGTAGTACTTCAGTCGACGTGCAACTTTGGTCTGCTTAGCCCTCTGACGGCCGCGCCCCATGGCGTGACCCCCTCCACGTTAAGTACCGGAACCACACCGCTAGCGCGTAGTGGCCCGGGGATTGGTCAATTTGTCGTGCCTCAACCGTACCTTGTTTTACCGCCCATGGGCGAACCTTGACCCGCGGAAAGGTCCGAAGTGTGAGATTTTCCACGCCGCCGGCTGGTCCAGCGCCGCCAGTTGCCGCGGCTGGGGTAGTTATTCTCCGCCGCGGATGAGGAGGAGCCCCACCACCGCACAGACCGCGACTGCGGCGTAGCCGGCGATCTCCAGCGCCCGCTGATCACCGCTTTGCACGCGAGCGGCGAATGCCTGGGCCTCCTCGCTGACGTTCGCCGCGGTGTCGGAGACCTGGGCCTTGAGGTCGGCGAGATTCTGGCGGGGATCGAGCTGCGCGGTCAACTGGTCCACCGTGGCGGCCAGTTGTGCCCGCTTGGCTTCCAGGTCGGCCTCGAGTTCGGCGGCAGAGGGCGCCTTCTCCTTCTTCGAGTCGTCCTTCTTCGAGTCATCCGTGCTCATCGGCGGAACCCCTCCTTCAGCGCCTCGACGTCGGCCTTGAGGTTGTCCCCCACGGTGATCTTGCGCTTCGATGCCGTGGTGATGAGGGATTTGCCGACGAGCCCGAGGATCGCCACGATGAGGAAGATCGCGCCCGTGGTGATGAGGCCCGCGAGCCACGGCGCGAACGCCTCGGTGAGGGCGAGGTAGCCGGTGAAGATCAGCCAGCACAGGCCGATGAGACCGAACACCGCCGCGCCGAGGAACAATCCGATCGCCGGGCCGAACGGGGCGACCTTCTCCTTCGCCTGAGTCTTGGCGAGTGCGATCTCGCCCTGGATCAGGCCTTTGATCTGATCCGTAATATCGGCGATGATCTCACCGATGCTAGGTTTCTGCTCGGTTTGCACGTCTCCTCCTCTAGTACCCGTCCAGCCTACAGATCCCGGGCCGCGAGCGCTGCAAAAGCTACCGCCGCCTCATCCCACGGATCGTCCCCGTGGGCACGGGCGATGAACGGCTCGGCACCCTTTCCCGCGAGCACGACCGTGTCCTGTTCCCCCGCGTGGGTGAGGGCGTAGGTGATCGCCTCGGTGCGGTCAGGGATGGCGAGGTAATTCGTCCGCCCCTGCGCGCCGGCGGCCATTTCGGCGATGACGTGGGTGATCGGGTCATCTCGCGGGTCGTCCTCGGTGAAGACGACGACGTCCGCGAGCCGCGTAGTGACCTCACCCATCGGTCCCCGTTTGGTCGTGTCGCGTTGCCCGGGCGCGCCGATGAGCACCCACAAACGGTCCTCGGTGGAGGGGCGCAGCGTCTTCAGCAGGTTCTCGAGCGCGGCGGGGGTGTGGGCGAAGTCGATGATCGTGCGGGGGGAGTCGCCGCCTGCTCGATCCTCGGGGAGGATGAGCTGCATGCGTCCGGGCACCCCCGGGAATTCGGCAAGCCCATCCACCAGCTGCTCAAGACTCGCCCCGTTCCTTGCCGTGGCCGCCATCGCGGCGAGCGCGTTCGCCACGTTGAACGGACCGACCATCGGCAGGCGCACCGCCGCCTGGCCGAGGGGGGAGTCCACGGTGAAACTCAGGTGCGTCGGGTGTTCTTGCACATCGCGGGCGACCCAGTCGGCCTCCGCTCCCGCAGCGGAATAGGTTTCCGCGTTCGCGCACCGTGAGAGCACCCGGCGGCCCCATTCATCATCGACATTGACGACGGCGAACTCTGCCCGATCAAACAGGCGCGCCTTGTCTTCGAAGTACTGCTCGAGGGTGCCATGGAAGTCGAGGTGTTCGGAGCTCAGGTTCGTCCACACGGCGGTGTCGAAGTCCACCGAGTGAACCCGCTTCAACGCGAGGGCGTGGGAGGAGGTCTCCAGCACCGCCGCGCGTGCCCCCGCCTCGACCATTTCCCCCAGGATCGCCTGCACCTGCGGGGATTCCGG
Source organism: Beutenbergiaceae bacterium (assembly GCA_035301585.1). Classification (GTDB taxonomy): domain Bacteria; phylum Actinomycetota; class Actinomycetes; order Actinomycetales; family Beutenbergiaceae; genus HY158. The sequence goes on along the minus strand of DATGUB010000085.1, from coordinate 32,331 downwards.
GGTGGTGAAGTGGTCGGGGAACTGCCGCAGCACGCCGTCGGGGAGTTCGTAGCCGACGGTGGAGAGCAGACCGGTGCGGAGCCCGGCCCGACGGTGCAGGTGCCGGGTGAGCCACGCCGTCGTCGTCTTCCCATCCGTCCCGGTGATCCCCACGATCGCAAGCTGCGAGCTGGGATCGCCGGTCAGCGCCGCTGCGGCCTCGGCCAGCGCCGCCCGCGCGTCTGTGACTTGCAGGTACGGCAGGGGCACGTGGGCGCCCGCGGGCGGGCCTTCACCCACGACCGCGATCGCGCCGGCGGCTATGGCGTCGGCGATGAACTCGTGCCCATCGACGCGGGCCCCGCGGATCGCGACGAACACGTTCCCCGGTCGGGCCCACGCGGCGTTGTGAGTTATTCCGGTGATCTCCTCGCCGTCCCGGGCCGGGGGGTCGGTGAGAGTAGCGTCAAGGATCTCGGCGAGTTCATGCACGTGCATGGCTTCAGGTTACGGCAGCGGTGGGCCCGGCGTCGTCAGCCGATGATCGCGCCGGTGCCCGCGTCGATGTCGAGCTCCACGCTCTGGCCATCCGCCGAGGCGACCTCGACCTCCCAGACGATCACGCCGCCTGCGGTATCGAGTTCGAGTTCGATGACGACCCCCGGCGCGTGGGCGACCGCGGTGTCAATGATCTCCGAGATCGGCACCGTGGCGGCCTCGACCCGCTGGAGATGTTTGGCTTCGCTGGACTTCTCCTCCGGGCCGTCCACGACCTTCTGCCCGTCGCTGGTGAGGTCGATCTCGTACCGTTGCCCCGCCTCGGTGACGACTTCCACTTCCCACACCGTGCCACCGTTCTCGCTCTCCACTGAGTAGAGTTTTGAACCCGCGATCTCGCTGAGCGCGGTATCGATCGCCTGCAGGAGCACCTCCCGGTTGCCATCGCCCGGGCCGGGCTCCTCGGTCGGGGTGGGGGAGTGCGTGGTGGAGTACGTGGGGGACTCCACCTCGCTGGCGCCCTGCCCCGATTCGTCTACCTGCGAGCTGCTGCAGCCCGTGAATGCGAGCGCGAGCAGGGCTGCGGTGAACACCGGCCGGAGGGCGAGTAATGAGCGAGGACGCATGTGCTCACTCTAATCTTTCCCCCTTGGCCGCGGGCGGTTCGCTCCGGCGCCATCCACGGACCGGGTGCGCGGTCAGCAGGATGGGGACCCCGTTGGGCAGATGCTCCGCCCGCACGTCTTCGGCTCGACCGCCATCGACGCAGGTGGCGAGGAGGATCTTGAGGAAGTACCCGTGCGAGATGAGCAGCGTCCGCCGGGCGGGGAGCCCGGCGAGCACCCGTGCGGCGCGCCGGGCAGCAGAATCGAAGGATTCCCCGCCCGGGGCGGCGGGGCACCCGAACTCGGGGCGGAGCCACTGGTCGAACGCGTCGGCGTCGGGGCTCGCCGAGATCTCGGCGCGCGTGCGCCCTTCGAAAACGCCGAAGTCCACCTCCCATGCGTCAGGTTCGACGTGGTTGGAAACCTGGCCGAGGCCGCCGAACCGGATCAACGCCGCCAACGTCTGCTGAACTCGCCGGGCGGGGGAGGTGACCACCGCCTCCGGGGCGAACTGAGCGATCTGGCCCGCGGCGACTTCGAGGTCCGCGGCGCCGCGCTCATCGAGGTCACGGTCACCCCGGCCGAGGAACCTTCCCTCGCGATTCCACGCGGTAGCGCCATGCCGAAGGAGGCAGATCTGTCGGGGAACGCGCTTTTCGGCCATGGCCCCCTTCTAACCGACTCTTCTCCCCAGGGCAAGGGGGTTGAGGGGGAGCAGAAGCGGTGATTGCGTGAAGCCCTACTCCTTCCGAGGAAAGACCTCCCGAAAGAAACGAGGTGCGTCGTGTCCGTTGCACAAAGCTTTCCGGCTCGGCTGCTCGCCGCGCGTTCGCGATCGAACGAGCGCGTCGTGTCGCACCTCGCCCTCGCGGAGTCGATCGCGTGGCGGTTCGTCTCCCGGACCCGGGACGCGGACGATCTGCGCCAGGTCGCCTACGTCGGGTTGGTGGAGGCCTCCCGCCGATACGACCCGGCGAAGGGGAAGGACTTCCTCGCCTTTGCCGTGCCCACCATCACCGGTGAACTCAAGCGGCACGTGCGCGATCAGGGCTTCGCAGTGCGCCCTCCACGCCGAATCCAGGAACTGCGGCTGAGCGCGATCCGCGCCCGTGAACAGCTGGCGCAGGAACTCCGGCGCGAACCCACGTGTGAGGATATCTCGGCACACCTGCAGGCCCCTCGGGCGCAGGTACAGGAGGCGCTCGATTCCGGTGCGTGGGCAGCCTCGCTCGAGGCCGATGAGGCGCGGGGCAAAGAGGTCATCGACAAGGCCTCCCCAATCGAGCGTTTCGAGCTGCTGGCGAGCCTCGGCCCGGCGGTGCGCGTCCTACCCGCTCGGGAACGCCGCATCCTTTACCTCCGCTTCTTCAAGGAATGCACCCAGGAGGAGATTGCGCGCACGGTGGGCGTCACCCAAGTGCACATATCACGGCTGATCTCCTCGATCCTCACGCAGTTGCGCGCGATGTTGGACGGGTCGGCGTTGGAACCGGTCGGTGAGCAGGTGGCCAAATGAGACCCCGCCCACCGTTAACCCTGATCGGGAAGGTCAGCCACTGCGGCGAGAACATCGGAGGTCGTGACGGCGAGCAGGGCCGGGTCCGGCTCGGCCGAGAAGGTCTCGCCGCGGCGCACGGCCGGGTCAGTGAGCACGATATGTGGTCCCGGCGGCGGGCCCCACTCCTGTGGTGGAGCGGGACCGAAGAGGATCACCGAGGGGATCGCGTACGCCGAGGCGAGGTGCGCCGCTCCCGTATCGGCGGAGATGACCAGGGAGGCCCCGGCGATCTGCGCAGCGAACTCGGCGAGCCCCGTCGTTCCCGCCTGTACCGCAGCCGTCTCAAGACCCGCCTGCCGGGCCACCGCCACCGCGCGCGGACGCTCAGCGGCGCTGCCGGTGAGAACGACGCGCCGGCCCTGCTCGGTGAGCACCCGGGCGACGCGGGCGAACCTCTCCACCGGCCACTGCCGCGAACCGTAGAAGGCGCCGACGTGGATGACAACCGCCCCGGGAACCTCCACGGGAGCCAGTGGACGGGAGATCGCCACCTCGTCCGGATCGCCCGGCATACCGAACGCCTCTACGAGCCGGACCCACCGCCACCGCTCCAGGATCCCGTCCAGCCACGCCGGGCCACTCCCGCCGTGCGCGACGACGTGCGGAGCGTCAAGCGCATCGATGACCGCCCGGCTTTCGGGGCCGTTGCCGTGCATGTTGATCGCGGTGTGCACCCGGCCGGGGGCGATGTCCAATGGAGCGTCCAGGCCGGGGGTGGGGTGCAACGCGTCCACCCCGCTGATGAGGTCGACGATCGGGCCCAGCCACCCGGGCACGGCAAGAACGAGCCGATGATCGGGGCGCGCCCGTCGGATCGCGTGGATCGCGGGGACGGCGACGAGCAGATCACCGAGTTTCAGCGCCCGCAGCACGAGCGTTTCAGGAGGAGCGGCCATCCCTTAACCTACACACCCCGCCCCGCCTCCTGCCAACGGGCCGCGACCAACGCTCGTGTTTCCCGCCCGCGACCCGAAACGAGGAGATTGCCATGACACTGCAGTTTGCCGCCCCCGGTACAGCCGCCGCGAAGATGGCCGATGAGCCTCTCGCAGTGCTCTTCGACCGCGACGACACGCTCATCGCCGACGTCCCCTACAACGGCGACCCGGACGCGGTGGAACCCGTACCCGGCGCGCGGGAGGAACTGCAGCACCTGCGCAGGGCCGGGCTCAAGATCGGGGTCGTGACGAACCAGTCCGGCGTTGCCCGCGGATACATCACTACCGCCCAGATGCGGGCGGTGAACCGGCGGGTGGACGACCTGCTCGGCCCCTTCGACACGTGGCAGGTGTGCCCGCACGAACCTGCGGACTTCTGCTCGTGTCGCAAACCGCTCCCGGGGCTCGTGCTCGCCGCTGCCTGCGAACTCGGGATCGCCCCGCAGCGCTGCCTCGTCGTCGGCGATATCGGCAGCGATATGGAAGCCGCAGCGGCGGCCGGGGCACACGGCATCCTCGTGCCCACGCCGGTCACGTTGCTCCACGAGATCGAAGCAGCTCCGGAAGTGGCAGGAACCCTCGCAGAAGCGGTCCGCCGCGTGCTCGCGCAGGTGCGGCAATGAAGGTACTGACCGCTCGTCTGGACAGCATGGGAGACGTGCTGCTCGCGGGCCCGGCCGTGCGCGCCGTCGCCGCCCACGCGACGCAGGTGCGGATGCTCGCCAGCCCCGAAGGCGCGCGCGCGGCGGAGCTGCTTCCCGGCGTCGATGAGGTTCTCACCTGGCCGGCGCCGTGGATCAGTGACCCCGCCCCGGACCTCACCTGCGAGAGCACCCGTGATCTCCTCGAGATGGTCATGGAGTTCGGTCCCGACGCCGCCGTCATCTTCACCTCCTTCCACCAGTCGCCGCTCCCGCTCGCCGCGCTGCTTCGCCTCGCCGGCGTGCCCCACATCACCGGCGCCTCCATCGACTACGCCGGTTCACTGCTCACCACCCGGCTCAAACCGGGGGAAGACTTCCCCGAAGACCAACCCGAGGTGCTCCGCGCGCTCGACATCGCCGAGTCCGCCGGGTTCCCCCGCCCCACCGACACCCGGCTCGCCGTGCAACTGCCCGAGCCATCCGAACCCTCCCAGCTCCTCCCGGCCGGGCCCTACGTGGTGGTCCACCCCGGCGCCGTCGCCCCCGCACGGCAATGGCCCGCCGGTCACCACCGGGCGCTCGTCGCTGAACTCACCCGCCGCGGCCACACGGTGGTCGTGACCGGCACCCCAGCCGAAACCGACCTCACCGCTCACGTCGCCGCAAGCGGCGGGATCGATCGGGGCGGTCGGACGACGCTGGTGGAGATGGCCCGCCTCCTAGGCGGGGCGCAGGTCGTCATCACCGGGAACACCGGCCCCGCCCACCTCGCCGCCGCCATGGGCGCCAAGATCGTCAGCCTCTTCTCGCCCGTGGTTCCCGCCGTCCGGTGGGCACCGTGGAGCGTACCCACGATCCTGCTCGGCGATCAGCGTGCCCCGTGCCGCAACACCCGGGCCCGGCGCTGCCCGGTTCCCGGGCACCCCTGCCTCAGCGGCGTCGCCCCGGCCCGCGTGGCAGACGCATGCGAACAACTCATCTTCGAACCCGAACGGGCGAGCGCCTTCGCCTCCGCCCAGGTGGAAGGAGCAGCCCAGTGAAAATCCTGTTCTGGCACATGCACGGAGGTTGGGCGGATGCGTTCGTACGCGGGGAGCACGAGTACCTCCTCCCGACCACCACTGCGAGGGACCCGTTCGGCATCGGTCGAGCCGGCCGAGACTGGCCCTCCCGGGCGCGGGAGATCTCCCCGGACGAACTCGCGGAAACCGATATCGACGTCGTCGTGCTCCAACGCTTGGAGGAATTCGAACTCGCGACGCAATGGCTCGGAGGAAGAACGCCGGGCAGGGACCTGCCGACGGTGTTCGTGGAACACAACACCCCGAAGGGGAACGTACCCCAGACCCTGCACCCCCTTGCGGGCCGCTCGGACCTCACGATCGTGCACGTCACCCACTTCAATTCCCTCATGTGGGACACCGCGGGAACACCGACCACGGTCGTCGAGCACGGCGTGCCGGACCCGGGACACACCTACACCGGGGAACTCCAGCGCTTCGGTGCGGTGATCAACGAACCCGTCCGCCGGGCGCGGGTGAGCGGCGCCGACCTGCTCGCCGCGTTCGCCCCGATCCTGCCCGTGGACGTGTTCGGAATGGGCGGGGAGTACCTCCCCGATCTGTTCAGCCCCCACGCGGTCGCCGCGGCAGGAGACCTGCCCACCGGCGACCTCCACAACGAGCTCGCGAGGCGCCGCGCCTACCTGCACACGACCCGGTGGACCTCCCTCGGGCTCTCGCTCCTGGAAGCGATGCACCTGGGCATGCCTGTCCTCACCCTGGGCACGACCGAGGCGTACCGGGCGGTTCCGCCCGAGGCCGGGGCGATCTCCACCAATATCGACGAACTCGTCAGCGAAGCCGGGCGGCTGGCCGAAGACCCGGATGAAGCCCGGCGCCGCGGTGAGATCGCCCGCGAATACGCGCTCCAACACTACGGCCTCGCGGCGTTTTTGCACCGGTGGAACACGGTGCTCGGTGACCTCACCTCGCCGCCCCCGCGGCGCACCCTGCCGCTCGACGAAAGGAAGCCCCAATGAGAATCGCGATGATCTCCGAACATGCGAGCCCGCTCGCCGTCCTCGGCGGCGTGGACGCCGGGGGCCAGAACGTGCACGTAGCAGCTCTCTCGTTAGCGCTCGGACGCCGCGGTCACGACGTCACCGTCTACACCCGCCGCGACGATCCAGCCCTCGAGGAGCGGGTGGCGATGTCCCCGAACGTCGAGGTCGTGCACGTCAATGCCGGCCCGATCGAAGCCGTTCCCAAGGATGACTTGCTCCCATACATGGGGGAACTCGCCGACGGGGTCGCTGCCGATGCCCGCCGCGTCCGCCCCGAGATCCTCCACAGCCATTTCTGGATGTCCGGGGTCGCGGCGCGCGAGGCGGCGAATCGGCTCGATATCCCGATGGTGCATACCTTCCACGCCCTCGGCGTCGTCAAGCGCCGCCACCAGGGGGCCGACGATACGAGCCCGATCGAGCGCCGGTGGCTGGAACCACGCGTCGGTCGGGAAGCCGACGGAGTCGTGGCGACCTGCTCCGACGAGGCCTTCGAACTCACGGCGCTCGGGGTTCCTGCTGGCCGAATCGCCATCGCCCCCTGCGGCGTGGACCTCACGGCGTTCACCCCGAGTGGCCCCGTCGCCGAACGCGGACGGGCGAGGCGCATCGTGAGCATCGGCCGGCTCGTTCCCCGCAAAGGCGTCGACACGGTCATCGACGCGCTCGCGGAAATGGACGACGACACCGTCGAGCTCCTCATCGTCGGCGGCCCCGGGGACGCCGGGGTCACGGCCGAGGATCCCGAGGGCCAGCGCCTCCTCGCTCGTGCTCACGAGCGCGGAGTCAGCGACCAGGTCGTGCTCACCGGCCAGCTCTCCCGGGAGGACATGCCCGCGGTGCTGCGCTCCGCCGACGCGGTCGTGTGCACCCCGTGGTACGAACCGTTCGGGATCGTGCCGCTGGAAGCGATGGCGTGCGCCGTGCCCGTCGTCGCGGCCGCGGTGGGCGGCTTGACGGACACGGTCGTCGACGGCGTCACCGGCCGCCTGGTTCCGCCCCAGGATCCGACGGCGCTCGCCGAGGTGCTCGGCGAGGAACTAGCCGACCCCGCGCGCCTGCGCAGATACGGCGAGGCGGGGCGGCTGCGGGTGGAGGCGCGCTACTCCTGGGACCGCGTCGCCACCGACACCGCGAAGACCTACCGTTCGATCCTCGGCGCCTTCGGCGAGGAGCTCACGGCAGGAGTAGGCCAATGACGGACGATCCGATCTCGTTGGACGTCGTGCGCAACCACCTCGCCGCCCTGCGGCCGGTGCTGGACTTCCTCGACGACGAAGCCGCCCGGCTCGATCGGTGGGGCCGCACACTCGCCACCCGGCTCATGTCCGGCAACCGGATGCTCGCCGCGGGAAATGGCGGCTCGGCCGCCGAAGCGCAGCATTTCACCGCCGAACTCGTCGGCCGGTTCGACGGGGAACGCCGCCCGTTCTCCGCGGTGTCGCTGCACGCGGACTCCTCGGCCGTGACGGCGATCGGTAATGACTACGGCTTCGCGGAGGTGTTCGCCCGCCAGGTTCGTGGGCACGGGCGTGGCGGGGACGTGCTCGTGCTGCTCTCCACGAGCGGCTCGAGCCGAAACCTCCTCCTCGCCGCCGCGGCCGCGACCGAACTCGGACTGAGCACCTGGGCACTCACGGGCGAAGGGCCGAATCCCCTTTCGGGGGTGGTCGACGAATGCCTGTGCCTACCGGGCCCTTCCGCGAATGTGCAGGAGGCCCAACTCGTCGCTATCCACGCGATCTGCCGAGCGTTCGACGAAACCGTGCTCGCCGCAGACGCCGAATCGTCTCAGCGGGAATTAGCGCAGACAAGGAGCACACGATGAGAATCGTCATTGTTGGAGATGTACTGCTCGACCGGGACATCTCCGGTACGTCAACCCGGCTGAGCCCGGATGGGCCCGTGCCCGTCGTCGACGTCCATCACACCCGCCACCGCCCCGGCGGCGCGGGGCTCGTGGCGACCCTCCTTGCCCGCAACTCCGCGCCCGCCCCGGGGCGCCGCACCCAGGCAGCGCCGGAGGTCAGCCTCGTCACCGTACTCTCGGACGACGAATATGCCGGGCAGCTTCGCTCCGCCCTACACCGGATGTCTCGGGGAAGGGTGCACCTCGTCGCCGGCTCGTCCCGGGCGCCGACGCCGGTGAAGACCCGCCTCAGCGCCGCGGCGCTGCCGATCGCCCGGATCGACGAAGGCTGCGGCGAGGCTCCCGAACCGCAAGTAACACGCGAGATGCTCAACGAGATCAGCGAGGCGGACGTGCTCCTCATCGCGGACTACGGACGCGGGCTCACGGGCAACCCCGAGATCCGCGCAGCGATCAGTCAGCGCGCCCGCAACGTGCCCCTCGTGTGGGACCCGCACCTATCCGGTGCGGACCCGGTACCCGAGGCCGCCGTCGTCACTCCGAACCTGCCCGAGGCGGGCACCCTCGCCGACCTCCCGGCCGACTTCGACGCCGCGTTCACCGCAGGTGAGCGCTTGCGCGAGCGGTGGGGATGCGCCGCTGTCGCGGTGACGGCCGCCGAACGCGGCGTCGTGCTCACCCGTGGGGAGGAGGTCGCCCTGCACGTTCCGGCCCGGTCCGTCGGTGAGGTCGACCCGTGCGGGGCGGGGGACCGGTTCGCCGCCTCGGTCGCGCTCGCGCTCGGCAAGGGCGATGATCTCGCCGCGGCGATGTTCCGCGGCGTGAGCGATACCGCCGAGTTCCTCCGTGGCGGCGGGGTCGCCCGCCTGGACACCGCTCTCATTCCCATTCGCCCCAGGATCCCCACCGCGCAGGACATGGTCCGGGAGGTTCGTGCTGCCGGGGGGACCGTCGTCGCCACCGGCGGCTGCTTCGACCTCATGCATGCCGGGCACGCGCGAACCCTCGCCGGCGCGCGGAAACTCGGCGACTGCCTCATCGTGTGCGTCAATTCCGACGATTCCGTGCGGCGCCTCAAAGGTGCGGACCGGCCGATCATGACGCAGGCGGACCGCGCGGAGCTCCTGTTGTCCCTCGAGTGTGTCGATGCGGTGGTGGTCTTCGAGGAGGACACCCCCGAGGAGGTGCTCCGCCAGTTGCAGCCCGACGTGTGGGTCAAGGGCGGGGATTACAACGCCGACACCCTCCCCGAGGCGGCCGCGCTCGCCGAATGGGGTGGGCGCGTGGTGTCGATGCCGTACCACCCTGGCCGCTCCACCACCCGCCTCGCCAGTGCAATCGAACGCGTAAGTTGAAAGGACCGGCCATGCCACATTCCACTCTCACCACGGGCCGCGTGCTCATCACCGGCGGCAATTCCGGGCTCGGAGCCGCGGTGGCGGACCGGATCGAAGCGGCCGGCGGTACACCGATCGTCCTCGACCGGGATACGAGCGCGGCCGGGAACCGCCTCGCCTACAGCGCCGACGTCTCCGACACCCGCGGGGTCGAGGCCTGCGTGCGCCGGGTCGTCGCCGATCAGGGCGGGCTGGAGGCGATCGTCACCGCCGCCGGGATCGACCGGTGCGGGCGGCTCGAGGATGTCGCGGGGGAGGAATGGGATCGGGTGATCGGCGTGAACCTGCTCGGCACCGCGGCGGTCGTGCGGGCGGGGTTGTCGGCGCTCGGCCGCTCCAAGGGCCGGGTCGTCACCGTCGCCTCCAGCCTGGGCCTGCGGGCGTTACCGGATGCGACCGCCTACTGCGCTTCGAAGTTCGGGGTGCTCGGTTTCTCCCGTGCGCTCGCCGCGGAGACCAAAGGGGAGATCGGGGTGACGACGCTGGTTCCCGCCGGGATGAGCACCGCGTTCTTCGACGACCGCGACGAGCAGTATCAGCCGGGGCCGGACGCGGAACTCAACGACCCCGCAGCCGTCGCCGACGCCGTTGTGTTCGCCCTCGATCAGCCCCCGGGGTGCGAGGTGCGCGAACTCGTCATCTGCCACGAGAATGAGCCGTCGTGGCCGTGAGCAGTTGCACGTCCCCCCACACGTCGCCGACCTCGACGTCGGCGACGAAGGAATCGTCGTGCCCGCACCGCTGGGCCGTCCACCCCACCTGCGTCGCGTCCCGCCCGCAGGTGGGGCAGTGGGTCGTCCAGGACAGCTGCACCCGGTGCCGGCCCCGTTCGAAGGGCCCGGCGTTGATGAGGTTGCCGAACCAGTACACCGACGCCGTGGGCGTGCCGAGGGCGTGGGCGAGGTGGCGCGGGCCGCTGTCGTTGCCCGCGAACACGTCCGCGCCCGAGAGGATCCCCACGAGCTCGCTCATCGTGAGCTCCGTCCCGCACCGGACACGCTCGGCATCGCAGTCAGCACCCGCGCTCGCGGCGATCTGCTTCGCCGCCCGGGCATCCTGGCTGCCCCCGACGACGACGGCGCTCCCGCCCGCCCGCACGAACCTCGCCGTGATCTCGGCGAACCGGGGCGACGGCCAGCGCCGCCGCGGATCCGTCGCCCCGGGATGGACGACCAACACCGGACGTGGGAGATCCCGCAGCCACGCATCCCCCGCCGCGAGATCCTGCGCGCTCGGCGCGATCGCGGGTTCCAGGGTCACGGGGCGGCACCCGGCGAGCCCGGTGACCTCCAGGGCCCGGAGGATCTCATGCTGGTAATACACATACGCGAGGTTCCGTTCCAGCGGGGCAGCGTCCTCGGTCCTCGTACCCACGGTGTGGCGGGGAGCGAACCGAAGCAGGAACGGGTTGGAGTTCCTCCCCCCGCCGTGGATCTGCACTCCCAGGTCGAACTGGCCCGCGAGCGGCTCCACGAGCGCCTCGACGGCATCCCGGTCCGCGGCGTCGTCTGCGTGTTCACCGGGCACCCCGGGAATCACTTCGACCGCATCCACCGCCGGGAACCGGCCCGTCAGGAGCTCTCGGTGCAACGGCGTGCCCAACAGGGTGATCCGCGCCTGGGGGTAGGTCGCGCGCAGCGCCGCCAAGGCGGGCGCGGCGAACAGCACGTCCCCCAGCCCTCCGCCCCGCAACACGGCGATCGAGCAGATCTCTTCAAATGGCTCCTGCGTGTGAGCGAAATTGATTCCCGTACTCATACAGTCCCGTCTTCTCATCGATTCCCCTGTGTCCTGCCCATACCGTTACCCACCGCGTCGAAAACCAAACATCGCCGCGCCCGGCGCTGGGGCGGGGAGCGCGTCCCGATGTATAAATCCCCGCTTAGGCGGGTACTACCCGAAGTGTTCCCGGACTCGACCTTGGAGGCCTGATGACTGCCATGCACACAGATCTGATCGACGTAAGCGGCAGCTGCGCGCACGCCAAGGACGCATTCCCCGCGTGGGCGAAGACTCCGCCCGCAGAACGGGGGAGTGTGCTGCTGGCCGCCGCCGAGGTGCTGGCCGAGCACGCCGAGGAACTCGCGGAACTCAACCAGCGCGAAACCGGCAAGCTCCGAGCCGATTCCGTGGGCGGGGTGGAGGCCGGCATCGGAACGCTGCGCCAGTACGCCGAACTCGGCCCCCTGCACCAGGGCGAGCGCCTCCAGGGAGCGATCGAGGCGATCGACTACTCCCTCCCGGAACCGCGCGGCCTCGTCGCAGTCATCACCCCGTGGAACGATCCCGTCGCCATCGCCTGCGGCCTCATCGGCGCGGCGCTCGTCACCGGCAACGTCGTCGTCCACAAACCCAGCGAACGCTGCCCGCAACTGGGGGAGCGCCTCGGGGAACTGCTCGAGCCGGCGTTCCCGACCGGGGTGTTCACCACCCTCAGCGGGCCGGGGGAGACCGGCGCGGACCTCGTTGCGAACCCCGAGGTCGACATGATCGCCCACGTGGGATCCACCGCGACCGGCCGCCGGATCGCCCGCGCCGCCGCACTCACCGGCGCACACGTGATCCTGGAGAACGGGGGCAATGACGCACTCATCGTCGACGCCGGGGTGGACCCGGTCTGGGCGGCGCAGCAGGCCGCGCTCGGCTGCTTCGCCAACGGCGGGCAGATCTGCACGAGCGTCGAACGGATCTTCGTGCACGAGCAGGTCGCGGAGGCCTTCACCGAGGCACTCCTCGCCGAGGCGGAGCAGTGGATGCAAACCGGCCGGCTCGCCCCGCTCGTCGACGAACGCATGCGCACCGAGGTGCACGAGCAAGTGACCGAATCCGCCCGCCTCGGCGCGCAGATCCTCCTCGGCGGCACCATCCCGGGCGGGCAGGGCACAGGGTATCCGGCCACGGTCGTCACCGGCTGCACGCCCTCGATGCCCCTGTTCACCGAAGAAACTTTCGGCCCCGTCGCGGCGATCGCGCGCTCCGGTTCCTTCGAGGAAGCGCTGCAGGCGGCAGCAGCCGGCGATCACGGGCTCGCGGCGACCGTGCTCACCGAGTCGATCGCCCACGCCAACCAGGCCGCCGCCCGCTTGCCCGTGGGGACGGTCAAGATCAACGCGGTCTTCGGCGGCGCCCCCGGCGGCTCCGCCGAGCCCCGCGGACTGAGCGGAACCGGGTTCGGTTACGGCCCGCGCCTCCTCGATGAGATGACGCAGCTCAAGGTTGTGCACCTGAGCGAGCCCGGAGGGGAGGAATCATGACTCGCCTCACCCCGGAACTCGTCGACCGGCTCGCCGGCCGTGGTTCACGGATCGTCGTCATCGGCGATCTCATCCTCGATGGCTGGTGGGCGGGGCAGGCCGAGCGGATGAGCCGAGAAGCGCCCGCACCGGTCGTGGAGATCACCGAGCGGGAATTCGCCCCCGGCGGGGCGGCGAACACCGCTGTCAACCTGGCCGCCATGGGCGCCCGGGTGGCGATCATCGGCGTTATCGGCGAGGACGAGGCCGGGGCCCGGCTCCGCTCCCTGCTCGAGGCGGCCGGTATCGATACCACCGGGCTGGTGCGAACCGCGGCCACCCAGACGATCGCGAAGAACCGTATCCTCAGCGACGACCACGTCTTCGTTCGTCTCGACGAAGTGAACCACGCGGAGTACCCGCCTCAGGTCGGTAAAGCGATCGTCGACGCTGCGCAGCGGTTGAGTACCTGGGCACAGGTCGAGGTGATCTGCGACTACGGCTGCGGGGTCTTCACCCCCGATGTCATCACCCGCCTCGCCGCCCGTTCCCCGCGGCCACGGCCATGCATCGTCGACTCCCATGATCTGCGCCGCACCGCACCCCTGCAGCCCGACCTGATCACGCCGAACTTCCAGGAATTCACAGGCCTGTGCGGACCGGTCGATACCGAAGATCGTGCGGGCGGCGCCCGGGCGCTGCGAGCGCGGCTGCTCGAGCGGAGCGGGTCGAGGGCCGCGATCGTCACCCTCGACCGGGAAGGCGCGATCCTCCTGCCCACCACCGGTGAGCCGCACCGTACCTACGCCAAACCGGCGAAGGAACGCCAAGCCTCCGGGGCGGGGGATACGTTCACCGCGGGGCTCGCCCTCGCCCGCGCCGCCGATCTCGAGCTTCCGCTCGCTACCGAGCTCGCCCAACTCGCGGCCGATATCGTTGTACGCCGAGAGGGCACCGCCGTGTGTTCGGCCACCGACCTGCGCGCAGAACTCTCCGGCGGGGAGGGAATCACACCCCCCGAGGCGCTCCGGGCGGCCGTCGCCGCCCACCGGCAACAGGGGCAGCGGATCGTGTTCACCAACGGGTGTTTCGACGTCGTCCACACCGGCCACATCTCTTCCCTGCGCCAAGCCAAACGGCATGGGGACGTGCTCGTCGTCGCGATCAACGATGACGAGTCCGTGCGTCAACTCAAAGGCCCGGGGCGGCCGGTGAATGCCGCCGCGGACCGGGCCGCGGTGCTCGACGCGCTCTCCTACGTCGACTATGTCACCGTATTCTCCGGAAGCACCCCCATTCCCCTGCTGCAACTGCTCCAACCGGAGGTGTACGCAAAGGGCGGGGATTATGTGCCCGAGATGCTCGCAGAAACGGAGATCGTGCGCGGCTACGGCGGCGCCGTGCAGATCCTCGACTACGTGTCCACGCAATCGACCAGCGGCATCGTCGATCAGATCCGAGAAGGCAAACCGGCCCTCACCCCTAGGCGGATCGCATGAGCCGCCGATGGTCAGGACGTTGGGGTCGGGAGCCAGAACCGCTCGAGCCCGTTGTCGAGGTGCTCATCCCCACGGTGGGGCGGGCAGCGGAACTCAGCGCCACCCTCGCGGGTCTTGCAGCGCAGGAGGACCCGCCCTTCGACGTGGTGATCAGCGATCAGTCCGCGAACGGGATCCGGGGCGAACCGAGCGACGCCGCGATGCTTCGCGTGCTCGAGGCGCAGGGCCGAGGGGTGCGGGTCGAGCGTCATCTCCCACGCCGGGGAATGGCGGAGCAACGCAGCTTCCTGCTCGGTTCCTCCCGCGCGAAGTACGTGCTCTTCCTCGATGATGACGTGTGGTGCGAACCCGGTCTCCTCGGCCGACTCCTCGACGCGATCCGCCGGCTCGGCTGCGGGTTCGTCGGCTCCGCGGTTCAGGGACTGTCCTACCTCGGCGACGAACGCCCCGACGAGCAGGAACCACTGGAGTTCTTCCATGGCCGGGTCGAACCGGAAACGATACGCCGCCACTCACCGGGGTTTCAGCGGCTCAACCTGCACAACGCGGCAAACCTCACCCATATCGCCGCGCAGATGGATATCGTGCCCGGCGGCTGGCGGGCCTACCGGGTCGCCTGGGTCGGAGGGTGCTGCCTGTTCAATCGCGACGCCCTGGTCGCGAGCGGCGGCTTCGACTTCTGGGTGGATCTGCCGCCCGGGCATGCCGGCGAAGACGTCGTCGCCCAGTGGCGCGTGATGGAAAAGTTTGGGGGCGCGGGCATCCTGCCCAGCGGAGCCGTGCACCTCGAAGCCCCCACAACGATCACTGATCGGAACGTGGAGGCAACCGACGTCGTCTTCGGACGAGGAAACGAAAGGAAGAACAATGGCCGACAACACGCCTAACCCCATCCAGGTGCAGAAATTCCTCGGTGGGATGGATTACCCCGCCTCGAAAGCTGACGTCGTCAGGCACGCCGAGGAGGCCGGGGCCGACGATTCGGTGCTCGCGGCGCTGAAGGATCTGCCTGAGCAGACGTACCACAAACCCACAGACGTGAGCGGGGAACTCAGTTAGTTCCCACGCTCGAGGGGTGTTCCGGAAGCACCCGCAGGCCGTCAGGGCTGTTCGCTGACATGAGGAGCGCTTCAACCCACTCCCGGTTCAGCTCGGGCGAACGGTTCCCATAGAACGCGAATTCCAACGAGATGGACGGGTGGACCCACAGGGTGCACCTCCCCGAACCGCTGTTGACATCGTGCGCGTAGTTGAAGGCGAAACTCTCACTTCGCCGCAACTTCGTGAGCATCACGATCTTCAGATGCGCTAACGTGCGATCCTCGATCTCGATCTCACGGTCTCCATAGATGAGCTTTCCCACCGGGCCTCCTGCCTAGAGCGAAAACCGATACGCTGCCGCCGCCTTGGCGCCAGCAAAGCCATTATGCCCGTTCTGAATCTACTTCAACACTGCTGCTCTTCGCTCGTCGACACGGTGCCGGAACCTGTCCTTAAGCCACGGCGGGTAACTGTTCAAGGGGTTGAAGCCCGGTCCCGGGCGTGTTTGCGTGGGGCATCCGATGGCGGCCCTGGGCCGTCCGCCCACATCCTCGCCGCCGATGAGTTCGGGGCTGCCGGCGCCTCGGCGTCAGAAGGGATAGACATGATCGACCGCATCGCACACCCCTGGGGAACCCGCACCCCCTATGGCCCCGGCGAACAGTGGCCGGTCCGCGTGGACATGCACCTCGCCGAGGGCATCAGCGAGGAGGATGTGGAAACCTGGGTGCCCGCCGCGTCGATCCTGCACTCCAACGGCGACGCGATGGACATCGCTGTCAGGGACGGCCGCGTCGTCGGCGTGCGGGGTCACGGCCATGACCGCGTGAACCACGGTCGGCTGGGGCCGAAGGATCTGTATGGGTGGCAGGCGAACGCGTCCAAAGACCGGCTCACCCGGCCCCTCGTCCGTGAGAACGGCGAACTCGTAGAAACTGACTGGGACACGGCGATGGGCCGCATCGTTTCCCGGTCCAAGGACCTGCTGGAAACACGAGGCCCGGGCGCCTTCGGCTTCTACACCAGCGGGCAGCTCTTCGCCGAGGAGTATTACACGCTCGGGCTCCTCGCCCACGCGGGGATCGGCACCAAGCACGTCGACGGCAACACCCGGCTTTGCACGGCAACGGCGGCAGCGGCCCTGAAAGAATCCTTCGCCTCCGATGGGCAGCCGGGAAGCTACACCGACGTCGACCACGCGGACGTTATCGCCCTGTACGGGCACAACGTGGCCGAGACCCAGACCGTACTGTGGATGAGGATCCTCGATCGGCTCGCCGGCCCGAACCCGCCCAAGATCATCTGCGTCGACCCCCGCCCGACCGCCGTCGCCCGCGCCGCAACCGTGCACCTGGCTCCTCGCCCCGGCACGAACGTTGCGCTGATGAACGGGATCCTGCGCGAGATCATCGCCGCCGACCAGGTGGATCACGAATACATCTCCGCCCACGTCGTGGGATTCGAGGAACTGAAAAAACGCGTGGCGGAGTACCCACTGGAGAAGGTCTCCCGGATCTGCGACGTGCCCGCGGATCAGATCCGCCGCGCGGCGCACATCCTCGGAACCGCCGAGAACCTCCTGTCCACGGTGCTGCAAGGCTTCTACCAGTCCCACCAGGCCACCGCCGCCGCGGTGCAGGTGAACAACGTCAACCTCATCCGCGGGATGCTCGGCAAGCCCGGGTGCGGAATCCTGCAGATGAACGGCCAACCGACGGCGCAGAACACCCGCGAAACCGGCGGCGACGGCGACCTGCCGGGATTCCGCAACTGGACGAACCCGGAGCACGTCGCCGACCTCGCCCGAGTGTGGAACGTGGATCCGATGACGATCCCGCACTACGCCGCCCCCACCCACGCGATGCAGATGATGCGCTATGCGGAGGAGGGCAGTCTCCAGTTCCTCTGGGTGAGTGCGACCAACCCGGCTGTCTCCCTGCCGGAACTCTCCCGGATCCGGCGCGTGCTCGCCCAACAGCGGCTGTTCCTCGTCGTCCAAGACATCTTTCTATCGGAGACGGCGCAGCTCGCCGACGTCGTTCTCCCCGCGGCCACGTGGGCGGAGAAGACCGGCACGTTCACCAACGTCGACCGCACCGTCCATCTTTCCCAGAAGGCGATCGACCCGCCGGGCCAGGCCCGCCCCGACCTCGACATCTTCATCGACTACGCCCACCGGATGGGGATGAAGGATAAGGACGGCGCCCCACTCGTGAAGTGGAGCAGTCCCCAGGAGGCGTTCGAGGCGTGGAAGGAGTGCACCCGCGGGCGGCCGTGTGACTACACAGGGATGAGTTACGAGTTGCTCCGCCGCGGCGGCATCCAGTGGCCCTGCAACGAGGACCACCCCAAGGGAACCGAGCGGATCTACGTCGACGGCGAATTCTGGTCCGCCCCCGACTATTGCGAGAGCTACGGCAAGGACCTCATCACCGGCGCGCCGGTCTCGCCCGTGGAGTACAAGGCGATGAACCCGTCCGCGAAAGCGGTGCTCAAAGCGGCCGAGTATCTCCCGCCGCACGAGCTACCGAGCGAAGAGTTCCCCTACCAACTTATTACGGGGCGCACCATCTACCAGTTCCACACCCGCACCAAAACCGGCCGCGCCCCGCAACTGCAACGGGCCGCGCCGGACGTGTGGGTGGAGCTCTCGCCCCGCGAAGCGCAGACCCACGACGTCAACGAGGGAGACCTGCTCGAAATCACCTCTCCCCGGGGCGTCGTGCACGCCCGCGCCCGGATCACGCGGATCCGCGATGGCGTGCTGTTCCTTCCGTTCCACTACGGCTATTGGGACACCGAAGCAGGCCACGAACCTGATGGCCACCCACGCGCAGCCAACGAGCTCACCGTGACCGATTGGGATCCTTGTTCCAAACAGCCGATCTTCAAGACGGCAGCCGCCGCGATCCGGGTACTCGAACCCAGCGAGGGCCAGTTCGCGCCCGCGCCGACGACGACCGCCTCGGCTCCGGCCAGCGGGGAGGTGCCGCCCACGAGAGGGGACGAGAGCGCGGTCGCGGCCGAACAGTTCAGCGAACCGACCACGGGAGGCACCAAATGAAGATCGACATCGTCCTGCGGGATCTTCACAAGAACGAGAACGCGCTCATGCTGGAGCTGCTGCGGCTCTCGGAGCGGTATAAGTCGGTGCACGAGGTCTACCACATCGCGCGCGACGTCGCGGGATGGTCGCGCACCCACGTGCATAAACTCGCCGAGATCGGGCCAGATTACGGTGTTGAACTCGACCCGGAACCGAAGAACGAGCACGCGCTGGGAAAAGCGGTCCGGGAGAAGATCAGCGACGTCGAGGCAGGCCGGGGACTATCGATGGACCTGCTCGCCGACCTGCGAACGGTGTATCTCAGAGCTGCTGAGCTATCCGTGGATTGGGAGATGCTCGCCCAAGCAGCCCAGGCCGCCCGGGATGAAAAGCTGCTCGGGATCGCATCGGAATGCCACCCGAGTACGCTGCGCCAGATGCGTTGGGCGAACTCGACGATCAAGAGTGAAAGCCCTCAGATCATCCTCTCCGCCTGAGGGCTTTCACCGGTGCCTAGGCTCGGTCCCAGAACCTCTGCTGGGCAACCGCTGAGACGAACCGCTCCGCGAAGTCGCGGCCCCCGGTGATCACGCCGACCGGATTGACATAGGACTCCATCGGAACGAGGTCTTCCGCCGCGGGTGCAATGGCGATCGGTTTGAGGCTCTTGTACGCGTTGCGCACGAACTCCTCCACCTGGTCAGTGAACATTCCTGGATCGCTGCCCCGGCCCCCGAGCACGTAATACGCGTCGAAAAGTGCCGGGTGGGCGGTGATGAATGACTCGTCGACGGCGAGCTCCATCCCGTCTGTGCCCCGGAGGGGAGTGAGCCGGTCGCTGATGACGTGCACGAACGCCCCAGCATTGGTGAGGCCATCGAGCACCTCCTGTACCTCTTCTTCAGCAAAGTCGTTACCCGCGATTACACCTACCCGCTGGGTGAGCGCGCTGTAAGCCGTGTTCGCGATGCTCAGTGCCGGGGAACTCTCCGACACCGGCACGTGCGTTACGTTCGGCCTCTCCGCGCCGATGGCATCGGCGATCGCCCCTGCCATCTCCTCGTCGACGTTGGCGAACATGTCGACGTTTTGCTGTTGTACCGAGCGACTCTTCACCTTGCCGAGGTGGTAGACGAAGGTCCTGATCATGTCCGAGCGCTCCGGCGGGGACATGCTGTTCCAGAAGATCCGCGCCTGGGAGAAATGGTCGTCGAATCCGGAACTCGGGTGCTCGCGGGTGACGTGCCCTTCGACGGCGGTCGGATAGTCACCGCGTCCACCCTCTTCCACCGGGGTCTCCGAGGGGGTGTTATCCGCGAGGGAGTTATTGTGATAATCGACGGAGTCAGCATCGATCCGGTGGCGAACGTGACCGTCGCGCTGATTGTAATGCGCCGTCATGAGCGGCTGATTGATGGGAATGTCATTGATGTTCGCTGTCCCGAGCCGATGGTAATCGGTGTCTCGGTATGCGAACGACCGGCCCTGCAACACGGGATCGTTCGAGAACTCGATGCCGGGTACGAGCGTGGAGGGGTCGAAAGAGGACTGCTCCTCCTCCGCGAAGAAGTTATCGACGAGCCGGTTGAGCGTCATCTTGCCCACCGTGTGCACGGGAATCGTTTCCTCCGGCCACATCTTCGTGTCATCGAGAAGGTCGAAGTCATAGGCGAACTCATCCTCCTCCTTGATGAGCTGCACTCCGAGTTCATATTCGGGATAGGCGCCCTTGTGAATCGCTTCGATGATGTCGTGGCGGTGATAATCGGGGTCCACCCCGCCCAGAACGTTCGCCTCCTCCAATAGGAGGCCGTGCACGCCGAGCAGCGGCTTCCAGACAAAACGCGCGAAGGTGGAATCGCCGTCGTCATTTATCAACCGGAACGTGTTGATCGGCCAGGCCTGCATCATCCGCCAGCTGCGAGGCCGGCCTCGCATCGACATCAGCCACATGATCATGTGCGCCGATTCCTGATTGTTAGCGACGTAATCCCACAAGGAATCGTGCGCCGCGGCGGCCTGGGGGACGTCCGTGGCGGGATCGGGCTTGATCGCGTGCGTGAGGTCGGCGAACTTCATGGCGTCCTTGATGATGAACACCGCGAACGAGAGGGCGAGGCTGTCATAGTTGCCTTCGCGGGTATAAAATTTGGTCGCGAAACCGCGCACGTCGATCGCCGTATCCTTCGAACCACGGCTCCCGATGAAGTTCGAGAATCTTACAAACACCGGCGTTTGCATGCCGGGTTCCTGCAGGAAATCAGCCTTCGTCACGGCGCTCATCGAATTGGTGAGCTCAAAGATGCCGTGGACGCCGAACCCGCGCGCATGCACGACCTTCTCCGGAATCCGTTCCCGGTTGAAATGGGATTGTTTGCGGTAGAAATGCGTGTCCTGAAGGAGGCTTGGCCCCCGGCGTCCGGCGCGCAGGGTTTGTTCGTCGTCAGCGACTTTGTTCCCCGAATCCTCCCGCATTGGTTCCCCACTGTTGCGGACCTTGTGCTGCTCCAGCTGTTCGATCTTGGGGTTTTTCGGCTGTTCCTCAGTCATGGCTTCGTTCCTTCACTCGCGTCATTGGTGGCCACGAGTATGCGGGTGAGTTCCGGGTGCTACTAGGCCCTTGACGGGGGGTCGCCGCGACGAAACCGCTGGCCGCCGCGCGGTTGGACGACGGATGGATACCGGGGTGCGCATGCTAATGTTCTCTAACACCGCACGGCGCGCGAGCAGACATGCTCGGCTTTCGCGATAGTAGGGAAACGATCCATGAGACTTTTTGGTCTTTTTGCCCAGCGCCCTCCCGAGCAGGAACCCCCGAAAGAGCCCACCGTCTGGGAGGATAAATTCGGCCGGCTCACCACACGCTGCATCCAGACGCTCGCGTTACTCGCGCTCGTCTCGGTGGGCCTGTTCCTCATCGTGCAGCTCCGGCTCGTGCTCGTTCCGGTGATCGTCGCGCTGATCCTCGCAAGTGCCCTCAACCCGATCATGCGCCGATTCCGGGCGGCGCACTTCCCCATGGCGCTCGCGGCGGCGATCGTGCTCGTCTCCATCCTGGGAATGTTCGGACTCATCGCGTGGTTGGTGAGTTGGACGGTCATCAACCAGTGGGATGATCTCGAGCAGTCCGCGCGGGAAGGGATCGACCAGATCCGCGAACTCGTCGGCGACCTTCCAATCACGATCGATGACGAACAGATCGAGGAGTGGCGCGACAAGCTCACCGAATTCCTCACCAGCGGCGATGTCGGCGCTGGCGCGATCCAGGGTGTGTCGACGGCAGCGCACGTTGCCACCGGCCTCGTGCTCATCGTCGTCGTGCTGTTCTTCTTCCTCAAGGACGGCCCAGTGATCTGGGAGTTCTTTCTCCGCCCGTTCAACGGCAAGGAATACGAACGCGCGCAGCGGATCGGGCGCAACACCGTGCTCACCCTCGGGGGGTACGCTCGGGGCACAGCGATCATCGCGGCGGTGGATGCCATCGGCATCGGGATCGGCCTTCTGATCCTCAAGGTTCCCCTGGCGATCCCGCTCACGGTGATCATCTTCCTCACCGCTTTCATCCCGCTCATCGGTGCGGTCGTCGCGAGTTCCCTCGCCGCGCTGGTCGCGCTCGTGGCGAACGGACCGCTGACCGCGCTCATCGTCATCATCATCGCGATCGCCGTGAACCAACTCGAGGGCAACCTGCTCCAACCGGTCGTCATGTCCCGTTCGGTGAACTTGCACGCGCTCGCGATCTTGATCGCGCTGACTGCCGGCACCATTATCGGCGGAATCATCGGAGCGCTCCTCGCGGTGCCGATCGCGGCCGTCGTGTGGCGGATCATTTCCGTATGGAATGGGGAGAACACCCCGGCTCGCCCGATGCAGCCGAAGCAGATGAAAGCGAAGTAGCCGCGAGTCCTCCTCGGGCGGAAGAGATCCTCCCCGGGGCCGTAGCGCTGAAGGGTTATAGTGCCATAGCACTAATCTCCGTTGGAGGCACCTGAACACATGATGGCGACCCCGAACGCACCTGCACCCGCCCCGAGTCAACCTCGGGACCCGTACCTGGACAACGCGCGGTCGATCCTCATCACGCTCGTGGTCATCGGACACGTCGTGGAGAGCATTGGCTCCTACTGGGCGGGCGCGCTGTACACGTGGATCTACGCCTTCCACATGCCCGCCTTCGTGGCCATCACTGGCTACTTCTCCCGGTCGTTCCGTAACGAGCCGCGGCAGCTGGCTCGCCTCCTGAGCACCGTCGCGGTCCCCTACGTCATCTTCGAGGGCATCCACGCGGGGATCCGGATGGCGATGGGCAGCGAGGTCAACCTCAACCTGTGGGAGCCGGCCTGGACCCTCTGGTTCCTGTTGGCGCTGTTCTTCTGGAGGCTGCTCACCCCGCTGTTGCGCGCCCTGCGCCATCCGCTGCTGATCTCCATCGGCGTCTCGCTGCTCGCACCGCTGGATGGGCACCTGGATGAGACGCTCAGTTGGGGCCGCGTGCTTAGTTTCCTACCTTTCTTCACCCTGGGCCTGATCGCCACGCCCGAACACATTCAACGGCTGCGGGACTTCCGGTTCAAGATCCTCGGCGCGGTCCTGCTGGCCGCCGGCCTCGCCCTGTCATTCCTCATGCACGATCAGTTCAGCGCCACGCTGCTGTTCATGCGCGAGGGCTACGAGGACGTCGGACTCACCGGTGTGCAGGGGCTCCTCGTTCGGGCGGTCGTGCTCTTCGCCGGGACCGCCGCAACGCTCGCCCTCCTCGTCATCACGCCCAAGGGCCGGTACTGGTGGACGGCGATCGCCCGGCAGTCGTTGACGGTGTACCTGCTGCATGCTGCGATCCTGCGCCCGTTCAAGGGCGGGGAGTTCCTCGAAAGCATCACCGATCCGCTCCCGACGATGCTCGCAGTGCTCGCCGCTATTGCCCTGACGATTCTATTGTCGCGGGAATGGGTCGTTCGCAGCACCCGCTGGCTCACCAATCCTCCGATCGGGCACTGGCTGATTTCCACCGACCCACAAACTACTTCGCGCGGGCACCCTCGCCCTCAGGCCGAAAGGTCAAAATCTCCCTGAGGTTGATTCCGCCTCTTATGCGGGCCGCGTCCCTTCTTCCGTGCCCTTGCCTCGTTGCCCGGACGACCAGCAGCGTTTTTACATCGTGGGGTCACGGCGCGGCTCGGTGCACGATGTAGGTGCCGAGGGCGTCGCGCACCGCGTCAGACTCCTCCCGCCTGTGGCTTCGATGAGGCTGCGCCGGGCCTCGGCGGCTGCGGCTGCTCCGCGACGGACGCACGGTTCCCAGCTTCACGCTGAGGTCGCCGCGCTCAGCGCGCGCCGAGAGTTCATCGTAGTTGGTGCTCATGGTTCTACGTCCCTTCGTGGACTCGTGTTCTGTCCATGGAGGTCGGACACGCGGTTTGCCGGTGAGACGCCTTTGAGCGCGGTGACGATTATAGCTGTGGCGGAAGCCGGCAAATGTAGCGGCGTTACGTTGCAGTTCGAGCGATCGTCGCCGGACTGCGCCCTACTGCGAGGTGATTTCGCGCACCTCCGTGTCCTTGGTGTGCACGATGGAGAGCTCGTCTCGCTGAGCAAACGACAGATACCGTCCTGTGGGTTCACCCAGGCTCAAAGGTCTCATCCCACCAGCCTGTCGGAATCACCTGCTTCCCACCGGCACTGACACCCCACCCTGAGGGCAGCCTCCGCGGTGGTGATGACCGTAGCGATTAACGCCCAGAACTGACGCTGCCCGCCCGTGAGGGAGCGGGCCTACCAGGGGAACGCATCGGTGAACGCAACGCCCGATCCGCACGCCACTGACGATACACCTCCAGTGACATGTCGCTGGTCTTCTTACTCCAGTCAGCCGTAGCCATCGTCTAACACCTCTTTCAGCTAGGTGTTGCGATAACCAATTGAATCCACCCTGTTTAAAGGGTACTTATCGATGTTGTGGAAGCCATGAAGCAACGACGTGGTGTGACGATTGCACCGGTCGATCAGAAACCGACAACATAGGAAGCGGCAGATTTTCTCGGTATGAGCAGACCGATGCCTATTAGGCTCATTGATCAAGGTGAGTTGAGGTGCGAAAAGATGACGGGATCGCCACCGTAGGTTGCTCCTGGCAGACGTCTTGGCGTACCAGCGAAGGCGGGAAGAAGAGCGGGAGCGGGTGCTCCAATCTTTAGTCCATGATGCAGAGGAAGAAGGTCTGTACGACATCGGGGTTGACGACTTTCGCGCGGCTAGAGTAGCAGCGCGTAGGGGGAAGCCAAGGCGGTGCTTAATGACGGATCGCGTTTGCCGAGCATTTGCATGGACGTCACCCCGGCGCGATCCCTGCTGAGATTGGGGTGACGCGCCGGCTCGTGGAGCTGTGGCGCGAGGAGCCCATGCGCGGGCCGCATAGGGTGGTCGGATAAACCGTTGGCTAAAAGGCCGCGCGCTGACGGGATGTTGGCCAGTCGCTGGGCATAAGACAACCTAACGAACCTAAGTAAACATTGAGGTTCGCGGGGCTTCTTTTTGGTGGTCCCGACCGGCGTCGATCCGGTGACCTTTCGATTTTCAGTCGAACGCTCTACCAACTGAGCTACAGGACCTTGGAAGCAAAAACCCGGCCAGGTGGACCGGGATTTTTTTGTTCCGCGACCCCGACCGGACTCGAACCGGCGGCCTCCGCCGTGACAGGGCGGCGCTCTAACCAACTGAGCTACGGGGCCAACTTGACTGTAATTATCTTACAGCCAAAATATTTTGTTGTTTGCACGTGGTACCCCCAACGGGATTTGAACCCGTGCTACCGCCGTGAAAGGGCGGCGTCCTAGGCCGCTAGACGATGGGGGCCTGCTGTGCAGACGACTGAAAGCATATGGGTAAAAACGCGCCGACGCAAAACAGTCAGGGTGAGGTACCGCACAAGGGGCGAGGTTGTTGCTGAAATCTCGCGAGATCCCCTCCGCCTGGTGTGATGTAGAGCGCAAAATGAGCCACTATAGAAATATGACTAGTTCGCCAGGTGCGCCTACGGAGCCCTCTCGTCGACGTGCGATCGACGTCACAGAAGAAGAGTTCGAGGAGCTGGTTTCCGACGGTCTTGACTTAGTTCCCAGCGAGCTGATGGAACAGTTGGATAACGTCGTCTTCCTCGTGGAGGAAGAACCCCGCCCCGACCAGGGGGACGGCGGTGACTTGCTGGGAATCTATGAGGGCACCCCGTTAACAGAACGGGACGGCTGGTGGGCGTCCGGTTCGCTGCCGGATGCGATCACCATCTTCCGTGGGCCCACCCTCCGGCATTGTGACTATGCCGACGAGGTGGCGGAAGAGGTCGCCGTCACGGTGATTCACGAGATCGCTCACCACTTCGGGATCAGTGATGAGCAGCTCGACGAACTCGGGTGGGCCTAGCGCGCCCTCACGCCTGCTTTCGGGCGTCCCAGGCGGAGGCGACCATGTCGTTCAGCGAGTGGCGCATCACCCACTCCAGATCCCGGGCAGCGGCCTCACCGGAGGCGACGATCCGAGCTGGGTCACCCCGCCGGCGGGGAGCGGTTTCGGGAGTGAACTCGATCCCGGTCACTTCGCTCATCGCCGTCATGATCTCGCGCACCGACACCCCATCACCCGAGCCGAGGTTGTACACCGGCTCCAGAGCCTTGCCCTCGCTCAATGCGCGGGCGGCAACGACGTGGGAGTGCGCGAGGTCGGCGACGTGGATGTAGTCGCGGACGCACGTGCCATCCGGGGTCGGGTAGTCGTCGCCGAAGATCTTCGGCGTATGCCCCGCGACGAGCGCGTCCAGCACGATGGGGAACAGGTTGTGCGGGGAGGTATCGCGGATATCCGGGTACCCGGAGCCGACGACGTTGAAGTAGCGCAGGCTCGTGTGCGCGAGGCCATGCGCCCGCGCGAAATCCTCTAAGAGCCACTCCCCGATGAGTTTGGAGCGCCCGTAAGGAGACTCTGGGGTGACGGCGGTCGCCTCGGTGACGAGGTCGACGTCGGGCGTGCCGTACGTGGCGGCGGAGGAGGAAAAGACGAGGTTGCCCACTCCGGCCTCCTTCATCGCCTCGAGCAGACTGATCGTGCCGGTGACGTTCTCCGTGTACGTGTGCAGCGGCCGGTTCACGCTCTCGCCGGCATACTTGAACGCGGCGAGGTGGACGACGCCCGTCACCTCATGGTTGACGAGAGTTTCCCGCAGTACGGCCGTGTCGAGGATGGAGCATTCGACGAGGGGGGTGTCGGCGTCGACGAAGGAGGAGTGCCCAGAAGAGAGGTCGTCGGCGACGACCGCCTGCATTCCCGCTTCGTTGAACGCGCGGACTACGTGAGCTCCGATGTACCCGGCACCGCCGGTCACTAACCAAGTCATGGTCTAAGCGTAGCGAGGGAACCGGGGGACACGGGCAGCTAGAAGGTGGTTTCGGGAATTTCGAAGCCGTTGACGTCATGCATCGGCCCCTGCACCAGGGAAAGGGTCGCCCACCCCTCGGAAAGCAGAAGCCCGTCCGTGCCGGTTTCGAACTGGCTGAGGAGGTTGACGATGGCATCGCCGCCGAGGAGCATCCTCACCTGGTCGGACGCCTCGTCGGTGCTGTCCGCGTAGCGTCCGAGGTTCCCGGAGCGGATCCCGCGAACATCGGCCATCTCCAGGTCCGGGATGTTGAGGTTGAGGATCCGCCCGTCGGCCGGCAAGGACGGCACGGTCGGCAGGACGCGCGAAATGATGTTTTGGGCGGTGTCCCAACGCTGAGGGCGCATCGTGGACATCGAGGCCGCGAGCGCTGGGATGCGCATGGCTGCGGCGGTCAGGGCCGCTCCGACCGTGCCGGAGTGCACGACAGCGGGCCCCACGTTCGGTCCGAGGTTCACCCCGGAGAGCAAAATATCGGGCCGCGGGCCGAAGAACTCGAGCACGCCGCCATAGGCGATGAGAGCCGGACTCGCGTGCACCGCGATGGATTCGATTTCCTCGGACAGGCCCGGCGGGCGCCCTTCAGAAACTTTGAAACCCGACTCCTCCGGTTCCCCGCCGAGGGAGGCACCCGCTCCCGAGTACTGCGTATTCGGCGCGGCAACGAGGACCTCGTAGCCCGCGTCCAGGGCGGCGTGAGCGATCGGAAGGAGGCCGGGGGAGTCGATGCCGTCGTCGTTGGTAATAAGTGCACGCATGCTCACCATTGTGACCCATCACGCTGGGGGCCCGCCCGGGTAGGGGCCGATGGGGGTAGGCATGGGCGGAGAACTGCGGGAGAATGACGGTATGTATCCGGTATCGAAGACAGAGAACGAATGGCGTGAACTGCTGAACCCGCAGGAGTTCCATATCCTGCGGGAGGCAGGCACGGAGCGCCCCTTCACAGGCGAGCTCCTCGATGAGGGGCGCGAGGGCATCTACTCCTGCCGCGCGTGCGGCGCGGAGCTGTTCCGGGCGGAAACCAAATTCGACGCCGGGTGCGGGTGGCCGAGTTTCTACCAGCCCCAGGATTCCGACGCAGTGATTCTCCGCCCCGACACCTCCTTGGGAATGGTCCGCACCGAGGTGCTGTGCGCCAATTGCGGGTCCCACCTCGGGCACGTCTTCGACGATGCCCCGCAGACTCCCACGGGCGACCGTTTTTGCATGAATTCTGTGGCGTTGTCCTTTGACCCTGAGAAGTGAGGAAGCTGTGCGGGTGTTCCGCAGCGAGGTGGCCGGCCCTTGATCTAAGGGCCGCATGAAGGTCAGTGACGCCGCGAATCGGGTTCCTGCCCCCGCGCTGTTCATCACGGCGGGGTTCTCCCAATACATCGGTGCAGCGCTCGCCGTCGGGCTGTTCGCCCTCGCCCCGCCGCACACCGTTGCGTGGACGCGTGCACTCGTCGCCGGGGTCGTGCTGCTCGCGCTGATCCGGCCCTGGCGGTATTCGTGGACGAAGAAGACGTTGCTGGAATCTGCCGTTTTCGGCTCGGTCCTGCTCGCGATGAACGTCACCTTCTATATCGCGATCAACTACCTGCCGCTCGGTGCGGCGGTCGCGTTGGAGTTCGTCGGCCCGGTCATCGTCGCCGCACGCGGAGCCGCCGGCATCCGGGGCAAGGTTTCGGTCGCGCTCGCGGCCGCCGGAGTCGCACTGATCAGCTTCGTCGGCCTTGACTGGAGCGGCGTGGGGCCACGTGAGATCGGGATCGGCCTCGTCGCGATCTTCACCGCGAGCGCGTTCTGGGCGGGTTACATGGTGATCGGTGGCAAGATCGCCTCCGAGCGTTCCGGGCAGGCCTCGCTCGCCGTGGGGATGATCGCCGCTGCGCTGCTGTTCCTCCCCGCCTCGTTGCCGTGGGCGGGCGGGCTCGCACGCTGGGATGCGCTTGGACTCATCATCGGCATGGGGCTGCTTTCCTCCGTCGTTCCGTACATGCTCGATCAGGTGACGATCCGGCGGCTGGGAACGGCGACGTTCGCCCTCCTCAACGCGTTGTTACCCGCCACCGCGACGGTGGTCGGGTTCCTCGGTCTGCGCCAGATCCCCACGATCGGTGAACTTGCCGGGCTCATTGCCATCACGGTTGCCGTCGCCCTCTCGACGAGGGGAGCTGTACCGGCAGTGGAAGAGCGGTAAAAAGTCGAGCGCGATTAGGCGCTGAGAACGAAAAGCTGGGAAGATAATCGCATGGAAGTTATTGTTCCCAAGGATTCCACTCAGATCGCTCCAATCGCCGCGGACGCCATCTGCGAACTGCTCGAACGCAAGCCGGATGCGGTTCTCGGACTGGCCACCGGTTCCTCGCCGCTTCCCCTCTACGCGGAGCTGATCCGCCGCTATAAGGCGGGTGAGGTGAGCTTCGCTCGCGCGCAGGCGTTCACCCTCGATGAATATGTGGGGCTTCCCAGCGACCACCCGCAGGCGTACTCGAACGTGATCCGAACCGAATTCACCGCGCACGTCGACTTCGCGGATGACGCGGTGCACTCGCCCGACGGGCTCGCGAGCGACATCCGCGAGTCCTGCGCCGGGTACGAAGCGAAGATTGCGGAGGCTGGCGGCGTGGACCTGCAGATCCTGGGAGTCGGCACCGATGGGCACATTGCTTTCAACGAACCCGGCTCCTCCCTCGCCTCGCGCACCCGGATCAAGACGCTCACGCCCCAGACCCGGCTCGATAACGCCCGCTTCTTCGACGGTGACCTTGCCCAGGTGCCCCAGCACTGCATCACGCAAGGGCTGGGCACGATCATGGAGGCGCGCCACGTCGTGCTCTTCGCGAGCGGCGAAGGCAAAGCAGAAGCAGCGTGGAACCTCGTCGAGGGACCCGTCTCGGCGATGTGGCCCGCAACGATCCTCCAGCACCACCCGCACGCGACCGTGCTTCTCGATGAAGGGGCCGCGAGCAAACTCGAGAACCTCGACTACTACCGCGATACCTACGAAACCAAGCCCGAGTGGCAGGGGATCTAAACACGGCTGGCGCTCGCGGGCGGCGGTTGACACGATGAAGCTATGAGTTTCGATGTCCCTCCCGCCCGCGCGCTCGGCCCCCAAGACCCGGGGGACGGCTGGGCGGACGGGCCACGGGGCCGGTTCTGGGGGAGGTTCGGCGCCGCCGGCCTCCTTGCCTGGGACCCGGATGCGGGCGTGCTCCTGCAGCACCGGGCGCACTGGAGTCATCATGGGGGCACATGGGGAATCCCTGGTGGCGCACTGCACTCCGGGGAAGCACCGGGGGAGGCGGCGCTGCGCGAGGCGAACGAGGAGGCGGGCGTCCCGGCGGGTGCGGTGCGCACGCTGACGACCCACGTCTTCGACGTCGGCTACTGGCGGTACACGACCGTCCTTGCACGCGTCGTCGAGCCATTCTCTCCCCAGATCACCGACCCGGAGAGCCTGGAGCTGCTCTGGGTGCCCGTCCCAGAGGTAGCCTCGCGTGTGCTGCATCCCGGCTTCGCGCGGGCATGGCCGGAGCTCCGAGACCTGCTCAGTAATGTGAGCACGGAGCGTCCCCGAGCGGAGGAAAGATGAAGCGGTATCGCGTCAGTGTCAGCGGAAAGGTGCAAGGCGTCGGCTATCGCGCGAACGTCCGTGCGCGAGCGGAGCGGGCCGGGCTCGCCGGGTGGGTGCGCAACCTGCCCGATGGTCGGGTGGAGGCCGAGATCGAGGGCGCGCAGGACGCCGTCGAGGATCTTCTCACGTGGATGGAGGAGGGCCCGCGCGCGGCGCGGGTGACCGACGTCGATCGAGAAGAGGTAGCCCCGCTCGGGGAGCCCGCGTTCGAGGTGCGCTGAGGAAGTAGGCCCCGCGGGATTCGAACCCGCAACCCACGGATTAAAAGTCCGTTGCTCTACCAATTGAGCTAGAGGCCCAGGGCCGGAACGATCCGGCGAGCAGTGCACCTACCCGAATCTGCTTGGCCCACCCGGGCGGGTCGCGCTCGCCGGGCACACCGCAGCTTACCGGAGAGCGGGCACCCCTCGACAACTCCGGGCCCAGCCTCGCCTACCGCACCGGCTGCGGGGCTGCCTCCGGCCGCACGCAAGCCGGGCCAACGCCGTCGCCCGGCCCGGCGCCAACGCCGCCTACCGCACCGGCCCGAATAGCCGGTCGGTGTACTCATTGGCGAACAAGCCCTGCGGATCCGCCTCGGCACGCACGCGCTGGGCGTCGGCGAACTGCGGATAGACCGCAGCGAGGTCCTCCGCCCTGCGCCGATGCATCTTGCCCCAGTGCGGCCGGCCCTCATGGCCGCGCATGATGTCCTCCACCGCACGGAAGAACCGCGCATACGGCAGGCGGTGGTACTGGTGCACGGCCACATACGCCGTCTGGCGTCCCTGCGCCGTCGAGAGCCACAGATCGTCCCCGGCTGCGAACCGCACCTCGATCGGGAAAGGCACCGCCTCACGCGTATGCCGCACCCAGGTGTTCACCGCCCGCAGCGCCGGCACCAGCGCCTCGAACGGGATCGCGTACTCCATTTCCCGGAACCGCACGCGCCGCGGGGTGACGAACACCTCGTGCGAGGCCGCGGTGTAGCTCCGGGCGGACAGGGCCCGGGCCGCGATCTTATTCACCTTCGAGGTCGCCGCGGGCACTGTGGTGCACAACCGGTTCGTCAGCTCGAACACGCCGTTGGAGAGCAACTCGTCGTCGATCGAACGGCGCCATTTGCTCATCGGCGGGGCGTCGCCGTCCCGGTTATTCGCTTTCGTCAGGGCGATATCGGTGTAAGGGAAGCAGTAGAACTCGAAGTGGTCGTTTCCCCACACCGGCCCGTCGGCATCTTCGAGCGCCTCCAGCACCTGCCCCAATGGTCGGGGTTCTTCCCGCGCCGAGAGCGTGAAGGCGGGTACGCAGCGCACCGTCACCGCCGTGAGCACCCCCACGCTGCCCAGCCCCAGACGCGCCATCTCGAACAGGTCGGAGCGGTTCTGCCCGTCCGCCTCGATCACCTCTCCGGTGGCATCGACCATCCGCACCGCGCGCACCTGGTCGGCCAGCCCCCGCAGCCGTGCCCCGGTCCCGTGCGTGCCGGTACTGATCGCCCCGGCGATCGTCTGGGTGTCGATATCGCCCAGATTCTCCAGCGCCAACCCCTGCCGCGCCAGGAGCCGGTTCAGCACATGGAGCCGGATTCCCGCTCCCACGCGCACGAGCCGGGATCCGTCGGCCTCAGCCGGGCCCACCCACTCCAGTTCGTCGAGGCGGTCCAGGTGCAGCAGCACGCCGTCGGTCACCGCAGCAGGGCTGAACGAATGGCCGGCACCGGCTACCCGCACCCGACCGCCGCGTTCGGCCTCGGCGCGGATCAGAGCGGCCACGTCCCGCTCGCGTGCGAGCGAGAGGTTGCGGGCCGGGCTGGCGTGAGCAGTCCTCGCCCAGTTCTGCCAGTGCTGCTGAGACATCTGCGCGCGCATGGAACCATCATGCCTCCAGGGCGGGACCCCGCGGCGACATGTGGGTGAGAATGAGGGC
>DATGUB010000084.1:0-10794 GCA_035301585.1 Beutenbergiaceae bacterium | reverse complement strand
CGCATCGGCGTCCCTCGCGTGCTTCCTCCCATCCGGACTTTAACCGTCGGTCCCGGAGTTCCACCAGGTCAACCAACTCACGTTGGGTCGCGGACTATCACCGCCGGCTCGGAATTTCACCGACCCCGGAGCACGAGCTCTTACGCCTGAGTATAGTACGCCTTCTGCGCGAGCGAACGCAGCGCCGCGACCTCGGCGGCCGGGTCGGCGGAGCGATACACCGCTGAACCGGCGACGAACATGTTCGCACCCGCCGCAGCAGGTTTTTCGATGGTGCCGCGGGAGACGCCGCCATCGACCTGCAGCAGGATCTCCCTGCCGGAGGTGTCGATCGCCTCCCGCGCGGCGCGGATCTTCGGCAGGGTGCCCTCGATGAAGGACTGCCCGCCGAACCCGGGCTCCACCGTCATGACGAGAATGAGGTCGAACTCCTCCAGCAGTTCCAGATACGGAGCCACCGGCGTGGCCGGTTTGACGGCGATACCTGCCTTCGCGCCGAGCTTGCGCAGTTCGCGGGCGAGTCGGATGGGGGCGGCGGAGGCCTCCGCGTGGAATGTCACCGACGCGGCGCCGAGACGGGCGTATTCAGGCGCCCAGGTGTCGGGGTCCTCGATCATCAGGTGCACATCGGCCGGGATGCGTGTGTGTTTGATCACCTGTTCCACCACGGGCAGACCGAAGGTGAGGTTCGGTACGAAGTGGTTGTCCATGACGTCCAGATGCACGTAGTCCGCGCCCTCGATCCGCTCGATTTCCGAGGCGAGGTGGGCGAGGTCGGAGTTGAGGACGCTGGGCGAGATGAGAATGGCCATGACGGTAGTCTATTGCGCCCCGCCGCTGAGCCGTCGCCCCTAGGCGGTGCGGCGTATCAGCGCGAGGAACATCGCGTCTGTGCCGTGTACGTGGGGCCAGAGCTGCGCGTACGGACCGGACAGCCCCTCGAGGGGTTTCTTCGCTACGTGGTCGAGGAACTCCGGAGCATCAAGTGTCTCCACGTCGATCCCCTCCTTCGCCGCGTCGCGGATCGCGTCGCTGACCACGAGTGCCGTTTCGGCGACGTGCGGGGAGCAGGTGATGTACCCGACTACGCCGCCGGGGCGCACGGCACGAAGGGCCGAGCCGAGCAGGTCCCGTTGCAAGGCGGTGAGTTCGGGCAGGTCCGCGGTGGAGCGGCGCCAGCGCGATTCCGGGCGGCGGCGCAGGGCACCGAGGCCGGTGCACGGCGCGTCGAGCAGCACCCGGTCGTAGGATCCGGGTTCGAGCTCCCCCAGTTCCCGCCCGTCCCCGGTTCGCAGGTCGACCGCGACCGATTCGGGGACGGCCTTGAGGTTCTGCTCGACGAGTCTCGTGCGGTGCGGGTGGAGTTCGTTGGCCACGAACTCCCCTCCCCCGTGGTCGGCGAGGAGACCGGCAAGGAGCGCCGCTTTCCCGCCGGGCCCGGCGCATAGGTCGAGCCACCGCCGATCGCTTCCCTCGATCGGGGCGGCGGCGGCCGCGAGCGTGACGAGTTGGGAGCCCTCATCCTGCACCCCGATCCTCCCGGCGCGCAGCGCGGGCGACTGCCCGGGGTCGCCACCGTCCAGATACCGCGCCGTGCGGGCGTAGGCGGCGGGGGTCGTTTCGAGGGGATCGAGGGCAACCTCGCCTGCAAGTCCGGGGCGGATGACCAGATGCACCTGGGCTGGCACGTTGTTCGCTTCGAGCAGCTCCACCAGTGCCGCCTCAACGTTCTCGGGCTCGGCCGCTTTCACGGCCTGGCGGAAGGCCCGCAGGATCCACTCGGGGTGGGAGTGGCGGACGGAGAGTTCGCGATCGGTTCCGCCGGGAGCGAGCTCGTCGAGCCAGTCGGCCATCGTCTTCTCGCTCACGCGGCGCAGCACGGCGTTGACGAGTTGGGCCGGTCCGGCGCTGATGCGGTCCCGGGCGAGGGCGACTGTTTCGGAAACGGCGGCGTGCGGGGGTACTCGCATCGATAGCAGCTGGTGGGTGCCCAGCCGCAGCGCCACCTGGACGGGCCGGTCGAGGTCTGCGAGCCTGCGGTCGGAAGCGGCCTCGATGATCGCCTCGTAGCGGCCCTGCATCCGCAGCGTTCCGTAGGTGAGTTCGGTCGCGAAACCCGCATCCCGGCCGAAGATACGCCGTTCCCGCAGGAGCGGCGGGAGGAGCAGGTTGGCGTAGGAGTCCGCCTCCTCGACCGCTAGCAGCACGTCGAATGCCGCGGCCCGCGGCGAGGTGGATGCGCGGCTCCGGCTGGGCCGCGGGCGGCGATCGTGGTGGGGGCGGCGGTTGCCGCGCGTGGGTCTGCGCCGGCCCTGCCCCGCGTCCTTACTCATTGCGCCACCTCGAATTCCAGTGTTTCTGTGCGTAGTCCCCGCGCCCAATCGGATGCGGACATCCACGGTTTGCCCGGCGGGGCGAGCCGCTCGAGCGCGACGGACCGGGTTCCCGTTCCGACGACGACCCGGTCTCCCCCGGCGTGCAGCGTCCCGGCAGGCAGAGGGGCGCCGTCGAGGATAGTGACCGGGCCGATCTTGAACCGGTCGCCGTCCCGGGTGCGTGTCCAGGCTCCCGGCGCGGGGGTGACGCCACGGATCTTCGCCGAGACCTGCTCCGCCGGCAGGGCCCACTCGATGCGTCCGTCGGCCGAGCGCAGCGTTGGTGCGAGGGTGACCTCGCCCTCTTGTGGAGTGGGATCGGCGGTGCCGGCATCGATGTCGTCGAGGGTGCGCACGAGCAGGCCCGCGCCGATCCCGGCGAGCCGCTCGAGGAGGTCGCCGGCAGTGTCCTCGGGGTGGATGGGTTCGGTGCGGGAGTGGAACACCGGGCCGGTGTCCAACCCGTGTTCGATCTGGAAGGTGGACACCCCGGTCTCCCCCTCCCCGGCCATGATCGCGTGCTGCACCGGGGCGGCGCCGCGCCAGGCGGGGAGCAGCGAGAAGTGCAGGTTCACCCAACCCCGACCGACCGCGGACAGCGCGGGTTCGCGAATGAGCGCGCCGTAGGCGACGACCGCGACGCACTCGATCCCCTCGGTCCGGAAGAAACCGAGCACCTCCTCGGAGCTCGGGGCCCCGGTGAGCACGGGCAGGCCCAACTCTTGCGCGCGGGCCTGGATAGGGCTCGGGGTCATCGTCCGTTTCCGGCCCACGGGCGCGGGGGGCCGGGTGAGCACTCCGCGCACCTCGTGCGCGGAGTCGTGGAGGGCATCCAACGCGGGGATCGCGACCGCGGGGGTTCCCGCAAACATCACTCGCATGCCCTCAAGTCTACGAGCAGCGCACCCCGAGGCGGACCAAGTCCTCCGTGAGCTCCTCGACGCCCCGGAAGTGGATCGCGTTGATCCCGATCTCGCGGGCAGCCGCGATATTCGCGGGGGTGTCATCGATGAACACCGCTTCCTGCGGACGCACGGAGAACGTGTCGAGCAGGTGATGGAAGATCGCCGGGTCCGGTTTGGCGATCCCTACCTCCCCGGAGACGATCGTGCCCTCCATCAGCGAAATGGCCGGGGCGGCGGCGAGGGCGTGGTGGAACGTTTCCGCGGACCAGTTGGTCAGCCCGAGCAGGCGGTACCCGTTCGTGTGGAGGCGGTGGGCGAGGTCGTAGGAACCGGGGATGGGACCGGTGAGGGAATCGGCGAAGGAGTTCCAGTACTCCTCGAGCAACGGCGCGTGACCGGGTGCGTCCCGCGCGACTTCGGCGAGGACCTGCGCGAACGGGCGCCCCTCATCGAGTGCGTGGTTCCGGCGCGCAAAGTCGATCTCCTCGACGAAGGCGTCGATCTCAGATTCGCTCATCCGCCGCCGCCAGACCCGGCGCGGATCCCAGCCGATCAGCACCTGCCCGAAATCGTAGATCACCGTCGTGATGTTCATCTATAACTCTTCCGTTGGATTGACGCGTACCTTCACCGGCTGCCCGTCTCGACGCGCGGATTTGATCCGCACCGCGCTGCGTACGGCCGCCGTGAGTTCGAGGTGATGTTCGGCCTCGACGCGCAGCAACAGCCGCACGAGCGGGGAACGAACAGGGATGCCGAGCTCACCCTCGGCCGGAGTGCTCACCTCGCCGGGAATCGCCACCGGGCCGAGCACGGACAGGCTCGGCACCGGCGGCAGGTGCCGGACGAAGCCGGTCACGTCCGGTCTCTCGCCGGTGACCGTGACCACCGTGTGCGCGGGCGGGAAGCCGAGTTCGGTCCATTCCGTCAGTTCCCGCCGGGCGTAACCGCCCGGGTCCCAGCGCAGGGCAGCCTGGGCGGCGGCCATGAGCGGCTCCCCGAGGATGAGGACCTGCCCGCGGGTGAGGGCGGCGGCACGCAGCCACCGGTGTAGCGCCGCGATCGGGGCGTTGAGGAAGGGGAGCTCGGTGAGGATCCCCGCATCAAGAAGTACCGTGAGCGGGTACCCCGAGCGAGCGGGTGGTTCCGCCCCCGGGGTCGCGATGATGAGCCCGGGCGCATCGGCGACCATGGCGAGTTTCCCGGCGGCCTTCCCACTCACGCGGATGGGCACGCCCGGAAAGGCACGCCCGAGTTCCTCGGCCGTGCGCTGCGCGCCGACGCTGCGGGCCCGCCAGCGCCCGTGCTGACAGTGCGGGCAGCGCCAGTCCTCCGCGCGCGCCCCGCACAAGGTGCAGTGCGCTCGGGCGGATTCCGTGGCCGCCAGGGGCCCGTGGCAGGCGTTGCACCGGGCACTGCGGCGGCACTGGACGCAGGCGAGCGCGGGGGTGAATCCGGCCCGAGGCACTTGCATGAGCACCGGCCCCGTCTCCAGTGTCGAGCGGATCTGCTGCCAGGCGAAACTAGGGATCCGCGCGTGACCGACCCCGCCTTCGCGTTCCCGGTCGAATTCGTCCGCCACCCGTACGCGCGGGGTGCGCTCGCGCACGATGGGGCGGTCGGCGGCGAGCGGCTGGGCCCACCCCGTGGCGAGGAGGTGTTCGGCCTGCGGGCTGCGGGCGAACCCGCCGATGAGTGCCCCCGCACCGGCGAGCGTTGCCCGGCGCACCAGCGTTTCCCGCGCGTGCGGATAGGGGGCGCGGGGCTCGCTGTAGGCGTCGTGAACCTCATCCCAGCACACGAGGAGGCCGAGATTATCCACCGGTGCGTAGGCGGCCGCGCGAGTGCCCACGACGACGCGGCGGCGCCCGAGCAGGCAGGTGAGGAAGTTTTCGTAGCGGGCTGCGGGCCCGAGCTCTGCCGTGAGCTCCACCACGTCGATCGCCGCGGCCTCAAACGCCGAGCGCACGGCGGCGAGGTCCTCGACTGTGGGCACGAGGACGAGCACCCCCCGCCCGCTGGCGAGGGTGGCCTGCGCGGCGGCACAGATCGCACGGGCCCACTCCTGGGGGTCCTCCCCCGCCGGTGTGGGCAGCGCGGACCAGACCGCCCGCGGGGATCCCCCGGCCCCGAGCCTGCGAAGGAACGCGTTGCCAGCGCGGTAGGGCTCCCACGCCTGGCCCGAGGGCGGCTGCGGGGTCGGCGGCGCGGCCGGCTCCTGGCCGAGCACTCGCTCCTCGGTAGCCGCGTGCCGGGGCGGGATCGCCAGGCGCAACACGTCGGCAAGTCCCCCGGCGTATTCCCGAGCGATCTGCGTACACAGCTCGAGCACCTCTGGGGTGAGGACGGGCCGTGCGCCCACCACCCGCCGGAGGGGTCTGATGTCCGGCTGCGCGCTCGAACCGTGCCGGGCGACGATGAACCCATCGACGTTGCGGCCGGCGAAGCGTACCCGCACCCGCGCACCGACCTGCGCCGCGTCGTCGAGGCGTTCAGGGATCCCGTAATCGAAGCGCCGGTCCAGGTGCGGGAGCGGGGAGTCGATCGCAACCTGAGCAATCCCCGCCCAGGGCTCCGGCGCCGCGGGCTGGGTCGGAGGCGTGAGGCCAGGGTCGAGCAGGCTCGGCTGGGTTGCCCGTTCGTTCACCTCTCCCCTCTCTTCCCCCGGGGTCAGGAGATCGCGGCGGTGAGCTCCTTGACCCGGTTCGTCTTCTCCCACGTGAACTCCGGTAACTGCCGACCGAAGTGGCCGTAGTTGGAGGTCAATGCGTAGATCGGGCGGATGAGGTCGAGGCTGTCGATGATCGCCGCGGGGCGAAGATCGAACACCTCCCAAATCGCCTTCTCTATCGTAGCCAGGGGCACCTTCTCCGTGCCGAAGGTTTCCACAAACAGCGAGCGGGGATGGGCGAGCCCGATCGCGTAGGCGACCTGCAGTTCGCACCGGTCGGCAAGGCCGGCGGCGACGATGTTCTTCGCGACCCACCGCAGGGCGTAGGACGCGGAGCGGTCGACCTTCGAGGGGTCCTTGCCGGAGAATGCGCCCCCGCCGTGACGGGCGGCGCCCCCGTAGGTGTCGACGATGATTTTCCGGCCCGTCAGCCCGGCGTCGCCCATCGGGCCGCCGGTGGCGAACTTGCCGGTCGGGTTGATCTGCGGGGCGCCGAATTCGCGGGCGAGCCCGAGCCGGTCGGTGAACTCGTCGACGACCGGGTCGATCACGTGGCGGGTGAGGAGTTCCGGGAGGTGGCGCAGCACGGCCGGGTCGTCGTCGTGTTGGGCAGAGACGACGACGTCGGTGATCGCCACCGGGCGCTCGCCGTCATAGGCGATGCTCACCTGCGTTTTGCCGTCGGGCCGGAGCCGGTCGACCTCGCCGCTCTTGCGCACCCGGGAGAGCTGCTCGGCGAGCCGGTGGGCGAGCAGGATCGGTAGCGGCATGAGTTCTTCGGTCTCGTTCGTCGCGTAGCCGAACATGATCCCCTGGTCACCGGCGCCCTGGCGGGAGAGGGCGTCCTCGTCCCCGCCGGTGCGCTCTTCGAAGCTGGAGTCCACGCCTTGGGCGATGTCCCGGGACTGTTCACCGATGGACAGGGAGACGCCGCAGGAATCGCCGTCGAAACCGATGTCGGAGGAGACGTAGCCGATATCTTTGATCGTCTCGCGGACGATTTTGGCCATCGGCACGTACGTCGTCGTCGTCACTTCCCCCACGAGCTGCACTAGCCCCGTCGTCGCGACTGTTTCCACCGCGACCCGCGCCTGGGGATCTTCGCGCAGTAACGCGTCGAGGATCGTGTCGGAAATGAGGTCGCAGACTTTGTCCGGGTGCCCCTCGGTTACGGATTCGGAAGTTAAGACTCGCTTCGCCACAGTTCCCTAGGGTAGCGCGCTCGAGGGTGCCGGGCGCGCGTGACCGCTTGCTGGACGCGAGTTATTTGCGCCATAACTGCACGATTTGCGTGACGATCCCTTCGGCGACCTCGGACTTGGTTCCCGCCACTTCCCCGCGGATCTCGCCCGCAGAGTCCAGCAGCAGGACCCGGTTGGGGACGTCCCCGAAACCGCTCGAGGTTCCGACTTCGTTGACGGCGAGGAGGTCGGCGCCCTTCCGGATCGCCTTGCGCTGGCCGAGTTCGGCGACGGTGGCGGCATCGTCGCCGGTCTCCGCCCCGAAGCCGACGATGATCTGCCCGGCGCGGCGACGCTCGACGAGGCCGGCGAGGATGTCGGGGTTGCGCACCAGTTCGATCGACGGGGCCGAGTCGGGGTCGGCTTCGTCCTTCTTGATCTTCGTCTCCGAGCTCGCTTTGGGGCGGAAGTCAGCGACGGCGGCAACCATGATGAGCACGTCGGCGTCCCGGTGCCGGTCCATCTCCTCGGCGAGATCGGCGGTCGTGTGCGCGGGCGTGATCGTGATGCGCGGGTGGTCGGGCAGGACGTCCCGGGCGACGTTGCACGCGACGAGGTCGACGCGCGCCCCGGCGCGGGCCGCGGCGACGGCGAGGGCCACCCCTTGCCGTCCTGAGGAGCGGTTCCCGATGAACCGGACGGGATCGAGCGGCTCCTGGGTGCCGCCGGCGGAAACGACGACGCGTGCTCCCGTCAGCGGACCCTCCCCTGTGACGAGGTCGAGGGCCGCCGCGGCGATCTGTTCTGGTTCCGGCAACCGCCCGGGCCCGGAATCAGTTCCCGTGAGCCGCCCGGAATCGGGGTCGAGCACGTGGACGCCCCGCTCGCGCAGCAACGCGACGTTCGCGATCGTGGCGGGGTGTTCCCACATTTCGGTGTGCATCGCCGGGGCCATGAGCACCGGTGTCTCCGCGGTCATCAACAGCGTGTTGGTGAGCAGGTCGGTCGCCTGCCCGCTCGCGGCCTGCGCGAGGAGGTTCGCGGTGGCGGGTGCGACGATGACGAGGTCGGCGTCCTTCCCGAACCGGACGTGATCCACCGTGTGCGTGCCGTGGAAGACGTCAGCGCTCACCTCGTGCCCGGCGAGGGCTTCCCACGTCGGCGCCCCGACGAATCTGAGCGCCGAGGCGGTCGGCAGGACCCGCACGTCGTGCC
This sequence comes from Beutenbergiaceae bacterium, assembly GCA_035301585.1. GTDB lineage: Bacteria > Actinomycetota > Actinomycetes > Actinomycetales > Beutenbergiaceae > HY158. The sequence continues at coordinate 2,447 of DATGUB010000084.1, read as the reverse complement.
CGGCTTCGCGCAACAACCGCAAGAGCAGGACGCCCTTGTAGGCGGCGATCCCGCCGGAGACGCCGAGCACGATCCGCAACGGTTATTCCGTTTCGGTGCGTTGGGTGACGTTGAGGACGCCCGCCTTGATCTCCCGCATCGCGATCGACAGCGGCTTTTCTTGCGTTTCAGTTTCGACCAACGGGCCCACGTGTTCAAGGAGGCCTTCGTTGAGCTGGGCGTAATAGGAGTTGATCTGGCGTGCGCGTTTCGCAGACCAGATGACGAGCGCGTACTTGGAGTCGGCGACTTCCAGCAGGTCGTCGATAGGTGGATCGGTGATGCCCTCAGGTTGGGCAACAGTTCCCGGCATTAGTAAACCTCATAACCGTTGGATTCGGAGCAACAATTCATACTACCTGCTCCGGGGGCATTCTATATCGTTGGAACCCTGTGGCGCAGTGGCGCGTGCCACGTCAGGCGCCTGTGAAGATCAGGTGCACGAGCTCGTCGGTCGCGCGTTGAACATCGTCGTTGACGATGGTGTGGTCGAATTCGTTTTCGGCGGCGAGTTCGATCTTCGCGGTCTCCAGACGGCGGGCTCGTTCCTCCGGGGTTTCCGTGGCCCGGCCAACGAGGCGACGTTCCAGTTCCTCCCAGGAGGGGGGCGCGAGGAACACCAGGCGCGCCTCGGGCATGACGTCGCGCACCTGGCGGGCGCCCTGCAGGTCGATCTCCAGAATCACGTGCACCCCCTTTTCGAGCAGTTCCTCCACCGGCCCGCGCAGGGTGCCGTAGTGGTAACGGCCGTGTACTTTTGCGTATTCGAGGAACTCCCCGTTGGAGACGAGGTCGGCGAACTCCTCGGCGCTGAGGAAGTGGTAGTGGATCCCGTCGAGCTCGCCGGGGCGGGGCGGGCGGGTCGTTGCCGATACCGAGAGGGCGATATCGGGGTACCGCTGGCGCAGGTCCGTCGAGACGGTCCCCTTGCCGACGGCTGTGGGTCCGGCGAGGACGGTGAGGCGGGTGCGGGGCTGGTCAGCCAAACTGGGCCACGAGTTTCTCGATCTGGTGCGGCCCGAGTCCGCCGACTCGGCGGGATTCGGCGATGCCGACGTCGGCCATGATCTGGCGGGCTTTGATCTTCCCGATCCCCGGCAGGCTTTCCAGGAGCTCGGTCACGCGCAGCTTCGCGATCGCGTCGTTCTCCTGGGCGAGGGCGACCACTTCGGAGATCGTGCCGCCTTGGTATTTCAAGCGCTTCTTCACATCGGCTCGGGAAGCGCGAGCCGCTGCGGCCTTCTCAAGAGCAGCCGCTCGTTGCTCTGGGGTTAGCTTTGGTAAGGCCACAGAATTCTCACCTCTTAAGTTTGCTGCCATCACGCTACCACCGCGGGAGTTGCCCCGGGCACGTTATGCCCGTTGTTGCCGTAGTAGACCCAATGTAGTGGAAAGTTCCGCCGCGGCCGTAGCCATTGCTTGCGGATCGGGCCCGCGGCCGAGGATCTCCCGGGAGGTGCTCACGAGCACCTGCGCGAGGGCCGCGCCGAACGTGTCCGCCAGGTCGGCGACCTTCCCCCCTTGGGCGCCGATCCCGGGGGCGAGTAACGGGCCCCGCATCCCGGTCAGGTCGGTACCGGTCGCGCGGACCGCGCCCGCGACCGTCGCTCCGACGACGAGGCCGACGTCGCCCAACGCTCCCGCGGCATCGGCGTTCCACTCCGCGGCGGCCGCGGCGACCTCTGCGGCGACGCTGCGCCCGGCGCCCGTGCGCGCGTGCTGGACCTGGGCCCCTTCGGGGTTGGAGGTGAGCGCGAGGAGGAACACTCCGCGGGAGTTCTCCCGCGCGGTCGCGACCGCTGCGGCGAGGGAGCCCACGCCGAGGTATGGGGACAGGGTCAGGGCATCCCCGGCGAACGGGCCGCCCTCGCGCAGGAATGCGTCCGCGTATCCGGCCATCGTCGAGCCGATGTCGCCGCGTTTCGCGTCGACGATGCACAACACGCCCCGTTCCCGGCACGTGTGCACGACCTCCTCCAGCGCCGCCATGCCGGCAGATCCGTGGCGTTCGAAGAACGCGCTCTGAGGCTTCACCGCAGCGACGTGCCCGCCGACCGCCTCGAGGGTGGTCCGGGCGAAATCTCGCGCGCCCGCCGCCGTGTCGGCCAGGCCCCACGACTCCAGGAGGGCAGGGTGGGGGTCGATCCCCACGCACAGCGGCCCGCGCCGTGCCATCGCAGCAGCGAGCCGGTCCCCGAAACTAGCCATGGGCCACGCTCCCGTGCGCCGCGGTACGCTCGATCCGCGCGGCATCGTGATCCTGCAGCGAAGTGACCTCGAAGGCCCCCCGACGGATCACCTCGATCGCCTGCACCGCGGCGGTGAATTGTTGGACAGTCGTGGTGATCGCCTTATCCGCGGCTGTCGTCGCGGTGCGGATGTCGTAACCGTCGGCGCGGGTGCCCTTG
>DATGUB010000083.1:0-38120 GCA_035301585.1 Beutenbergiaceae bacterium | reverse complement strand
AAGGCCACTCCCCGACCCATCAGATCGCCGCGATGAGCCGCACCACCTCGGCGCGTTCGGCGACGTCGTACCACAGCAGGTCCGCCGCGTTCACTCGATCCCGAGCCGCGCCGTCCTCGGCCTGCGCCGAGTTGATGTCGGTAAGCAGCATGGCATCGGAGAGGTCGTCGATGTGGATACTCACCACATCGGCCCAGTCCACCTCGTCCACCTCGACCACGCCGGTCCCCTTCGTCTCCGAGGCGGGAGCATCGGCGGCGATGACGATCCTCGTCACCTCCCCCTCATCGATCGCCGCGTCGGCGGCGGCGAGGAACGCGAGGTATTCCCACCCTTCTTCATCCTCGCTCGGCGCTAGCTCCCGGACTCCTTCGGTGACGGCGAACGCCGTCCGGGCGCTGAGGTGTGGGGCATCGAGATCGCTCACTGTTGCTGGCAGGTAGATTCGCATACCCCTAGTCTGCTCCATTCACTCCTCGGACGCGCTGGCTACCCGGCCTCGACGTACCCCGCGTTTGCGGATCCGCCTGCGCTGCGGGAGGAACCGGTCGCTCAGGGTTTCCGCGGCGTGGCGGGCAGGGGCCCGGGGTGCGGTGGTGATCAGGGGCGAGGCCGCGAGGACGGCGCGGTCCACCTGTTCGTCCTCCGGGATGAGAATGGGATCGGGGATGCCCGCGAAGCGCGCGAGAAGTTCCCGGATGGACTCCCTCGCCCCCGGCCCGGCAGCGCTCGCGCGTACTCGGTTGATCGCGATGTGCCGCGGCGGATCCTCGAGATCGAGGTAGAAGTTCACGAACCGGTGGATCCCCACGGTGTCGGCGCTCCCGACGAGGCAGACATCGGTCGCGGCCTCCCAGATGGAGTTCCACATATCGTTCGGGGCGGGGCCGAAGCTGCCCACGATGTCCTCATCTGCGGCGGGTAGCCGTACCGGGCCGTCGATGATCACGTAGCCCGGCCACGTGCGCACGACGTCCCAAAAGCTCTCGAGGGCCACCCCGCTCACTTCTCGCCACCGCTCGGACTTGTTCAGCCCCCCGAGCACTCGAATTCCATCGCGCTCTTCGGTGAGTCGCATCAGGCCGCCGGAGTCGAAGGTCCCCCGCTCGACCGCGCGCAGCGCGGCAGCCAGGCCCGTGCCATCGGGGTCGAGCCCGAGACTCTGTTTCACGCTCGCGCCCCACAGATCCGCGTCGATGAGTAACGGAGAGCCGCCGCGGGCGGCGAGTTCGGCGGCGAGGTTGACCGCCAGCATCGTTCGCCCCGGTGACCCCCACCCCGAGAGAACGCCGATGAGCGCGCTCGCCCGCCCCGGTTCGTCTTCCGGCTCCTGCCGGCTCACCGGTTCGGCGGTTTCAACAACGTCGGTCCCGTCATCCTCGAGCAGAACCAGCAGCGCCGCGAGAAAATCCCGGGAGTCGCGAATGAGCACCTGCGCGCCCATATCTTCAAACGCCGCCCGCTCGTGCCCGGCCGCGACGACGATCGCCTTGACGCCCGCCTTGCGGAGTCGGAGCACGAAGCTTCGCTCCACCCCGAGGTGGGCGTCGATAACCGCGGCGTCACCCACGCCGGCAAGCGCGGCGGACAGCACCTCGGCCCCGTCCGCGCATCGGCGCGCCACGGTCACCGAGGAGTGATTGTGGAGCTGGCGCAAGAGCGCTTCCTCGGCCCCGCCGCGCATCGCCAATAGGATTCCCAGCTGCGCCATTCCTCACCCGCCGAGCTGGGGAACGAGGGTGATATTCGACGTCGAGCCGAGCGCCGCGAGGACCCGGCCCACCTCCTCCTCGGGAACGAGCACCTGCACGACGTTGTCGTTGGCGGCCGCGAAGATCGAATCGTCTTCGGCGATCGCCCGCACGTGCAGTCCGGTGGCGATGAGTTCCGGCTCCGTGACCTCCCGGCCGGTGAGGTCTTCGGCCATCGCCCACAGGTCGACGACGCTGCCCACCTGGATCGGGGCGGTGTTCGCAACGGTGACGCTCACCGGCCGGAGGTCCAGATCACCGGAGGAACCGATGGCGCTTCGAGGAATGAGCTCGCCAGCGGGCACCGCGCGCACGAACAACGATCCCTCAGTGTTCGCGATCAGTGAGTCGAACTCCTCAGCCGCGAGATAGGAATCGTGCGCCCCGGAGAGGTTGACGTTGATGAGCTCCAGGGACGCCTCGTTCAGGTGCTCCCCCACAGGCACGGCCTCGTGGGCGCGGTAGACCGGAATGGTTTGGTCGGCCTGGGCGAACACCCACGCACCGATCGCTACCGAGATCGCCACGAGGAGCACACCGATGCCGAGCCGCGGGTCGCGCCAACGGGGCCGCCGAAATGTTGACACCTGTGTCACCAGTCCCGAATCCACCAATTTGTGAGGTGAGGACAATCATTCCAAAGCTTTCACTCCCGTGGGCGGTTTCCACAGCCTTTCCCCGAACGGGCCATCCCCTGACACAATAGGGGTATGCAACCGCGCTTCCTTTCGCTGGCTGATGTCACCGAGATTCTTCAGGTTCCCATGTCCACAGTGCGGGCATTGGTCAAGAGCGGCGAGCTCCGTGCTATTCAGGTCGGGGGCAAGGGAACTTGGCGGGTGGAACGCGCGGAGTTCGAGGCATACATCGAGCGGTGTTACGCACAAACGGACGCGCGGATCGCGGACTCGGCGGACGTTGATTAGGTCTCGACGGCGAGGATCGCGGCCCAAGGGACGGTGAGGAGGGCCGCCGGCGTGTGCAGGTCGCAGAAATCGGCGCCCACTTTGCCGATCCGCCCCCGATGTTCACCGCCTTCGGTGACGAGGCGCACCTCGATTCCCGCGCCGGCGAGCGCCCGCAGCGCGTAGCCGAGGGTGAGCCGGGCGGCGATGCCCTCGACCCCGGCAGCGGCCCCGCCGAGGGGCCATGCGTAGGCAACCCCGCGGTGGGGAATGAGGTATCGCCGGTGATCCTCGTGGAGCATCGACCACACGTTATTTGCTTCCTTCACGTATCCCTGCCGGGTTTGACCGTTTCTCAGCCGCACCGTCAGCCGCTCCCCGACCCGGCCGCGGACCCGGTCCGCGAACCGGATCGTCGCCGCCTCCGCGTGCACCATGTCGGCAAGCTCTGCCTCCGTCTCCTCACGCAACGCTGCGTTGTACTCAGCTTCGAGTTCGGTGAATAGTTCATCCCACCTCATGGGGCAACTGTACGGGAACGGCCCGTTATCCACATTGCCGATTTCCCTAGACAACACCGGGTCGCTCTAGTAGAACTAACCGATACGAACTATCACGAACTGATCGCAACCGGGAGGCGAGAATGAGGAAGGTCGGGGTTTCGGCTCTCGCCGCCGCGGCGTCCTTCGGCCTCGGCTGGGGACTCCTGCGCAACGTCACCGCTCGGGGGACTCCGGGCCCCTCGGCGGAGCTCCTCAGCCGGATGGCCGCCGACTTCATCCTCATCGCCGGCGCGCTCGTAGCAGGGTGGTATTTCCTTACTGCCCTCGGAGCGTGTATCGTCGGCGGATTACGCCTCCTCGGCGCGGCCCCGCGCCACCTTGAGCGCTTCCTCGGTCGGTTCGGGGCGCCGGTGCTGCGCAAGGTCGCCACATGGTCGACCGTCTCCGTGATCGCGTTCGGCGCCCCCGCACTAGCGACGCCGGGCCCCCAACCACCCGGCACCGACGCCCCAGGCGGCTCGTCCGCGTCGGAGGAGCCGACTGCGCGCAACTCTGCGGCACTTGTCGATCTGGGGTGGGGCGCTCGCCCGGCAGATCCCGGCGGGGTGGCAACGCGCGGGCCCACCAGCGGTTCCCCTGCTACCGATCCCCTCGATGAGACCGCGCGCGAACACGTCGTCAAGGAGGGCGACACGCTTTGGGCGATCGCGGAGGCCGACCTACGGCGTTCCGCGCCGACCGTCTCGAGCGAAGAGATCGCTGCGCATTGGCCGAAGTGGTACGCGGCCAACAAGTCGGCAATCGGAGCCGACCCGAACCTTATCCTTCCCGGTATGATCCTTCATGCCCCAACGTCGGAGGCAACATGACCACGCTCACCCGCCCCACGGCCCCGCCACGGCGCGGCCCTCGCTCGGACCCTCGCCACCCGCGCCGGCATGCCGGTGCCCTCCGGCCCGAGCAGCTTCCCCGCCCGATTCCCCGTTCCCAATGGGACCCGCTCACGGTCGACGTGGAAGCCGAGGAGAAGGTTGATTACGAACGGCCACCCACCCTCGAGGCCACTGGACCGCCACTCGATGACCTCAGCAAGGTCGCGAGCATCCTCACGAAAGCGGTCGCGGAGGTGCTCCTTGGCACCCGATCGATCAACCAGATCCAGGCGTGGCTCCTCGACGACGTCTGGCACGTCATCCGCCGCCGCGCACACCTGAGCCAGCGCTCGGAACCCTCGCGCAAGCACCCATCCGCTGTGCGGATCATTCGCGTTCACCCGTGCCAAGTGGATGAGCGCACGTGCGAGCTCTCCGTCGTTCTTCATGACGGATACCGGGTACGAGCGGCGGCCCTACGCCTTACGTTGCATCGGCAACGCTGGCGGGCCGCCGCCATTCGAATCGGCTAACCGCGCCGCAGCCAGGCGGTTGCCTCCGCTGGCAGCACGACCTCTTCCTCAGTCGCGGTGACTGCTGGATCAGAGGCGGCGACGACGCGGGCGCGGGCACGGATTCCCACCGGTTCGGAGCCGTAGTTCGTCACCACGAGCACGTCGCCGTTCTCGAACGCCACGACATCCGGGCGTTGTTCCATCAGCTCTTCTTCCCACACGAGCTCCCCACCGCCAAGGCCGAGCTCCCGGCGGATCCGTAGGGCGGCGTGGTAGAACTCGTACATCGAGCCGGGCACACCGATTTGCTGGTCGGCCGCCAACCCGCGGTATTCCTCGGGCTGCGGAAGCCACGGGGCGACCTCCGCACCGAAACTGAAACCTGCGGCTGGTTGCTGGGAATCCCAGGGAATCGGCACGCGACACCCGTCGCGCCCCGCTTCGGCTCGTCCGGTGCGCTCGAATGCCGGGTCCTGGCGGTATTCATCCGGCATCGTCGTGTGTTCCGGCAGCCCGAGTTCCTCTCCCTGGTAGATGTAGGCGGAACCGGGGAGGGCAAGCATTTGCAGCGTCGCTGCCTTCGCCCGTCGACGTCCGCGCGCGGCGTCGGGTTGTGGGTCGGAGGCGAACAGACCGTTCTGTCCCCGGCCCTTGCCCGTCAGCCCGAACCGACTGATGTGTCGGATGACGTCGTGATTCGAGAGCACCCACGTCGTCGCCGCTCCGACGGAGTTCATGCTCTCCAAGGAGTCGGCGATCACCGTGCGCATCGAGGCGGCGCCCCAATCGGCGGTGAGGTACGAGAAGTTGAAGGCCTGCTGCATCTCATCGGGGCGTACGTACAGCGCGAGTCTGCTCAGGGGTTCCACCCAGGCTTCGGCGATGAGCGCGACCTCGGGGCTGAGCATGTCGAGGTGGGCGCGCCAGGCACGGTAGATCTCGTGCACGCCGTCCTGGTCGAACATCGGCACCGGGTTCGCCTCCGTGGGCCCGTCGGGGGTATCCCGTTCGGCCCCCTCGGCCATGATGACCTTGCCCTCCCAATCGGGCAGGCCCGGCGCCTTCACCAGCCCGTGCGCGACGTCGATGCGGAACCCGTCCACTCCCCGGCGCGTCCAGAACTCCAGGATGTCGAGGAACTCTTGCCGCACCTCCTCGTGTTCCCAGTTCAGATCCGGCTGTTTGCTATCGAACAGGTGCAGATACCACTGCCCGTCGGCCAGTCGGGTCCATGCCGGTCCGCCGAAGATCGAGTCCCAGTTGTTGGGCGGCTCGCTGCCGTCGGGCCCCTTGCCCTCGCGGAAGATGTACCTCGCCCGCTCTGGACTGCCGGGACCTGCGGCCAGGGCCGCTTGGAACCATTCATGTTCGTCGCTGGTGTGGTTGGGAACGAGATCGACGATCACCTTCAAGCCCAGCCCGTGGGCCCGGGCGATCATGTCATCGGCATCGGCGAGGGTGCCGAACAGGGGGTCGACCTCGCGGTAGTTCGCGACGTCGTATCCCGCATCCGCTTGCGGCGAGCGGTAGAACGGGGAGAGCCAGACCGCGTCCACGCCCAGGTCTTTGAGGTAGCGAAGTTTCGCCGTCACACCCGGGATGTCTCCCATCCCGTCCCCGTTGGCGTCAGCGAACGACCGCGGGTAGACCTGATAGACGATGGCATCCTGCCACCACCGGGTTTGGTTGGTCATAGTCTCCCTCCCAGGAGTTCTTCGTTCATCGGCGCCGTACCGGTTGAGCCACGCACGATGAGTTCGGGCTGGAAAAGCATCTCACCGCGTGCCGCCGGTTCGCCGTTGATCTCATTGAGAATCGCGGAGACGACCGCGTGACTCATCTCCGAGGTCGCCTGCCGGATCGTGGTGAGGCCAGGATCGAGATAGGAATTGAACGGAGCATCATCAAATCCGACGACTGAAACCTGTTCCGGAACCTTTTTCCCAACGGCCCGAGCCGCGCGAATCGCACCGATCGCCATGAGGTCCGATGCGCAGATGATCCCCGTGCACCCCTGCGCGATCAGACCTGCAGCTGCGGCCTGCCCGCCTTCCACTGTGAACAGCGAAAGCGCGACACGGGATTCGGATTCTGCCGAATGCGTGGGGCAGTATTGGGCCATCGCAGCGTGGAATCCATCGATCTTGCGCTGCGATGGCATGAACCGCCGCGGCCCGGTTGCGAGCCCGATTCGGGTGTGTCCGAGGGAAACCAGGTGTCTGACCGCGAGGGCAACGCTTCCGACATCATCGTGGGACACGAACGTTGCGTCTATTCCATCGACGAACCCGTTGATGAACGCGAGCGGGACCCCTTGTGCGCGCAACTCCTCGTAACGCTGGTGGGAGGCGGTTGAGTCGGCATTCAACCCGGAGACGATGATGATGCCATCGACCTTGTGGTCCATCAAGATATCGAGGTACTCCGATTCCGTCGTTCCCCCCGGCGATTGCGTGCACAGCAGCGGGGTGTAACCCCGGTGGGAGAGCTCGATCTCCATCGCTTGGGCGAACGCGGGAAAAATCGGGTTGGTGAGCTCGGGGATGATGAGCCCGATCAGGCCTTGGCGGCGCTGGGAGGATCGCTCCGGACGGTTGTATCCGAGGACGTCAAGAGCCGCGAGGACCTGCCGCCGGGCAGTGGAAGACACGCCGGGTTTACCGTTGATCACTCGGGAAACGGTGGCCGTGCTCAAGCCGGCGTGCTGCGCGATGTCCGCCAGCCGCGTCTTGTGTTGATCCGCTCCCACTGCCACCTCCCTACGCTGCGTTGATTGGCTTCTCCTATCTTGGCCCAGGACGCGCCCCATTGCAAAATCTCTGTAATTTTCTGTAAATCTTGCAATTCTTACATTTCTCGGTACTCTAAGGAACGCCCGCCGGTGTGTGAGCCGGGAGGATAGAAAACATTTAGGAGCCCCAATGAAGCGGTCGCTTCTTGCCGCAGGAGTCGCGGCATCATTGTTACTAGTAGGTGCGTGTGGATCGACCTCCGAGGCGCCATCCGAACCGGTCGACGACCCGGCCGACACGTCAGCGCAGGCCGACGCGGCCGAGGCGGACGGGGAGGCTGCCTCCGCCGGAAGCCTGGACGTATGGACCGACGACACGCGTTTCAACGTGTTAGAAGGAGCCGCGGCGGATTTTGAAGCGGAGACCGGCGTCTCGGTGAATCTCATTGAAAAGGATTTCGGTGATATCCGGGACGACTTCGTGGCGATGCAGCCCAGCGGTGAGGCGCCTGACGTCATCGTCGGCGGTCACGACTGGCTCGGTGTGCTGGTCAGCAACGGAGTACTGGCGCCGATCGAGTTCGCTGACATCATTGAGGATTTCAACCCGGCCGCGATACAAGCAGTAACGTACAACTCGACCACCTACGGCCTGCCCTATGCGGTGGAGAACATTGCTCTACTTCGCAACGACGATGTCTCCGAGGCCGACATTCCCGACACGTTCGATGAGCTCATTGACCTCGGCAAGAGTCTCGAGACCAAATACCCGGTCATGATTCAGCAGGACGCGGCCGAGGGCGACCCCTACACGGTGTATCCGGTCCAGACCTCCTTCGGGGCGCCGGTCTTCACCACCGACGAGGACGGCAACTACACCAGCGAGCTCGGGATGAGCGGGGAGGCGGGAGAAACGTTCGCCGACTATCTCAAGAAGCTCGGCGATGACGGCGTTCTCAACCCGAGTAATGGATACGACGAAGTACTCAACTCATTCATCGAGGGCGAGACAGGTTTCATCATCGGCGGCCCCTGGATGATCGCGGACATTGAGGAGGCGGGGGTGAACGTATCCGTGCATCCGATCCCCAGCGCCGGCGGGGAGATGGCCCAACCATTCCTCGGCGTGCAAGCATTCTTCATCAACGCCGATGCGGAGAACCCGATTGCTGCCAATGAATTCGTCGTGAATTATCTCGCCAGCGAGGAGATCCAGCTATCCCTCTACGACGCGGGTGACCGCACCCCCGCCCTGACGGCAGCCGCGGAGGAAGTCGCGAGCGACCCCCTGCAGGAAGGGTTTGCCCTCGCCGGCGAGAACGGGGCGCCGATGCCCGCGATCCCGGAGATGGCCTCAGTCTGGGAGTTCTGGGGCTCTGCCTCCATCGGAATCGCCTCCGGCCAGGGCGATCCGGGTCAGTTGTGGAACACGATGATCGACAACGTGGAGAACTCTTTCGAATAACCCCTCCGGTCCTGGTGCCCGCTTCCGTGCGAGCACCAGGACCGGCCAAAGGAGCCACAGGTGACTTCTGACATCGCCGCCCGGACACCCAGCGGGCCCCGGGGCAACCGGGAATCGCACGCGCGAAACTACGGACCTGGTTTCTGGATCAAGCTGATCCTCCTGGGCCTGATCAATGCGATCGGCCTGTACGGGATCTACCTCGCCCTTGCTGCCGGCCACGTCGGCTTGACCCTCATGATGATTGCGATCATCGTCGTGGTGGACCTGGTGTACTTCCTCCCCTCGGCGCGGGCCGTGCCGATGAAGTACCTCCTCCCGGGGCTCATCTTCCTGTTCGTCTACCAGATCTTCGTCATCGGGTATACCGCCTACACGGCGTTCACGAACTACGGAGATGGCCACAACTCCACCAAAGAGGTCGCCATCGCGAGCATCCTGCGCGAGCATGAAGTACGGGTTCCGGATAGCCCCACCACTGCGATCTCGGTGGTTGACGACGGCGAATCCCTGGGCTTCGCCTATGTCGACCCGGCCGGCACCGCTGTCGTCGGCTACCCCGATGAGCCCTTCTCCCCCGCCCCCGAGGCGGAGGTCTCGGACGCGCGCGTCACGGCCGTACCGGACGCGCAGGTGCTGACCTTCGCGGAGATCTCCAACCGCGGCCGGGAAGTATCCGACATCCGCGTCCCGATCGGCGAGGACCCCCAGGCGGGTTCGATGCGCACCGCAGACGGCTCGCGAGGGTTCCTCGCTCAGTCGAAGATGGAGTACGACGAGGTTTCGGACACGTTGACGAACACCGAAACCGGTCAGGTCTTCACCCCCAATACGCACGGTAATTTTGAATCCGCGGACGGCGAGATCATCACCCCCGGATGGAAGGTCAGTGTCGGGTGGGAGAACTTCACCACGATCTTCACCGGCGGCAAACTCACCGGCGAGTTCTTCGGGGTCCTCACGTGGACGGTCGTCTTCGCGCTCGGGTCCGTCCTCACCACGTTCGCCCTCGGGCTCGCGCTCGCGATGCTCTTCAATCACCCACGGATGAAGGGGCAGCGACTCTACCGGGCTCTACTCATCCTCCCCTACGCCTTCCCCGGGTTCCTCTCCGCGCTCGTGTGGTCGGGGATGCTCAACCAGAGCCACGGATTTGTGAACAACGTGCTCCTGTTCGGCGCGAACGTCCCCTGGCTCCTGCACCCATTCTGGGCGAAAGTGTCCATCCTCGGCGTCAATCTCTGGCTCGGCTTTCCGTACATGCTGCTCATCTCGATGGGGGCGCTGCAGTCGATCGATCCGCAGGTCTACGAGGCCGCCAAAATCGACGGCGCGAGCCCATGGCGCCAAACCCGGGCGCTGACGTTGCCGCTACTGATGATCTCGACCGCGCCGCTGCTCATCAGTTCATTCGCCTTCAACTTCAATAATTTCAACCTCATCTACATGCTCACCCGCGGCGGCCCCAAGGACTTGAGCTCCACCACCGGCTCCGGGGTGGGTGCGACGGACATCCTCGTCACCTACACCTACAAGGTCGCCTTCAGCGGCGGGCTGCAGCAACATGGTCTGGCCTCCGCGATCTCCATCCTCATCTTCATCATCGTGGCGACCATCTCCGTGCTCGGTTTCCGGCAGACCAAACGACTGGAAGAGGTGGTCTAATGTCGTGGTTTCGCGATGTCGGCTGGCGGCACCTCGCTGCTGTCACCGCTGTTCTTTACGCCATCTTCCCACTCATCTACGTCCTCTCGGCGTCGCTGTCGGCCACGGGGCGCCTCGGGGACAATCGCCTCTTTCGCACCATCTCACTGGCGAACTACCAGGAACTGCTGGCGTCGGGGAACTATCCCTACCTCGCGTGGTTCACCAATACGCTCGTCATCGGTCTGACGACGTCGATGATCACCGTCTTCATGGGGTCGGCTGCCGCCTATGCATTCTCACGGTTCCGGTTCACCGGCCGCCGAACCGGCCTCGCCTCCCTGCTCGTCATCCAGATGTTTCCGCAGCTGCTCGCGTTCATCGCGATCTTCCTGCTGCTGCTGACGTTCCGCGACGTCTTTCCCGTCATCGGGCTCAATACTCGACTCGGGTTGATCCTCGTCTACTTGGGCGGCGCGTTGGGCGTCAACACGTTCCTCATGTATGGCTTCTTCAACACCGTGCCCCGAGAGATCGACGAGGCGGCGAAGATCGACGGCGCCTCTCATGCCCGGATATTTCTGACCATCGTGCTCCGCCTCGTCGCCCCCGTGCTCGCCGTGGTCGGGCTCCTGTCCTTCGTGGGCACGTTCAGCGAATACCTCATCGCCTCCCTCGTGCTCCAGGACGTTCCGAAGCAGACGCTGGCAGTAGGGTTGTTTCAATTCATTTCCCAGCAACACAGCGAACGGTGGGGCATGTTCGCAGCCGGCTCGATCCTCGCTGCGATTCCCGTAGTCGTCCTCTTCCAGTTCCTGCAACGATACATCGTCGCGGGGCTGACATCCGGCTCAGTGAAAGGCTAGAGACATGTGGGCTCATCATGACGGTAGCGACCTCTACCTCACCCCAGGTCACCACACACTCGGCGGGGAGGCGGCGGTACGAATCCGGGTCACCCACGACGCCCCGGTCACCGTCTCGGTGCGCACAGTGGAAGACGGCGAGCCGCGATTCTGGGCAGCCGAGCCGCTCGGAACCTCCCATGGGGAGCAATGGTTCGAGGCGACGATCCAGGTACGCAACCCCGTCACGAACTATCGCTTCCTCCTCACCACCAACGGGGCCGGGTCGCCGCCGCTATACGCCTGGGTCAACGGTGCCGGCATCCACCTCCGGGACGTTTCCGACGCCCACGATTTTCGCCTCACCGCGCACGAACCGGCACCGAGGTGGGCGCGTGAAGGCGTTCTGTACCAAATCTTCCCCGACCGCTTCGCCACCACGGGCGCGGCGACCTCGGGTGGCCGCAGCCTTCCCGAGTGGGCGATTCCTCGCCAATGGGGCGATCCGGTGGCCCCGGCGTGGCCGGAAACCTCCCACGAATACTTCGGTGGAGACCTGCCCGGTATCGCGGCCCACCTGGACTATCTGCAAGAGCTCGGCGTGAGCGGAGTGTACCTCACGCCGATCTTTCCCGGCGGCTCGAATCACCGCTACGACGCCTCGACCTTCACGGAGGTCGACCCCCTTCTCGGCGGGAACGCGGCGCTCGCCGAGCTCTCGGCCGCGCTCCACGCCCGGGGTATGCAGATCATCGGCGACCTCACCACCAACCACACGGGAAACTCCCACGAGTGGTTCCGCCAGGCCCGTCGCGACCCGGCAAGCCCCGAGCACTCGTTCTACTACTGGACCGAAACCGGCTACGAATGCTGGCTCGGTGTCGAGACCCTCCCGAAACTCAACTACCACTCGAGTGACCTGTGGGGCCGGTTCATCCACGGGCCCGATTCCGTCGTCGGGAAGTGGTTACAGCCGCCGTACAACCTCGACGGCTGGCGCATCGACGTCGCGAACATGACCGGCCGGCGCCTCGCCGACGACTTCGCCCACGAGGTCGCCCGCACCGTTCGCGCCACGGCAACCGGCCTCAACCCGGAAGCGCTCGTCGTCGGGGAACACTTCCACGATGCCACGAGCGACGTGCAGGGCGACGGTTGGCACGCGAACATGAACTACACCGGCTTCACTCGGCCGCTATGGGCGTGGCTCGCACACGATGCCGGCGACCTGGACTTCCTGGGGGTGCCAGCCGCCATACCCCGGTTGCCGGGGCGCGAAGTGGTCGCGACGATGAACGACTTCCTCGCCCAGATCCCCTGGCAGGTCCGCCAGGCCCAATGGAACATGCTCGGCTCGCACGACACCGCGCGGATCCGCACCGTCGTGGGCTCGGACGAGCGCCTCATCGTCGCCGCGGCGGCGCTGCTGACCCTGCCGGGTACGCCGGTGATCTTCGCCGGCGACGAGCTCGGCGCCGAGGGCACCAACGGCGAGCACTCTCGCACCACCATCCCCTGGGGCCGGGAAGAGCAGGTCAACCCGCTCGTGCTCGGTGCCTACCGGGACCTCATCCGCATGCGGCGCAGCGAACCAGCGCTCACCGGCGGCGGGCACCACTGGGTATTGATTGACGACGACGCCCTCGGCTTCGTGCGCGAGGATTCCGACTCCCGGGTGTTGGTCGTGCTCACCCGGTCCGCCTTCGACGGACACCTTCACGTTCCCGGCGCTCCCCTCGATCGCGCGCGGGCCGAACAGCTGTTTTGCTCCGGGCAAGTACGCGCGGCGGTCGCGGGCACACCCGGGAACGAGGAAACCCCCGCAGTTTCCTGCGAGGGTTCCTGCCCGCCGGGATCAGCAGTGGCGTTTCAGACCCCGGGCCCGGCCGTGCTCATCTGGCGGTTCGCCTAGGCTACTTCCGCTTGCGCGCGGCACGGGCCGCGCGGCGGCGTTCCTCCCGGTTCCCACCGGCAGCAGCGCCGGCCCGCGGGCGGGCGGTTTGCCCCGCCCCGGCCCCGTCGCTCGAGGAGTAGCTGAGGTTCTGGGGTTCCGCGGGCGCCTCCAGCCCCAGCGCGTCCACTTCCGCTGCGACGGGCGCGGGTTTCTTCCCGCCCGCTTTTTTCCCCTGCGCGCGGTTCGCTGCGGCCCTATTCCCCTGCACCGGCGTTCGGGCGGTCTCCTGCGCCTCGGCGGGCGCACCCGCGCCGCCGGCCTCCGCGGCTGCTCCGTTCGGCGAGGTGAGGCGTGTGATGGGAGTCTCCTCCTCGTCCTCCTTGCGTTTCACCTCGATGTTGAACAGGTAGCCCACGGTCTCTTCCTTGATCGCCTCGGCCATCGCGAGGAACATCTGGTGGCCGTCGTTGCGGTACTCCACGAGCGGGTCACGTTGGGCCATCGACCGCAGGCCGATCCCGTCCTTGAGGTAATCCATCTCGTACAGGTGCTCCCGCCATTTGCGGTCGAGCACGGAAAGCAGGATCCGGCGCTCGAGTTGGCGCATGATCTCCGGGGTGAGCTCCTCCTCCCGGTTCTCGTAGGCAACCCTCGCGTCCGCGACCAGCTCGGTGATGAGATCCTCCGCGCTCAGGCGCATGAGACCACCAGCCTCCTCCATCACTTCCTCGGCCGTGATGGAGACGGGGAACACCTGGCGCAGTTCGCGCCACAGGTGGTCCAGATCCCAGTCGTCGGGGGAGCCCAGCGTCGCGCCGCGCACGATGTTGACGACGACCTGGTCGACCCATTCCTCGATCATGGGTTCAACGTCTTCGCCCTCGAGGATCTCACGCCGTTCGTGGTAGACCCACTTGCGCTGTTCGGTGAGGACGTCGTCATATTTGAGCACGTTCTTGCGGATCTCGACGTTCCGGTCCTCGATCTTCGACTGCGCGCCTTCGATGGTGCGGGTGACGAGCTTCGATTCCAGGGGCAGGTCATCGGGATAGGCGGAGCCGATGAACCGCTCGGCGAATCCGCTCGCGAACAGGCGCATGAGTTCGTCCTCGAGGGAGAGGTAGAACCGCGATTCCCCGGGGTCGCCTTGACGCCCGGAGCGCCCCTGCAACTGGTTGTCGATGCGGCGCGACTCGTGGCGCTCGGTGCCGACCACGTAGAGCCCGCCCAGTTCCACGACCTCGTCGTGCTCGTGCTTGACGGAGGATTTGGCGTCCTCGAGCGCCTGCGGCCACGCGGCCTCGTACTCCTCCGGGGTCTCCACCGGGTCGAGGCCCTTCTTCGCGAGGGCATCGATCGCGATGTGCTCGGCGTTCCCGCCGAGCATGATGTCCGTACCACGGCCCGCCATGTTCGTTGCGACCGTGACGGCGCCCTTGCGCCCCGCCATCGCGACGATCGCCGCTTCCCGCTCGTGGTGCTTGGCGTTGAGCACCTCGTGGGGCACGCCGCGCTTCTTGAGCATCTTCGACAGGTATTCGGACTTCTCCACGCTCGTGGTACCCACGAGCACGGGTTGGCCCTTGGCGTGCCGCTCGACGATGTCGTCGACGACGGCGGTGAACTTCGCCTCTTCAGTCTTGTACACCAAGTCCGGTTGGTCGGCGCGGATCACCGGCCGGTGGGTGGGGATGGGCACGACCTCGACCTCGTAGGTGGAGTTGAACTCGGCCGCTTCCGTCTTCGCGGTACCGGTCATCCCGGCGAGTTTGTCGTACAGGCGGAAGTAGTTCTGCAGCGTGATCGTCGCGAAGGTCTGGTTCTCCGCCTTGATCGAGGCCCCTTCCTTCGCCTCGATCGCCTGGTGCATCCCCTCGTTGTAGCGCCGCCCGGGCAGGATCCGGCCGGTGTGCTGGTCAACGATGAGCACCTCTCCCTTGAGGACGACGTAGTCCTTATCCCGGGAGTACAGTTCCTTCGCCTTGATCGAGTTGTTGAGGAAACCGATCAGGGGGGTGTTGAGCGATTCGTAGAGGTTCTCGATACCGAGGTAGTCCTCGACCTTCTCGATCCCGGGCTCGAGCACACCGACGGTGCGCTTGACCTCATCGACCTCGTAATCCTCATCCTTACGAAGCCGGCGGGCGACCCTCGCGAATTCGGTGTACCACTTGTTCACGTCCCCGGAGGCGGGCCCGGAGATGATGAGCGGGGTCCGTGCCTCATCGATGAGGATCGAGTCCACCTCGTCCACGATCGCCATGTTGTGCCCGCGCTGCACGCAGTCCTCGAGCGACAACGCCATGTTGTCGCGCAGATAGTCGAACCCGAATTCGTTGTTCGTTCCGTAGGTGATGTCGGCCGCGTACTCCTCGCGCCGCTGGGCCGGGCGCTGCCCGGAGACGATCGTGCCGACACTCAGTCCCAGGAAGCGGTAGATCCGGCCCATGAGTTCGGCCTGGTACTTCACAAGGTAGTCGTTGACGGTGATGACGTGCACGCCTTTGCCGCTGAGCGCGTTGAGATAGGAGGGCATCGTCGCCACCAGCGTCTTACCTTCACCGGTCTTCATCTCCGCGATCGCGCCCATATGCAGGGCCGCGCCACCGATGATCTGCACGTCGTAGGGCCGTTGCCCGATCGTGCGTACCGCTGCTTCGCGGACGACGGCGAACGCCTCAGGCAGGAGACCATCCAGCGTGGCGCCGTCAGCAAGCCGGGCCTTGAACTTCTCGGTCTCCCCTTGAAGTTCGCCGTCGCTGAGCGCCTGCATATCTTCTTCGAGCCGGTTCACCTGTTCGGCGAGACCTTGCAAGCGCCGGAGGGTCTTCCCTTCACCAATGCGCATGATCCTGTCGAGAATCGACACGGGCTCTCTTCTCCTCGTTTGATAACCGCGTGACCGGCCGATCACGCGCCTACCATGCTACGTGAGATCACCGGCGCGGGCACTTTTCCACTCCTGCGCTTCACCACGCGCGTAACTATCGGTTCCTCCCATGGAACTGGCGGCGCCGGCCCAGTCGCTAGCGCCGCCAGGAAGGGGGAGGGTCTATCCGGCTACGGAGTTCGTCTCCACCGCGAGGCGAATCACCCCGTAGGTCCACCCGTGGCGGTGGTACACCACGCAGGGTTGGCTCGTTTCCTCGTCGATGAAGAGGAAGAACGGGTGCCCCACGAGCTCCATTTCACTCAGCGCCTGATCGACGCTCATCGGCGTGGTCTGGTGCACCTTCTGCCGAATCACCACCGGGGAGTCCCCCAGCTGGGTTTCGATCGCCACGCCGGGTTCGGTGGGCACCGCAGGGGCCTGTTCCTCCTCCACCGCGGCGGGCTCGGCGTCCGGCATGAGATCCTCGGGCAGCTCCTGAGGGATCGGCACGGCCGCGCGGCGGTGGTGCTGCTTGCGCCGGTCGCGGGCGCGGCGTAATCGTTCAAGTAATTTGGTGGTCGCAAGATCCAACGCGGCATACCGATCGGATGCGCTTGCCTCGGCGCGCACCACGGGCCCTTTGGCACGGACGGTAAGTTCGACACGTTCGGCTCGATCCGCGAGCCTCGGGTTCTTTTCATGGGTAATTTCCGCGTCCACTCGCTGCGCGTAGGGAGAGAGCTGAGCGACCTTGCCCAGTTTGTCTTCCACGTGACGGCGGAATTGGTCAGAGACTTCGGTATGACGTCCAACGACCACGATTTCCATGACGACCTCCAGGGGAGTAAAAATGCTAAGAACTGCTGAGTTCTTGGAACAGGCCGCAGGTGATTCCACCTGCGCTAACTAGGGGAATCACCTCCAAATCGTCAGAGGGGGGCACGAGCTGCCCGTGCCTCAAACGTTAGTAGATCCCGACCCCTGCCGCACATCTTTCTCACGTTTTGGAGAAAATATCCGCCCCGGTATCGCCCGGTACTACTCCCGGTACACCGGCTTTGGGGTTGCTGCTAGGACGATAGCCCCAATAACGGGGCCGCGCTGCTGCGCGGCGGCGGCGCTCGCGGCGAGGGTCGCCCCCGTGGTGAGAACGTCGTCGACGAGCAGCACCTGAGCGCCGTGCTCCCACGGGCGCGTCGAACCGCCTCGACGCAGGGAGATCGCCGCAGCACGCTCCCGGCGTCGCTCCGCCTTACCCAGGTGATGGTGGCGCCCGCCGCGCCGCTGCAACACCGCCTCGCTCCGGGCGGGCACGCCCACGGAGACGAGGCCTGCGGCGAGTTCCCGCGCAAGTGGGGCAACCACCTCGTTTCCCCGCCAGCGTCGGCGCCAGCCCGAGGGAGCAGGAACGACGACGAGCGGCGCCCCGGGCTGCCAGGCCCTCCCGAACCGCGCCCCCAGGTGCCGGGCAAGGCGGTGCAGCGGCCCCTGCAGGTCGGGACGGTGCCCGGACTTCCAAGCCATCACGATGCTCGCCGCCTCCTCGGCGTAGGCCGCGGCGGCCCACACGGGTATCCCCGGCGGCAGCGCATCCGCAGCGGATTCGGCGCGGAACCAGTGGGAGAAGTGCTCGGCGCACTCCCGGCACAGCGAGACCCCCGCCGACCCGCATCCGGGGCACCACGTGGGCAGGAGGAGTTGCGGCATGCAGGTGAACCTACCGGCAGTGGGGCTTGTGCGGACCGGCACCCCGCCCGGGGTGTGGATGGCTCCGGCGTCTGTGGGCGGGAGGAACGGCGCTAGCCCGGGAAGGCGATCGCGATCGCGTCGCTCTCCTCGCCGACCCGGCGCCAACCGTTTCCCGCGCGGTTGAACACTTCCCCGGTTTCCGTGGCGACCCAGAGCTCCCGCTCGCCCCGGCCGCTGGTGAGCGAGGAGGCATCCGTCACCGACAGCAGCGCCACCGAGGGCCCGCCGAGGGGGATGGTGTGCACGGTCGGGGCGCCGCCCTCGCTGCTACCGAGCACCGCGAGGGTGACGGAATCCACCCAGGTGAGGTCGGTCGCATCGGAGACGGAGGCGCCCACGGCGACCGGTTCGGAGACCGCGGTGGGGATGCCGTCCTCGTCGCGAATCACCATGGCGACCTGGATGGCAGTCTCCTCCCCGATCGTTTGGATCAATGCGATCCGCGAGCCGTCCCGGGAGACCCGGACCCGGCGCACATGGTTGTCTTCGAGTGCGGGAGCAGAAACGGTGGAGACGGTTTCGGAGATCGGGTCCGCTACGACGAGGGTGCCGTCACTGTCCTTCGGCCCGGACCAGACCCACCCGTATGGGTCATAGGAGGGGCCGAGCAGCCCGCGTCCTTCGATGAGGTGCGCCGGTTCCTCACCCTCCCGGGGCAGGGTCGCGACGATGTCCTCACCGATGCGGGCGACGAGGGGGAGGTCGCCGTCCTCGATGTCGGTGTAGGGGACGGCGAGGGCGGTGTAGTCCGCGCCGGGGTCGCGGTGGATCCCCTCAAGGGGGGTGATCGCGGCGCCGGAGGTGGTCGCGACGTCCTCGCTGCGCAGGATGACCGGGTTGTGGCCGACGGCGGGATCGGAGATCGGGTTGAGACCGTGACTGCCGTCGAGGAGCGGGATGTCGTTGACGAGGGCGCGCACCCGGCGCACCTGCGGGAGCTGGGTGAGCGTGTGCTCGAGTTGGGCGACGATCATCGCTCGGTCCTCGGGCGAGGCGGCGAGGGCCGCTTGGGAGAGGATCACCTCGGCCGTGCCATCGGAGACGCTGACGGGATCGGCGGAAGTCCCCGGCGGGATCGCCGTCACCACCCCCGGCAGGAGCCACTGCGCGGGCCCATCCAAGAGCGCGCTGACGGCGAAGGAGGCGGAGTTCTGCTCAGGGAACCACCGGGTATCAGGAACGATGTATTCGCCGTCGGCGGAGAAGAACGCGAGCGGGACCTGCCGGTACTGGGTGCCGAAGTTCACGGCCGAGATGAGCACGCCGTCATCGAGGCTGGTGATCCGCCATTGGCCATCGACCTGGGTGAGTTGGAAACGAAAGGACTTCGTGGTGTCGGCGGGCTCCTCGGTGTAGGTTCCGCGCGCATCGACGAAGCCGGCGACGGGCACGGTGACGGTCACCCGCCCGGGGCGGTCCTCCTGCACCTCCGGCGGGGTGCTGCCCGCGTACACGGTCACCCCCGCCCCGGGGATCCACGTCCTGCGCGCGGAGTCGGTGAGGTATTTCTGGGCCGTCTCGAACCGGTCGGCCACCCCGGCGGTGGCGGCGTCGAGGAACCCGGAAACGATCTCTTCGGGATCTCCCCCGGGGCGCGGGTCCGGGGCGAGGAACACAATGCCTTCCGGTTCGGGGGCCCGTTCCAGACCCTCTTGGACCGGTCCGGCCGTCGGTAGGCCGACGCAGCCGGCGAGGAGCGTAAGCGCCACCAGCACGGGGAGGGCGCGTTTCATAGGTCCTCCTTCAACGTCGGCAGTGCCGCGGGCCCGGCCGGGTCCTCATCATCCTCGGGGGCGGGCAGCGCGAGGGGTTCGCGCCGTAGCGGCAGCGGGGAACGGGTGATCTGGATTCCGATCCTACGGGGAAGGGTGAGGCGGAAGCGGGCGCCCTCCCCGGGCGTGCCCGTCGCCTCGAGCCTGCCCCCGTGCAGGCGTGCGTCTTCCAACGAGATCGCCAGTCCTAGCCCCGTGCCGCCCAGCGTTCGGGCTCGAGCGGGGTCCGCGCGCCAGAACCGGTCGAACACGTGCTCGGCTTCCACCGGGGTCATTCCCACCCCGGAATCAGCGACGATGAGCGCGACGGCCGTATCGTCGGCTGCGAGTTCGACGTCGATGGGCTTGCCCTCACCGTGCTCGATCGCGTTGATGACGAGGTTGCGGATGATCCGTTCGATCCGGCGGCGGTCGATCTCGACGCTGATCGGTTCGGTCGGCATCGAGATGCTCAGTTCCGAACCGCGTTCGCGGGCGATGGGGTCGGTGAGTGCGACGACGGCGTCGACGACCTCCCGCATCTCCGCCTGTTCGGTATCGAGTTCCACGGCGCCGGCATCGAATCGAGAGATTTCTAGCAGGTCGGCCAGGAGCAGTTCGAAGCGGTCGAGCTGGTCGTGCAGGAGTTCCACGGAGCGTTGGTGGCTGGGGTCGAGGCTGTCGCGGGTGTCGTAGAGCAGTTCGGCGGCCATCCGGATGGTCGTCAGCGGCGTGCGCAACTCGTGGGAGACGTCGGAGACGAAGCGCTGCTGCATTCGCGATAGCTCCGCGAGCTGTTCGATCTGATCCTGCAGGTTCTGCGCCATGTCGTTGAATGACCGCCCCAGAAGCGCGAGTTCGTCCTGGCCGTGCGCGCCCATGCGCACCGAGAGCTCCCCGGCAGCGAGCCGCGCGGCCACCCGCGAGGCGCGTTTGACGGGGTCGAGCACCTGCCGGGCGAGATACCACGTCATGAGCACGAGCGCGAACACGAGGGCGAACCCGCCGATGACGAGCGCGCGTTGGACCATCCATAGGGTCTCGGTTTCTGCCTTCAACGAGTAGATGAAGTACAGCTCATGTTCACCCGCGCCGGGAAGCAGCACGACGGTGCCGACGGCGAGCGCCGGCTCCATCTCCTCCCCCACGGGCACTTCGACCGACTGCCACTGTTGGAACTGTTGCTCCTCCACCTGGGCGCGCAGTTCCGGGCTGATGACGTCGCGGAGCGTGATGTCGGTAGCCGTGGGAACGATGTGGATCGGTCCGGTGCTCTGCTCCGAGCGCAGGAGCACCACGGCGGCCGTGCCACTGGCGGTCTCCTGGGAGGCGCGGACGGTGTCGTTGGCGAGCTGTTGGACCTCCTGGGTGGAGTTCGCCGTCGCCGCATCGAAGCGCCGCTGGGCGGAGTCAGCACGCAGCGCGGCATCAGCGAGCACTTGCTCCAAGCGTTCATCGAAGAGCCCGTCGCGCACCTGCCCCGAGAGCACCGCACCGAGCGCGAACAGGGCGATCATTCCCGCCGCGACCGTCATCGACACCACCCGTAGGCGCAGGCTGGAGCGCCATAACATCAGCAGCCATCGGAGCCTGCCTCGGAACCGGGCGCGAGCGCTGGAGAGAATCACGATGCCCGCGGTCTACTGCGATTGAGCACCGGCCCGGTACCCCACGCCTCGAACCGTGAGAACCACCTCGGGCCGCTCCGGATCACGTTCCACCTTCGCCCGGAGGCGCTGTACGTGCACGTTGACCAGCCGGGTATCGGCCTGGTGTCGGTACCCCCACACCTGCTCGAGGAGAACCTCACGGGAGAAGACCTGCCAGGGTTTTCGGGCGAGGGCAACGAGGAGATCGAATTCCAGCGGGGTGAGGCTGATGCGTTCCTCACCGCGGGTGACCTGGTGCCCGGCGACATCGATCGTCAGATCCGCGACGTGGAGGATCTCGGCTTCTTCGTCGTCGTGGCGGCGAAGACGGGCCCGCACCCGCGCAACGAGCTCGCGCGGCTTGAACGGCTTCGGCACGTAGTCATCGGCCCCTGCCTCGAGGCCGAGGACCACGTCCGCGGTGTCGGACTTGGCCGTGAGCATGACGATCGGCACACCCGATTCGGCGCGGATGCGTTTGCACACCTCGATCCCATCGATCCCCGGCAACATCAGGTCGAGGAGAACAAGGTCGGGCTGGGCCTGGCGGAAGGCTTCCATCGCCGTCGTCCCATCCGCTGAAAACACGGCTTCAAAACCCTCAGACTCCAGCACGATGCCGATCATTTCCGACAGCGCTGCATCGTCGTCAACAACCAAGACACGTGCACTCATGTGCCTATCGTGGCATTAATAGGTGCAATTTGTCGTGATTACCCCTGCTGGGCCGCAAATGTGAGAGATTCTATCGAAGAGGTAAGGTTGTGATGTTCCGGGATACCGGAATGTTCTGGCCGTGACAGTATTGCCGTAGTGCGACACCGACAAGGAATGGTTGATGACTAACCCACCCGATTCTGGCGACACGGGTCCCTCGGACTGGAGCGCTCCTGGTGGCGACTGGGGAGCTCCCGGCGGCAGCGGCTACTCCCCCACTTCCGACCCGCGCGCGCACGCGGACCACCCTTCGGAGGGCTCTGCCCAGGGCGGGCCGGTGGGGCCCGGGCAGTACTCCCAGCCTGGGCACTACGGGCAGCAGCCGGGCCACTACCAATCGGGCCAGTACGGCGCCCCTCCTCCGGAGAGCAATTTCATCCGGGCCCAGCCGGGGATCATCCCGCTGCAGCCGCTCGCGCTCGGGCAGATCTACGACGGGGCGTTCAAGGCGATACGTACGAATCCGCTCGTGATGTTCGTCTTCGCCGGTGTCGTCGTCACCGCGATGACGATCCTGCAGACCGTCCTATCCGCCTCGTTCTTCAGTGACTACTTCTCCCTCCTCGAGATGGTGGAAGACGACCCGGCTGCATTCGACGCCCAGTTCGAGGGCGACCTCGTCAACATGTTCAGCCGCTCCCTACTGCCGGTTCTGCTGAGCGCGGTACTCACCTTCATCGGGTCGACGATCCTCAGCGGGATCCTCACCCTCGCGGTGAGTCAGGCCGTGCTGGGCTTCAAACCGAACCTGGGGCAGGTGTGGGACCAGGCCAAGGGGCAGCTACTTCGACTGCTCGGGCTCGTTTTCCTCGTCGCCGTCATCACCGCCGCCGTGCCCCTGGTGTTCATCGCGATCACGGTAGCGATCGGCACAACGGGCTCGGTGGGCCTGACCGTTCTGTTCGGGCTCATCACCGCGCTCGTCAGCCTCGGGTGGATCCTGTTCGTCATCACCGCGACGGCGCTGGCGACCCCGGCGCTCATGCTCGAACGGTCCGGAGTGATCACCGGGTTGCGCCGCTCCTGGCAGCTCGCTAAGCCGTTCTTCTGGCGCGTGCTGGGGATCTATCTGCTCACCGCCCTCATCGGTTACGCCGTGTCCTACCTCATCGGGATGCCCGCCGGATTCGCCGTCCTGTTCCTGCCGCCCACCGGCATGCTCGTCGTCCAAGGCATCTCCACAGCGGTAGCCACCACGCTCATCACGCCGTTCACAGCTGGCGTGCTCGCGTTGCTGTACATCGATATCCGGATCCGCCGCGAAGGCCTCGCCACCGAACTCGCCGCCGCGGCGCAATAGGCCCGTTTGCTCACTCACTCGTCCATGCCCGCGTTCGCCCCTCCGCTCGTGCCCGATTCCGACGAGGCCGCCGAGTGGGCACGCGAAGAACTCTCCCGGAGCGTTTACTCCACTGGGCCCTCCTTCTGGGAGTGGCTGTGGGCGAAGTTCCTGGAGCTGCTGGAAAAAATAACGTCCCTGGGCAGCGGACTGGGCCCGGCGTTCGTGCCGCTGATCATCCTCACACTCGTAGCTGCCGTGATCATTCTCGCGCTCACCCTCAGCGGCCCGATCCGCCGCCGCCGCGCCGCCGCAGGCGCCCCGGGCGCCATGTGGCAGGACGACGATGCCCGCTCCGCCGCGCAGCTGCGGGAGGCCGCTGACTCGGCGGCAACGGGCGGCGATTTCACCCTCGCCGTCATTGAACAGTTCCGCGCGACCGTACGGGCGCTCGAGGAGCGCGGGCTCCTGGAGACCACGCGGGGCATGACGGCGATGGAAGTGGCTGGCACCGCCGCCCGGGTCTTTCCCCAGCGAAGCGAGCCGCTGCACCGCGGCGCGCGCTCCTTCAACGAAGCCCTGTACGGAAACCAGCCCGCGACCCACGCCCAGTACATCGTGCTACGCGATCTCGAGCGGGATCTCCAGGATGCCCAGCCGGCCCGAGCGATGGAGCCCGCATGAGCGCCGCGCCCGCCGCCGCTGCCCCCCGTTCGGCCTCGCGGCGCACGCCTCTCATCGTCATCGGTGCGAGCGTGCTCCTGCTCGCCCTCATCGCGGTGGTCTTCCGCCCGCCTACGTACATGCGCGGCGTGGAGGGGGACCCCGAGAACCCCGACCCGGACGGCGCGATGGCGATCGCCGAGATCCTTCGCGACCACGGCGCGCAGGTGAAGGTGGTCCGCTCGGTCTCCTCGGCGATTGCCGCCGACACGGATCTCCTCGTCATCAGTAACGGCCACCTCCTGTCGACCCACCAGTTGCACGCCCTCGAGGAACGCGCACTCGACACGGTGCTCATCGGCGCGACGAAGTCGGTGCCGGGTTTCCTCCAGGACGTGGAAACGGCCCGGGTCGATCGCGGCGAGGAGACGCTCCAACCCGGTTGCGATGACCTTCGCGCAGCGGCCGGCCCGATCGACTCCGCGAGCCCGTTCCTCACCGCACCGCACGCGAACGCGTGTTTCCCCGGCCCCGACCACGGGCTCGTGCTCACGTGGGAGCGCGACAACGGCGCCCGCGGCACGATCCTTCCCAAGGACGTCGTGTTCAACGAGCACCTGCAGAGCTCGGCGAACGCCGCCCTCGCCGTCCGGGTACTCGGCGAGGCGCCGAAGGTGACGTGGCTCGTGGGTTCGGCTGACGACACCTACGGGGCCACCGGCACGGCGGAGGACTTCTCCCTCACCTGGCTCTGGGCGATCATCGGCTGCCTCTTCCTCGCCGCGATCTGGTGGCGTGGCCCGCGGTTCGGGAAGCTTTCCGGGGAGCCGCTCCCCGTCATCGTCAACGCCTCGGAAACGACCGTGGGGCGGGGGCATCTGTACCGCCGGTCGGGGGACCTAGCGCACACGGCCACCGCCCTTCGGCTGGGTACCCTGCAACGGATCGCACCACGGATCGGTCTGCCTGCTCACGCCGCCGCCGGGGAGGTCACCGCGCAGGTCGCCCGGGCCGCAGGCCGGCCCGCAGCAGAGGTCGACGCTCTGCTGTACGGTCCGCCGCCGAAGGATGCACACTCACTCCAGGCTCTGGCCCTATCACTCGATGCACTAGAAGACGAGGTTGAACAGTTATGACCACTTCCACACCTCCTGCCGCGCGGGACGCCCTCGCAGGGGTAAGAAACGAAATCGGTAAGGCGATCGTGGGGCAGGACGCGGCGATCACGGGTCTCGTCATCGGGCTCCTCTGCCAGGGGCACGTGCTCCTCGAAGGGGTGCCGGGGGTCGCCAAGACGCTCCTCGTCCGCTCCCTGGGCGCCTCGCTGCAGTTGGAGATGAAACGCGTCCAGTTCACCCCCGACCTCATGCCCGGTGATGTCACCGGATCGTTGGTCTACGATTCGCGCACCGCCGACTTCACTTTCCGTCAAGGCCCGGTGTTCACCAACCTCATGCTCGCCGACGAGATCAACCGGACGCCGCCGAAGACGCAATCAGCGCTGCTGGAGGCGATGGAGGAACGCCAGGTCACGGTGGATGGGCGCACGATGCCGCTCCCGGATCCGTTCATGGTGATCGCGACCCAGAACCCCGTCGAGTACGAGGGCACCTACACGCTGCCCGAGGCACAACTCGACCGATTCTTACTCAAGCTGCTCGTGCCCCTACCCGGCCGGGAGCAGGAGGTGGAGATCCTCACCCGACACGCCCAGAAATTCAACCCCCGCAACCTCACCGAAGCGGGCCTGCGTGCCGTGGCCTCCGCCGAGGATCTGCGTGTCGCCCAGGCCGAGGTCGAGGAAGTCCAGGCGGCGCCGGAGGTGCTCGGCTACATCGTCGATATCGTGCAGGCCACGCGCACCTCCCCCTCCCTGCAGCTCGGGGTCTCGCCCCGCGGCGCGACGGCGCTCCTGGCCACCTCCCGGGCGTGGGCGTGGCTGAACGGTCGTTCCTACATCACCCCTGACGACGTCAAAGCGCTCGCCCACCCCACGCTGCGCCACCGGGTGCAGCTCCGCGCCGAGGCACAGTTCGAGGGCGTGAACGTGGAATCACTTCTCGATTCGATCCTCTCGACGGTGCCCGTTCCTCGATGATCCTCACCGGCCGATCCGTGGCGCTCATCGGCGTGGGTGCCCTCGCCACCGTCCTCACCCGCAACCCGTGGCTGATGCTCGCCTGGACGGCGGCGGTCATCATCGCCGCGACGGTTGACTGGGCGTTCCTCCCGCGCCGGTTCACCGCGCAGCGGGCGAGCCTTCCTGCCGTTCGGCTCTCGCAGACACACGCCCACACGATCCGGGTGACGAACACGAGCACCCGGCGCATCCGCGGCCGGATCCGCGACTCCTGGCAACCCTCGGCGGGCGCGCTTCGCAACGACCACCGCATCGACCTCGCCCCCGGCCACACCCGTACGATTACCACCCTCCTCCATCCTCGCCGGCGCGGGCACCTGCACGCGCACCGGCTCGTTCTGCGTGC
The DNA here is from genome assembly GCA_035301585.1 of Beutenbergiaceae bacterium. Taxonomy (GTDB): domain Bacteria; phylum Actinomycetota; class Actinomycetes; order Actinomycetales; family Beutenbergiaceae; genus HY158. Next base: position 11,829 of record DATGUB010000083.1, on the reverse strand, counting down.
CCGCTCGGCGGTCGGGCTCGCCTGGCGGCAGACCACCGTGCCCGCCCCTGCGGCGATGCGGGTGCTGCCGGAGTTCAAAGCCCGCCGCCACCTGCCCTCCCGCCTCGCCCGGCTGCGGGAATTGGATGGGCAGACCTCCCTGCTCGTGCGCGGGGAGGGAACCGAATTCGATTCCTTGCGTGACTACGTCGACGGCGACGACGTGCGCTCGCTGGATTGGCGCGCGAGCGCACGCCGCCAAGAACTCGTGGTGCGCACCTGGCGCCCCGAACGTGACCGGCGGGTCCTCATCGTGCTCGACACCTCCCGCCTCGCTGCGGCTCGCCTGCAGGAGGAGACTCGCCTCGACGCCGGAATTGAGACCGCGCTGCTCATGGCCGCCCTCGCCAATCACGCCGGGGACCAGGTCGACGTCATCGCCGCCGACCGGCAGATCCGGGCCCGGGTGAGTGAGAGCCGGGGCGCGGCCACCATGGCGGCATTCGCCGACGCGCTGGGACCGCTGGAGGCCGAACTCACCGAACCGGATTGGCCGCTGATCACCCGCACGGTGCTGGGACAACTCACCGGCCGGGCCCTCGTCGTGCTATGCACCGCGGTCGACCCGAGCTCGCTCAGCAGTGGCCTCATCACCGCAACTCAAACGCTCGCGGCCCGCCACCAGGTGATCGTTGCCAGCGCGACCGATCCCGTTGAAGGGGAGCTGCGCCGTCGTCGGGAAACCACGGAGGACGTCTACATCGCCGCCGCCGCCGCACGCGCGGAGGCCGACCGACTGCAGGTGGAGACCCTCCTCACCTCCTCCGGCAGCCACGTCATCCAGACCGATCCCGACGACCTCGCACCGCGGGTTGCCGACCGGTACTTGGAGTTGAAGGCCGCCGGGAAACTCTAACCCGGGGTGCGCCCCGGCCCCGCTACAGCGCCCAGACGCCGGAAGCGCCGCGCTCCTCATCGAGCAGGTCCCCGGTTTCGCCGAGGGCGACCGCTCGCCGACCGAGCACGATCGTGTAGATCCAGTAGGCGGCGAGAGTGAGGGTACCGATCGCGATCTTCACCGCCACCGGCAGGGAGGTGCGGGGAACGAACCCTTCCACGACACCGGAGATGCCGAGCACGATGACGAGCCCGAGCGCGACGGTGATGAGGGAGCGCCCCTCCGCCGCGAGCGCCTGCCCACGCGGGAGCGCGCCCGGGGAGATCCATGCCCAGAAGATCTTCAGGCCCGCTCCCCCGGCGATGAAGATCGCGGTGAGCTCGAGCTGTCCGTGCGGCAGGATGAGGTAGAAGAACAGGTCGAGCTTGTCCGCTTCTGCCATCATCGCCCCCGCCCCACCGATCGCGACGGCGTTCTGCACGATCGCGTAGATCGGATAGATCCCCGTCACCCCGAAGGCGACCATCTGCGCGGCGATGAAGGCGTTGTTCACCCACACCACTTGCGTGAAGTCCGGGGCGGACAGGTTGGAGTAATACGATTCGAATGCCTGATTGGCGTAGTCGGCCCGCTGCACCGGGCTCGCGAGCGTGTCGAGCCCTCCGGGGGTGTGGTACACCCACGCCCCATAAAAGGCAGCGACGACGCAGAAGGCGATCATCACGGCGATCGTCCACCATCGCACCCGGTAGAACGCCGCGGGAAGGGAGATGAGGAAGAATCGGCTCACCGCGCCGAGGTTGACCTCCCGCGCCCCGGTGGAACGCCCGCGGGAGCGGCTGAGGGTGTTGGAGAGCCGGGCGACGAGCACCGGCTCGGGGGCGAGGGAACGTAGGGTCGACAGGTCGGCCGCTGTCTGCTGGTACAGCCGAACGAACTCGTCGGCCTCCTCCCCGGTGAGTCGGCGTTGTCCCGCCAGTTCCTCGAGGCGATTCCACTCCTGGGAGCGGAGGGCAACAAGCGCGTCTACATCCACACGGGCTACCCTGCCATATATGAGCGAACCTGTCGCGCCGAAGAACCGGGCCGTGCATGCCTTCCCCCGCCCCCAGGGCGAGGACATCCCGGAGCGGATATACGAAACCGATCAGGTGATCACCGGAGAGGCGGTCGCCCTCAAGATTCAACCGGCGAGCCCCGTCCAACTGATCGCCGCGGGCATGATCGACCTGTTCTTGAGCGTCGGCGTAGCGATGGCGGCACTCGTCTTCCTCAGCATGGTGGGCTCGTTGGACCCCGAGGCCGCGGCGACGTACGTGATCCTCGCACTCGTGCTCGCTGTCGTCCTCATTCCCGCCATCGTGGAAACAGTGACGCAGGGGCGCTCGTTGGGAAGGTGGGCGCTCGGGGTGCAGATCGTCCGCGATGACGGCGGCGCGATCCGGTTCCGCCATGCGATCATTCGTTCACTCGCCGGCCTGTTCGAGATCTACATGACCTTCGGCTCTATCGCGTTCATCGTGACCGTCGCCAACGTACGGCACAAGCGCTTGGGCGATCTGCTCGCGGGCACCTATCCGGTTTCCCTCAATACCGGAGCGCAACTCCCCCCGCCGCTCATCATGCCACTCGAACTCTCCCCGTGGGCGCGGCAGGCCGACGTCTCCCGCCTACCCGGCACGCTCGCCTGGCGAGCCCGGCAGTTCCTCAACACCACCAGCGACCTTGAACCGGCCCACCGAGAACAACTCAGCCGCAACCTTGCCGCAGAGATCGGGCCCTACGTGAGCCCGCCGCCCCCGCCCACCCATCCAGAAAGGCTCCTCGCGGCGGTCCTCGTCATCCGCCGCGACACCGAGTATCGAAACAGTCGCAGCACTCAGGAACACCTCCGCAGCCGGGTTTCGGCGACACTTCCCTACGGGCTCGGAACGCCGCCTCACAGAAATACTGCCGGCGAAGCATCGTCTCACACTTCGAGATGAGCGCTTTGCGTGACGCCCGCCGCATCACAATGCGGTAACGTCCGATAACTGGATATTCTTGCTGGCCAGAGACGATTGTCTACAAAACATACCGTCTCCATGCGGACAATCTGGGCATACCTGAGTAGAGTTTTGCCAATTTTTTCGACAGCCTTGATTAGTTCGCGGTTCTTCGCTGGAATTTTACCTCTTGCTTAACGACCGCCCCAGCCTGCCACAGCTGAACCAAGACTTTGGAGGATCATGGCGGCAATCACCGTCAAAAATGCATATAAGGTATTCGGTCGACGAGCAGCCGAAGCCCTCCCTAAATTGCGTTCCGGCGCAACTGCTGAAGACGTTAAAGAGTACGGAACCGCCGCGGTTATCGATGCCAGCTTCGAGGTCGAGGACGGCGAGATCTTCGTCGTCATGGGGCTGTCGGGCTCCGGGAAGTCGACGCTGATCCGGATGCTCAACGGCCTGTGGACCCCGACCGCGGGTTCGATCGAGGTCGGCGGCAAGGATCTCACCAAGATCAGCGCCGCCGAATTGCGGGCGACCCGCAAGAAGAACATCTCGATGGTTTTCCAGCACTTCGCCCTTCTCCCCCACCGCACCGTGTTGGATAACGCTGCTTACGGCTTGCAGATCCAAGGCGTCGAGCGGGACGAGCGGGTTGAGAAGGCGCGCAGAGCCCTCGAAATGGTGGACATGAAAGGGTGGGACGACCACCTGCCCTCCCAACTGTCTGGGGGAATGCAGCAACGCGTCGGCCTCGCCCGCGCCCTGGCCGCGGACACGAAGATCCTTCTCATGGACGAAGCATTCTCCGCGCTCGACCCGCTGATCCGGCGCGAGATGCAGAGCCAGCTCATCGACCTTCAACAACAGCTCGGTAAGACCATCGTCTTCATCACTCACGACCTCAACGAGGCCATGCGCCTCGGCGACCGCATCGCGGTGATGCGCTCGGGCCGGATCGTGCAGATCGGCACCTCCGAGCAGATCCTCATGGAGCCCGCCAACGACTACGTCGCCCGGTTCATCTCCGATGTCGACCACGCGCGGGTCCTCACCGCCTCCGCGATCATGGAACAACCCTCGTCCACGCTCGGCGCGGGGCAAGGGCCGCGCTCGGCGCACCGGCTCCTTCGCGAGACCCAGAACTCTTGGCTGCTCGTGCTCAACCGCGACCGGACCCCGCACGGGATCGTGTGGGAGGACGACATTGCCGACGCCGTTCAGAGGGGCTCCACCGAGCTGCCATGGCGGGAAGGCGACCCGATGCCGGTCGTCCGCGAGGAGACTCCCGTATCGGACCTCTTCGCACTCTCGGCCCAGTACTCCAGCCCGATCATCGTCGTTGACGAGCAGGGCAGGTTCTCCGGGGTGATCCCCCGAGTGACTCTCCTAGCGGCGGCTGGTACACATCAGCCCGAGGAAGACAACGTCGTCATCGCCGACGTTCCGCACAACGGGGAGGAGCCGCTGATGAAGCCGAATGGAAACGGAACTACCGGAGGTGAGCGCAAATGAATCCTGAAGACAACTTCCTCCCCCGCTTTCCGCTCGGTGAAGGGGTCGACGCCGGATTCCGGTGGCTGAAGGAGAACTGGAAGCCCTTCTTCGACCTCCTCAAAGACGGGATGAAGTTCCTCGTCGAGGGACTCAGTGAGGTTCTCCTCGCCGTCCCGGCGATCCCGGCGATTGTGATCTTCGCGCTGATCGCGTGGTTCCTGCGCTCGTGGAAGCTCGCCGTTGGTACCGTCATCACCTTCACGCTCGTCCTCATGATGGATAAGTGGGTGTCGATGATGCAGACGATGTCACTGGTGATCATCGCGACCCTCTTCGCGGTGATCATCGCGGTGCCGGTTGGGATCTGGGCCGCGCGAAACGACACGGTGAGCGCCATCGTCAAGCCGGTATTGGACTTCATGCAGACGATGCCTGCATTCGTCTACCTCATTCCCGCCGTGACCTTCTTTTCCATCGGCGCCGGCCCCGCGCTGGTTGCGACGATCATCTTCTCGCTCCCACCCGGGGTGCGCATGACGGAGTTAGGGATCCGCCAGGTCGACGCCGAAACCGTCGAGGCGGGTCACGCATTCGGGGCGACCTCGCGGCAGATCCTTCGAGGAATCCAGCTGCCGCTTGCCGTGCCCACGATCATGGCGGGGATCAACCAGTTGATCATGCTTGCCCTATCGATGGCCGTCATTGCCGGCATGGTCGGCCTTGACGGACTGGGTAAGGACGTCGTCGAGTCGATCTCGACGCTGAAACTCCCGCTCGGGGTGGAAGCCGGTATCGCCGTCGTGTTCTTGGCGATCTACCTTGATCGCCTCACCGCAGCGCTCGGCCGACCCGGCGACTTCCCCTCCTCTCTGCGTTCGCTGCTCAAGCAGCGCCGCGAAACTCAAAAGACTGCGTGATGAACGAGGACTTCATTCACGTTCACGCGTAGCAGGGGCAACCCTGCGATCCGATTAGGAAAGGACAACATGTCAATCCGACGTATTGCAATGGCCGGGTCTGCTGGCTTCCTCGCTCTCGCCCTCGCGGCGTGCGGCGGTGGAACCGGCGACAACGGCGATGACACGAACGGCGCCGAAGATACGAATGGCGCCGAAGACACGGCCGGAGGTGAAGAGGGTGGCGAAGACCTCGGCACCATTACGCTCGGTTACATCCCGTCCTGGACTGACGGGCTGAGCACCGCCTACCTCCTCGACAACCTTCTGACCGACATCGGCTACACGGTCGAGCACCAGACGGTGGAGGACGCCGCAATCCTGTACGCCGGCCTCGCCAATGGCGATATCGACATGTACGCATCCGCGTGGTCCGAACGGACCCACCGCCAGTACATGGACGAGTACGAAGACCAGCTCGAAGACCTCGGCTACTACTACGAGGGCGCGGTCCTCAACCTCTCCGTGCCCGAGTACACCGACATCGACTCGATCGATGAACTCGTGGGCAAGGGCGACGAGTTCGGCGGTGAGATCGTCGGTATCGAACCCGGTGCGGGTCTTACCGACGCGACCGAGAACGACGTGATGCCCGGTTACGGGCTCGACGACGAATACCGGCTCGTCACCTCCTCCACCTCCACCATGCTCACGGAGCTGCAGAACGCGGTGGATGCTGAGGAAGACATCGTCGTAACCCTATGGAGCCCCTTCTGGGCCAACGCCGAATTCCCGGTCAAGGCACTGGAAGACCCCGAGGGCTACTTCGGTGAACCCGAGAACCTTCACTGGCTCGCCCGGGACGGCTTCTCCGAGGACTTCCCTGAGGCCACCGAACTCGTTGGCAAGATCAAGCTCGACGACGACGAGTACGGAAGCCTGGAAGACACGGTCGTGAACCAGTTCGACGACGGCGAGGAGCCCGAAGCGATCGAGGCCTGGCTGGAAGAAAACCAGGACCTCATGGATTCCATGCTCGGCTAAGCACGAGCAGCCTTCCAATGTTAAACGCGGCGCCGATGGCGCCGCGTTTAACGTTTCTCAGGGTGCGTATCTGCCCGTCGTGATGTCGGGCGGGCTGACCCGGAAGGGTCCGGGGGAGAACTACTTCGGGACCAGGACCGGAACGCCGTTGTCGATGGCGTACTGCACCGGCTCCCCGCCGTCGGGGCGCGCGACGTAAACCGGCCGGCCATCGGCGGTCTCCCTCGTGAGTTTCTCACCCGTGACCGGGCACTGCAGACTCTCTTCCAACCAGGTCGGTAGCGTGGCCATCACGTGTTCTCCTGTCGAATAATGGCGAGGACAGAATCGCGGATCTTTTCCATCACATCACCGTCCTCCGCCTCGACGTTGAGGCGGAGCAAGGGCTCGGTGTTGGAGGGGCGGACGTTGAACCACCAGCGGGGCGTGGCGTCCCAGTGGCTGAAGGTGAGGCCGTCGGTGTCCTCGATCGTCACCCGCCGGGCGTGGAGATCGGCTGCGAATTCGGCGCGGATGCGAGCAAGCGTGTGCCCGACGTCGGTCACGGTGGAATTGATCTCCCCGCTCGAGGTGTTCGGCGTGTACATCGCCGCGAGATCCGACGCCTGCAGGTCCGATTCCGCGAGGGCGCTGAGTACGTGCAGCGCGGCGAGCATTCCGGAGTCGGCGTAGAAGAAGTCGCGGAAGTAGTAGTGCGCGCTGTGTTCCCCACCGAACACCGCATCCCGCGCGGCCATCTCTTCCTTGATGTAGGCGTGCCCGACCCGGGTCGTGACCACCTCGCCCCCGGCCACCCCGATGAGGTCAGTGACCGCGCGGGAGGTGATGAGGTTGCGGATGATGACGGGGGCGTTGCCCTGTTGTTGTTCCTTAGCCACCTCCCGCAGCCCGACGAGCGTGATGATCGCCGATGGATCAACGGGGACCCCTTTTTCGTCAATGACGAAGCATCGGTCGGCGTCGCCGTCGAAGGCCAACCCCAGATCTGCCTGCTGGGCGATGACGGTGGTCTGCAGGTCGAGAAGGTTCGCGGGGTCGAGCGGGTTGGGTTCGTGGTTGGGAAATGTGCCATCGAGGTCGAAATACATCGGAACAAGGTCGATACCGATATCAGGCAGCCCCGCCTCGGTGCCGAGCACCGCTCCCGCGGTGAGCCCCGCCATACCGTTGCCCGCGTCGACGACCACTTTCAGGCGCCGCTCACCGGAGAGCGCTACGAGCCCGCGCAGGTATTGCGCGTAATCGGCGAGGATGTCCCGGCGGGTCAACTCACCGGGCTGCGTCGCCTCGATACCGGAATCGAGGTAGTGCTGCGCCCGGGATGCGAGGTCGGGTAGCCCCGTCTCCTTCCCGATCGGCCGCGCACCGGCGTAGCAGAGTTTCAGCCCGTTGTACTGGGCCGGATTATGGGAAGCGGTGAAGATGACGCCGGGCAGGTCGAGCGAACCGGAGGCGAAATAGAGCCCATCGGTGGAGCACAATCCCACGTGGGTGACGTTCGCGCCCCGGCTGCGCGCGCCGTCGATGAACGCCTCGACCAGCTCCGCTGCGCTCGTGCGCATATCGTGCCCCACGAGGATCTGCCGCCCTACGAGGTCGCAGAAAGCTGCGCCCAGACAGCGGGCGATGGTGGGGGTCAACTGGTCGGGTACGAGCCCGCGAATATCGTTAGCCTTGACGATGTCCTCAAGAGCGCCCACGAGGTTCAGGGTTCCTCTTCGGTGCGGATGACGCTCAGATGACCGCGCCGCCCCACCGGTGGCGGTGATTGCGAACCTGCCCCACCTATCGGCCCGGGTGCGCGTGAGGCGGCAGCGCTCTCTGCTCGTTGATACGAGGGGGCAGGTGCGCGGGAGGCCTCGCGCACGGCGTCCGCGAGCGCGAGCAGGTCATCCGAACTCGGAGGCGCTGGTTCGAACTCCGTCGCGAGCCGCACCACGTCCCAACCACGGGGCACGGTGAGTCGTTCGGCGTGTTCGGTGCACAGGTCGTACGTGTGGGGTTCGGCGTGAGTGGCAAGCGGGCCGAGCACCGCGGTGGAGTCGGAGTAGACGTAGGTCAGGGTCGCCACCGCGGCGGCGTTACAGTTCACCCGGGAACATGGACGTGTTGCTCTCACACCCGTCACGGTACCTGGTTTCGGGCAGCGGCGCACACCTACCCGCGGGCCGCGCCGGGTCGGGCTTGGCCACCTGGGAGGCTTCGTGGCATCGTATTCGGTATGTTCCCTTATCCCCCACTACCCGCCCGCCGGCACGTCAAACGCCGCGATCGGCGGGGCCGGGGGATCCGGGGCCCGCTCATGCCTGGCGCGCTTCCCGGCGCACGTTCCCGCACCGAGCGTTTCGACGACCTCGTTGCCGCCGCGGTCGCAGTACTCGAATCCCGATGCGGGCAGGTCATCGACGGGGTCGAGTTCGCCGTGGAAGATGTGCCCCCCTCCACTCCCGCGCCGTGGGAACGCGGGGCGGTACCGCTCGGGCGGTACTTTCCCGCCGACCTCGGCATGCCGCACCGGATCGTCATCTACCGGCGCCCCGTCATCTCCCGCGCCCCCGCGCGCGCGGAACAATTTCTACTCATCACTCACGTGCTCACCGAGCAGGTCGCCCACCTCACCGGGCTCAACCCGGACGACCTGTAACTCCGCGACTCAATTCGTGACGACGACACTCACGTTGGTTCCTGCCCGCCCGGCCCACGTGGCCGGGACGGCCGCAACCAGTTTCCCGCTGGGTGAATCGACTTCGTACTGCGCCGTCGCGAGCAGATAGCCGCCGGTGATCCGGACGGCAACGGCCTCCTGCGGCACCTCGATGCCGACCGTTTGCGAGGCCGCCACCGCAATCTCCTCAGTTTCTAACACCTCGCCGTCCTCGCCGATCCCCTCGACCTGCACGTCGACGTTCTCCGGCGCGGGATTCGCGATCGCAATGGTGGGGTTCCCCGCGGTCGGGAACATGGCCTCCGCGGTGAGGTTCCCGCTGGGGAGCCAGGAGCCGTCCGCTGGCGTGCCACCGATGTCGGCGGATTCCTCCCCGACGACGGCCGTGTGAGCACTGGCGGCGACGGGCTCGGTCGAGACCACTCGCAGGGCGTAGTCCCCCGCTTCGGGGGCCGCGACGGGCACGTCGGTGACGGTCCCCGGCTCGATGGTGAGATCCTCCGCCCCGCCCAGGGGCTCCTCCCCCTCCTGCCCGAGAAGGCTCACCGATACCTCGGCCGGGTCCTGCCCGGGATTGACGACCCGCAGGCTCGTCTGGCGCTCCTCGTCGTCGAACTCCTCTAACCGGAGGGGGCCGACGAACCCTTCCAGCCCGGGAGCGGCCGCGGGTGTCACGTAGGAGACCCCGGCCGGCACGATCCCATCCAGCGAGGAGGTGGTGAGGTACGCGCTCACCTGCCCGCCTTCGGAGACGACCTGGAACGCTACCCGCTCGCCGCGCTCCATCGTCTCGGTGAGGACGACCTTCGACGCGCCCGGTTCGACGAGCTCGACGACCTCACCGGACATCGGCCCGGTGCCCGTCCACCCCTGCACTCGGACCTGCGCCGCCGTCTCCCCCGGATTGGTGAGCACGAGTTGCGTGGAGGAGCCCACCTCGGTGTTCCCACCGGGGAGCCACAGATTTGCCGACGGCGCGACGCAGCCTCCCGCTACCAGGCCACGCAGATCGCCCTCTTCCGCGTGCCCGAGAGTCACACCGGCGACGCTGGGCGCCTCCCGGCCCGCGGGCTGGTATCGGGCGACGAGGGGAGCGGCGCCACTTTCCAGCTCCACCCGGGGTTCGGTGCGGGAGGTTTCATCGCCGAGCTCGCCGATGAGCGCCGGGTCCTCCAGCGCTCCCGCCGCGGTGAGCACGGTCCGGGTAGTGAGCGCATCCGCGCCAGTGTCGAGCTCCAGGTCGTAGCTGACATCCCCGGAGCCCATCGCGGTCGTCAGTTGCGGGGCCCCCGGGCACATGAGGGTGGTGACCCCCGCCCCCAGTTCCACCTCGGGCACATCCAGGAATTGCGGCTCCGGGGCGGTGAGCTGGGTGGGAAGGGCGAGCCCGAGGCCGGTCAGCGCGAGCACCGCGGCGCCGCTGAGGAGGAACCGTGCCCGGTTCTTCCAGCGGTTCGCGCGGGAGAGGGTGATCGTCATGCCTCCACCTCCGGGCGCCGTCGTACGGGCAAGGACAGCACGAACCACAGGCCGATCACAGCGATCGCGGCGATGCGCCACGCTCGGTGGAGCGTGGGGGCATACTCGACCGTCAATTCCCCGCTCGCCCCGGCGGGAATTTCGAACGCCTGCTGCCAGCCCACGTCCAGGCTCCGCAGGGGCGCGCCATCGAGGGTGGCGCGCCAGCGGGAATCCGCTCGTTCGGCGAGCGTCAAGGTGGCGGGGTCGTCCTCCGGCAGGTCTGCGAGGTCGGGCAGCGTCGTGTTGATCCTGTTCATTCCCGAGGGCACCTCAACGCTCTCCTTGCCCGCGGTGATCTGCGCCCGGGATGCGAGGGAGGTGACCCGCCACAGGGTGCCCGATTCGTTCTCCGTCACGCGTTCCAAATCTGCGACCCCATCCAGTGCCGCCGCGAACTCCTCGCGGGCGAGTGAGTCCACTTCGGCGACAGCGCTGTCGGATGAGGGCAGCAGTACGAGCCCGATCGCGTGTTCGGCGAGCCGGGGGCCGGGTTCGTCCGCGGCCCCGGCCGAGAGTTCCGCCACGAGTTCCTGCAGCGACTGGGAGGCGTCGTCCTGCGGGTCGGCGGATGGCCGTTGCGGGTCGAGGAACTGCGGGCCGTTGGCGCGCCAGAGCTCCGCAGCGACGGTTTCTCCCGAGGGCGCGATCATGAGCACCCGGGAGCGTTCTGAGCCGGTGACGGTCTGCCGGGCGAGTGCGGGCAGCGGCTCGGTCGTGCGCGCCTGCCACTGCGGTTCGGCCAGCAGGGTGACGCCGGTGTTCACGCCACCGGCGGCGATGACGGCCACGAGTCCGAGCACTCCGAGGCCCACCACGCCGTGGCGCCAGCCCAGGCTATGGGCGCTGAGCGCGGGTCGCGCCCCGCTCACGGTGGCGATCACCGCGAGGATGAGACCGCCCGCGGCGAGGGAGGCGCCGGGCCCCGCCCACTCGGGGAGTCGTTGGAAACTTCCCAGCCAGTCATACTGCGGGCTGCGCAGGAGGTGTTGGGCGCCGACCGCGGTCAGGAGCCCGGTGCCGGTGAGGAACCACCCCCAACGGACCGTTTTTCCCGCCACGCCCGCGCGGAACAGCCCGACAAGGGCGATCGCGCCGAGCACCCCGGCGGCGCCCGCGGCGATCGCGGTGTGGGCGGGCCACTGCGCCCAGCCGCTCGCGACGTGCCAGGGCAGTTTCGTCACCCAGTACCCGCTCTCACCCGTGAACGGTGAGAGGTTGATCGGCGCGTGGCCGGGGGAGAGCAGGAGGTTCGCCCATCCATGCCGGCCCGCGTGCACGGCCTGCGGGATGAACAGCACGATCGTTGGGGCGCCCACGAGGAGCAGCCGGAGTCTTCCCCGC
>DATGUB010000082.1:0-9924 GCA_035301585.1 Beutenbergiaceae bacterium | reverse complement strand
GCCACAGAGAAAGGGTTTCAATGTCTCACGCACCTACCACCCGGGAAATCGGGATCATCATGAACGGCGTATCGGGCCGGATGGGCTACCGCCAACACCTCATGCGCTCGATCCTCGCGATCCGGGACGAGGGCGGCTTCACGCTTCCCGACGGCACGAAGATCACCGTTCGCCCGCTGCTCGTGGGCCGCAGCGAACACAAGCTCGCCGAGATCGCCAAAGCCCACGACATCCCCGACTACACCACCGACCTCGATGCGGCGCTCGCCGATCCCACCTGGGAGATCTACGGCGACTTCCTCGTGACGAAGGCGCGCGTGGCCGCGCTGCGCAAGGCGATCGCCGCGGGCAAGGCGATCTACACCGAGAAACCCACCGCGGAGACGACCGCCGAGGCCGTCGAGCTCGCGAAGCTCGCGGACGAGGCGGGCATCAAGACCGGGGTCGTGCACGACAAGCTCTACCTCCCGGGCCTGCTCAAACTCCGCCGCCTCATCGACTCCGGCTTCTTCGGCGAGATCCTCTCGGTCCGCGGCGAGTTCGGCTACTGGGTGTTCGAGGGGGACTGGCAGCCCGCGCAGCGCCCCTCGTGGAACTACCGCAGCGAGGACGGCGGCGGGATCATCGTGGACATGTTCCCCCACTGGAACTACCTGCTGGAGAACCTGTTCGGCAAGGTGAACTCCGTCTACGCCCACGCCTCCACCCACATCCCCACCCGGTGGGACGAGGCCGACGAGCCCTACACCGCCACCGCCGACGACGCCGCCTACGGCATCTTCGAACTCGACAGCGGCATCATCGCCCAGATCAACTCCTCCTGGACCACCCGGGTCAACCGCGACGAGCTCGTGGAGTTCCACGTCGACGGCACCCTCGGCTCGGCCGTCGTGGGCCTGTTCGGCGCGAAGGTCCAGCCCCGCAACGCCACCCCGAAGCCGGTGTGGAACCCCGACGTGCCCGACGCCCACGACTACGACGCTGACTGGCTCGAGGTGCCGACGAACGACGTGTTCCTCAACGGGTTCCGCCAGCAGTGGCAGGAATTCCTCACCGCCTACCACACCGGCGAACCCTACCCCTTCGACATGCTCGCCGGCGCCCGCGGGGTGCAACTGGCCGAAGCGGGGCTGGAATCCTCCCGCGACGGTAAGAAGATCGTGCTGGACGACCTAGGAAAGTAGGAGGAACACGTGTTCACCCTCATCAACGACCGGGGCGAGACCTCGACCGCCGAGCTGCGCCCCGCCCCGAACTACACCCCGCCCGCCCGCGGGCTCACCTCCCGGGTCGCCTACGCGGCCGCGCACGTCGTGCCCCACCCGTGGGGCGATAACACCCCCGGCCAGCCCGCCGAGATCGACTGGGACGCGACCCTCGCCTTCCGCCGTCACGCCTACTCCTATGGGCTCGGCGTCGCCGACGCGATGGACACCGCGCAGCGGAACATGGGGCTCGACGCCGCCGCCACCCGGGAGCTCATCTCCCGTTCCGCGCAGGTCGCCCGGGAAGAGAACGGTTCGCTCGTCGTCGGCGTCAACACCGACCACGTGGAGGAGGAGTCCATCAGCCTCAGCCAGGTGGGGGACGCCTACCTCGAGCAGCTCGAATTCACCGAGGAGCAGGGCGCGGGGCCGGTCATCATGAGCTCGCGCCACCTCGCCCGGGCCGCCACGAGCGCCGCGGACTACCGCGAGGTGTACAACCGGGTCCTTGCCGCCGTGCAGACCCCGGTCGTGCTCCACTGGCTCGGCACCGCCTTCGACCCGCAACTGCAGGGCTATTTCGGATCCGAGGACTGGCGGGTCGCCGCCGACACCCTCATCGAGATCATCTCCGCCAACCCCGGCAAGGTGGCGGGCGTGAAGATGAGCCTGCTCGACGCCGAATCCGAACTCGCCGTCCGCGCCCGCCTCCCCGAGGGCGTGCGGATGCTCACCGGAGACGACTACAACTACGTCGACCTCATCGGCGGGGAGGCCCTCGTGGGCGTCGACGGCGTCAACCACGCCGGAAAGGACGGGGAAACGCTCCCGGTGTTCCAGGGCCACTCCGATGCGCTGCTCGGGGCCTTCGCCGCCCTCGTCGCCCCCGCCTCGGCCGCGCTGCAGGCCCTGGATGCGGGTGAGCCGGGCGAGTACGAGCGGATCCTGCGCCCCACCGAGGAACTCAGCCGGCAGATCTTCGCCCGCCCGACCTTCTACTACAAGACAGGGGTGTTCTTCATGGCCTGGCTGAACGGGTTCCAACCCGGGTTCTCGATGGTCGGGGGCCTGCACTCCGCGCGGAGCCTGCCGCACCTGTCGACGATCGTGGAACTGGCGAACAACGCCGGGGCGCTGATCAACCTCGACCTCGCCGCCGAGCGCTGGCACACGCTGTTGCGTACGAGCGGGATCGAGGTGGTCCGATGAGCGCCGATGCTCGCCTCTCCCTCAACCAGGCGACGATCAAGTACGCGGACCTGCCCACCGCCCTGTCGGTGACGGCGGATGCCGGGATGCAGGCGATCGGCCTGTGGCGCGAACCCGTCGCCGAGGTGGGCCTGGCCGAGGCCGGGAAGATGCTCGCCGATTCCGGGCTGCGGTTCTCCACCTATTGCCGGGGCGGCTTCTTCACCCTTCCCGAGGGCCCCGAGCGCCGCGAGGCGCTCGATGACAACCGCCGCGCGATCGAGGAGACCGCGGCGCTCGCCGCCGCCGGAGCGCCGGGCTCCCGGGCCGTGCTCGTGCTCGTCGCGGGCGGACTTCCCGAGGGCTCCACCGACCTCATCGGTGCCCGCCAGCGGGTGCGGGACGCGCTCGGGGAACTCGCGGGGGAGGCGAAAGCCGCCGGGGTGACCCTCGCCGTCGAACCCCTCCACCCGATGTACGCCTCCGACCGGGCGGTCGTCTCCACCCTCGGCCAGGCCCTCGACCTCGCCGCGGACTTCGAACCCGAGGTGGTCGGCGCCGCCGTCGACACCTTCCACATCTGGTGGGACCCCGACGTCGCCGCCCAGATCGACCGGGCCGGCCGGGAGGGCCGGATCGCCACCTACCAGGTGTGCGACTGGGCGACCCCGCTACCGGCGGACGTGCTGCTCTCCCGCCACTATCCCGGCGATGGCGTGATCGACTTCGCCCACCTCACCCGCGCCGTCGAGGAAACCGGGTACGACGGCGACATCGAAGTGGAGATCTTCAACGCCGACATCTGGAACACCCCGCACCCCGAGGTGGCGCGGCGGGTCGTGGAAAGCTTCGGCACCGCCGTTAGTCCACATCTGGGCAGGCAAGGCGCCTAGAATCAAGCGTGTGAACCCCACGACTGCTTCAACACCCCGGCTCGCCGACGTCGCGCGGCTCGCCGGGGTGTCGCTTGCCACCGCGTCGCGGGTACTCAACGGTTCCACCCGGAAGGTCGCCGAGTCCTACCAGCGCCGGGTGCTCGAGGCGGCCGAGGAGCTCGGCTACACCGCGAACCTCTCGGCGCAGGCGACCGCGCGGGGGACCGCCGGGATCATCGCCCTGCTCGTCGCCGACATCGCCGACCCCTACTTCTCCAACATCGCCGCCGGGGTGGCCCGGATGGCCGACGAGGCCGGCCTCGTGGTGACGATCGCGACGACGAACCGCGACCCCGCCCGCGAAGCCGCGCTCCTGCAGACCCTGCGCGGCCAACGCCCGCGGGCGGTCATCCTCGCCGCCTCCCGCTCCGGCACCCCGATCGCCGAGGCCGCCTCCCACCTCATCGCCTCCGGGTCCACCGTCGTCGCCCTCGGCCACGACGACGACCCTGACGTGCGCTGGCTCGGAGTGGACAACCACGGCGGGGCCCGGCTGCTGGGCACCGAGATGGTCGGGCTGGGCTATCGGCGCGCGATCATCCTCGCCGCGGGCGAGGGGATCCGCACCTCCGATGACCGCATCGCCGGTTTCACCGAGGGTTTCACCGCCGGCGGCGGCCGGGAACCGATCGTGCGGCGCACCGGTTTCGACCGCGAGGGTGGCAAGGAGGCGATGGCCGACCTCATCGCGGAAGGGTACGTGAGCAACGCCGGCGAGCCCACCCTCGTGTTCGCGATCTCCGACGTCATGGCCGTCGGCGCCCTGCGCGCGATCCGGGCCGCCGATCTCACCATCGGCCGGCAGGTTTCCGTGTGCGGATTCGACGATATTACGACGGCGATCGACGTCACCCCCGAACTCACCACCGTGCACATCCCGCTCGCCGAACTCGGCTATCAAGCGGCCGCGCTCGCGATCGACTCCGAGGCGCCCGCCCCGGAGCTGCCCCTGTCGGTCACCGTGCGCGCCTCGACCCCGCCCGTTCCACCCTCCGGCGCAGGAGAAGGCAATGACCGCCACGCCAGCTGAGTCGGATAGAGTGTCGCAGGTGTCCAGTTCCTTGCGCAATGCTCACGTGTTCATCACCGGGGTCACGGGGTTCGTTGGCCAGGCCGTCCTAGAAAAACTCCTCTCGGCGTATCCCACCACCCGGATCTCCGTCCTCGTTCGGCCTCGCGGAGCGCTCAGCGGCGAACTACGCATCGGCAAACTCGTTCGCAAACCCTGTTTCGCCCCGTGGCGCGAACGCGTGGGCGAGGAGGAGGCCGAGCGGGAGATCTCTCGCCGCGTCACCGTCATCGAGGGGGACCTCGGCGACGTGCCGGAACTGCCCGGCGACATCGACGTCGTCGTCCACTCCGCCTCGACCGTCTCCTTCGATCCCCCGATCGACGAAGCGTTCGCCGCGAACGTCGCCGGCCCTGCCTCCCTGTACGAGGCGCTGCGGGCCTCCGGGTCCGACCCACACGTCGTGCACGTCTCCACCTGTTACGTCGCCGGGTTGCGCAAGGGGGTCGCCGAGGAACGCAGCCTCGAGCACGACGTCGACCGGGTCGTGGAGACCCGCAAAGCCATCGCGGCCCGGGCGGACGCGGAATCGGCCTCCCGGCGCGCCGAGGTGCTGCGCCCGCTGCTCAAACAGGCCCGCGCCTCCCACCGCCGGGCGGGCGCGCAAGCCGTCGCCCACGCCGCGGAGGAGCTCCGCCAGGAATGGGTGGACGAGCGGCTCGTGCAGGCGGGCCGGATCCGCTCCCAGAGTCTGGGCTGGCCCGATGTGTATACCTTCACCAAGGCGCTCGGGGAACGGGTCGCGGAAGACCTGTGGGGAGCCGAGCACCGGCTCTCGATCGTGCGCCCGACCATCATCGAATCCTCCGCTGCCCACCCCTACCCGGGGTGGATCGACGGGTTCAAGGTCGCCGACCCCCTCATCGCCGCCTACGGGCGGGGCATGCTGCCGGAATTCCCCGCGCTCGCGGACACGATCCTCGACGTCATCCCCGTCGACCACGTCGTCAACGCGATCCTCGCCGTCGCCGCGAACCCACCGGAGGTGAAGGAACCCCGCTACTACCAGGTCGCCTCCGGGATCCGGAACCCGCTGCGGTTCGGGCAGCTGCTGCGCATCGTCCGCGGCTACTTCTCCGCCAACCCCTTGCGCGACGACGAGGGCTCGCTCATCCAGGTGCCGAACTGGTCCTTCCCCAACGGGCCGCGGGTGGAACGCTCGCTGCGCCTGCGCGAGGCGGGCATCGACGTCGCCGACCGGGGTGTCGGTTACCTGCCGGCGAATCCGACCACTCGCAAATGGCTCTCGACGATCGCGAAAGCCAAACGTGACCTCGGCACGCTGCGGAAATTCACCGACCTGTACCAGCCCTACACCCAGACCGAAGTGGTGTTCGACGACGCGAACACCCGCGCGCTCCACCTCGCCATCCCCGAGGACCAGCGCGCCGAGCACGGCTTCGACATCACCGTGATCGACTGGGATCACTACCTCGCCGAGGTGCACATCCCGAACGTCCCCGGCCTCACCCGGGCGCGGCGCAAGCGCTCGCCCGTTTCCGGTGGCGGGGAGGCGCGCCTGCCCCAGCGCACCGACGTGCTCGCGGTGTTCGACATGCACGGCACCGTCGCCGCCGCGAACCTCCTCGAACACTACGTGTGGGTCGCGCTCGCGACCGGCAAGGGCCGGGCCCTGGGCGAACTCACCTCGATGGTCGCGAAATCCCCGACCTATCTGCAGGCGGAGCTGCGCGACCGGGGCGACTTCATCCGCACCTTCATGCGCCGATACGAGGGGGTGAACGAGGAGGAGCTCCGCAAGGTCATCGCCACCCGCATCGCCCCCCGCCTGCGCGCGCGGCTGCTGAAGGAAGCAGTGGAGCAGATCAGTAAACACCGCGCAGCCGGGCACCGCACCGTGCTCATCACCGGCCAGATCGACGTGTTCGTCGAGCCCCTCTCCGGGCTCTTCGACGAGATCGTCGCCGGCGAGATGGAAGTGGACGGGCGCGGGCTGTGGACGGGCCACCTCGCCCGCTCCCCGCTCGTCGACGAGGCCCGCGCGACCTGGATCCAACGCTACGCACGAGAGCGGGACCTCGACCTCGCCGCCTCCTACGCCTACGGCGACACCTACGCCGACCGCCCATGGTTGGAGGTCGTGGGCAACCCCGCCGTCGTCAACCCGGACTCCTCCCTGTACCGCTACGCCAGCGCCAAGCGGTGGCCGGTGCATTCGTGGACGACGACGGTCGATGGCACCTTCGCCTCCATCTTGCACTCGCTGCGCAAGGGAGACCAGTTATGACGGTAATCACCGGTCGAGCACTCATCACCGGTGGAAGCGCGGGAATCGGTTACGCCTTCGCCCGCGCCCTCGCCCGGCGCGGAGTGGACCTCGTGCTCGTATCGCGCACCGAATCCCGGTTGGACGAGGCCGCCCGCGAACTCCGCGAGCACGGGGTCGAGGTGGAGACCCTCGCCGCCGACCTCGCCACCGACGCGGGCGTGGAGATCGTCGAGGCGCGGATCGGGGCGGACCCGCAGGTCAACATCATCGTCAACAACGCCGGCTCCGGCCTGCACGAACCGTCGGTGACGACGAACCTCGCCCCCCACCTGCACGGCGTGGACCTCATGGTCAAAGCGCCGATGCGCCTCGCCGCCGCGGCCGGACTCGTGATGGAACAGCGGGGAAGCGGCATCATCATCAACGTCGGCTCGGTGGCCGGGATGATCGCGATGAACAACTACTCCGCGATCAAGGCGTGGATGAACACCTTCTCCGACGCCCTCGCCCTGGAGCTGCGGGGCACGGGCGTGCAGGTGATGACCCTGCTCCCCGGTTGGGTGCGCACCGAGTTCCATTCCCGCGCGAAGGTGAACGCCTCCGCGATCCCCTCCTGGCTGTGGTTGTCCGCGGATCGGGTCGTAGAAGATACGCTGAAAGCTGTGGAGAAGGGGAAGAGCAGGGTCGTGCCCTCGAAGCGGTTCAAACTGCTGGCGCTCCTCGCTTCCTATGCCCCCCGCCCCGGGGTCGTGTGGGCGACGGGGCAGATAAAGAAGGGCCGCGATGAGCGGTAAACCCACCGACCGTTACCACTGGGCCTGGCACAGACTGATGCGCCGTTTCGCCCAGCGGGTCATCCTGCGTGGGGTGATCAACTCGGTGGTCTCCATCCAGGTGGAGGGGAAGGAGAACGTCGACGGGCTCAAGGGCCCGTTCATTCTCGTTGCGAACCACTCCTCCCATCTCGACGCGCCCGTCCTCATCTCCTCCCTGCCCTACCCGCTGACGAAGCACCTCGCGACCGCGGTGGCCGCCGACTATTTCTACTCCCAGAAGTGGCGCTCGACCCTCACCTCGGTGTTTTTCAACTCCTACCCCGTCGAGCGGGACGGGCGGCGCAGCGGCGGCGGGCGCGGGGGGAAACCCAAACGCGCGGGGCTGAGCATCTCGCTCCTGCGCCAGGACGTTCCGTTACTGATCTTCCCCGAGGGCACCCGTTCCCGCACCGGGGAGATGGCCGGGTTCAAACCCGGGGCCGCGGCGCTCGCGCGTGCGCTGCGGGTCCCGGTGGTTCCCGTCGGACTCATCGGCGCCCACGACGCGATGCCCGTGGGCAGCTCGTGGCCCAAACCCGGCCGCAAGCCCGTGCGGCTACTCATCGGCCAGCCCGTACGGGTGCAATCCGGTGAAGCACTCACCGACCTCAACGACCGAATCGAACAACGCGTGCGGGCGATGGTGGAGACCCGAACCGTCGAAGCCGGGGTGGGCCCCGACGTCGTCGAACCGCCCCCAGACGCGCCGGCGCCGCCCACGCCGCCACACGATACCAACGCAACCGACCAGGCATCGGAGCCGAAACAGGAGGACTCATGAGCGACGTCACGCATCACAAATGGTGGGGTTGGGGAGTGGAAGGCATCGCCTTCACCTACGACGACAAACCCGCCTTCGCCCCGTTCGTGCTCGAGCGGACCGCGATCGACCTCTCCGAACCGAGCGCCGAGCCGCCCGAGTTCTCCGACCTGGAGGTACCCGACTCGATCCTCGGCTCGGGGGACGAGAAGGCGCTGCGCAAGATCGTCGGAGATCACCACGTGTTCACCGACGACATGCAGCGGGTCATCCACACCTACGGCAAGGGCCTGCGCGACCTCGTGCTCGTCCGTGCCGGGCACCTGCCCCGGGTGCCCGACGTCGTCGTCTATCCGGCGAACGAGGAAGAGGTGCGTGCGCTCGTCGACTACGTCGCCGAGATCGACGCGGTGCTCATCCCCTTCGGCGGCGGATCGAACATCTCCGGCTCCCTCACCCCGCAGCCGAAGGAGACCCGCCTCGTGGTCTCGATGGACATGGGGCGGATGAACCGGGTGCTGGAGATCGACGAGGTCTCCGGGATCGCGCGGATCCAGGCGGGTGTGCTCGGCCCGGACATGGAGACCCAGCTCAACGCCTCGGGCTGGACGATGGGGCACCAGCCCGACTCGTTCAAGCACTCCACCCTCGGTGGGTGGATCTCCACCCGCTCCTCGGGCATGCAGTCGGATAAGTATGGCGACATCGCCGACATCACCCGCGGGATGCGCCTGGTTCAGCCGGGCAAGGTGGTCGAGATCCGCCCCCTGCCGGCGACCTCCTCGGGCCCGAGCGTGCGGGAGATGATCCTCGGCTCCGAAGGCCGCCTCGGGGTGATCACCGAGGCGTGGGTGCACGTGCACCGGCTCCCGGAGAACCGGGAAGTCATCGCGTACCTGTTCCCCAACTGGGCGGCGGGGATCGCCGCGATGCGGGAGATCGCCGAATCCGACGCGACGCCGTCGATCACCCGCGTCTCCGACGCCCCGGAGACGGCGTTCTCGTTATCGACGCAGAAGGAATCGACGTCGTTGAAGTCGAAGGCCGGCCCGATCCTGTTCGATCTGCTCGCCAAGCGCGGTTGGGACATGGACAAGGTGTGCATCAGCTACATCGGGTACGAGGGCGGCGCGAACCTCGTGAAGGCGAACAAGGCGCTGGTCGGCAAGATCATTTCCAAGAACGGCGGGATCCGGCTCGGCAAGGGACCGGGGGCGCTGTACGACCAGAAGAAGTTCGACACCCCCTACATCCGGGACTTCCTCCTCGACCGGGGCGCGATGGGCGACGTGTCGGAGACCGCCGCCCCGTGGGACCGGCTCGGCGAGGTGTACTTCACCACGATGCAGGCCGCGAACGCCGCCTTCGACGAGGTGGGCGTGAAGGGCTTCATCATGTGCCACCTCTCGCACTCCTACCACTCCGGGGCGTGCCTGTACTTCACCTTCGCCTTCCGCCCCGCAGATGTTGACGGGAAGGAAGCCGACTACCAGGAGAGCCTGCGCCAGTACGACGTGGTGAAGACCGCGATCCAGCAGGCGTTCATCGACGCCGGCGGCACGCTCTCGCACCACCACGGGGTGGGCACCGACCACGCCCCGTGGATGGAGCAGGACCTCTCGCCTGCGGGGGTGGACCTCATGGTGGGCCTGCTGCGCTCCGCGGACCCAAACCGCAACCTCAACCCCGGCACGCTCATCCCGGGCCACCGGGAGTGGTAGC
>DATGUB010000081.1:0-2068 GCA_035301585.1 Beutenbergiaceae bacterium | reverse complement strand
GAGCGTTTCATGGCTGAATCTTGACTCGCGATCTCATCCTGTTACGGTAAACACCGATGCCTACACAAAGCGCAGATACCGTGACTATTACTGAAAAGACAAATTCCACCCTTACCAGCACGTCCGGACTTTCGTTCCGGCGCCCGGCCCTCGAAGACGGAGGGGACATGTGGCGACTGGCCAAAGCGACGGGCGTTTTAGATCTCAACTCTTCGTATGCGTACCTCATGTGGTGCCACGACTTCGCTGACACCTCCATCGTCGCGGAAGTCGACGGCGAATTCGCCGGTTTCATCACCGGCTACATCCGCCCCTCCTCCCCCGATACCCTCATGATCTGGCAGGTCGCCACGGATGAGAAGTTCCGGGGCCGGGGCATCGCGAGCTCGATGCTCACCGAGCTCTTCGACCAGTGCCAGGTGTTCGAGGGGATCGACCGCTTGGAAACGACGATCACCGCCGACAACCCCGCGTCGATCGGGCTATTCACGAGATTTGCCCAGAGGCGGGAGATTCCCGTTGCGCGTGAACCGTTGTTCGAGGAACAGAACTTCCCCGATGACCACGACACCGAATTCCTCTATCAGATCGGGCCCGAGAACTAGCAGCCGATGACGGCCGCGCCCACTCCGGGAGCACACGGGGTCGGCTTTCGCATGCCCACGCACGACTTTTTAAGAATTTCCCCACCGAAAGGAAAATAGTAATGGATATCTTCGAACAACTGGAATCAGAGGTTCGAGGTTACAGCCGGAATTGGCCCGCGACCTTCGTGAGCGCCAATGGTTGCCGTCAACAGTCTGCCGACGGTGGTGAATATCTCGACTTCTTCTCCGGGGCCGGTGCCCTCAACTACGGCCACAACAACCCCAAACTCCTCGAGCCGCTCCTGGACTACCTGCGCTCGGGCGCTGTGGTGCACTCACTGGACATGAAGACCCCTGCGAAGGCGGAGTTCCTCGACACGTTCAACCGGGTGATCCTCCAGCCGCGCGGACTTGATTACAAGATCATGTTCCCCGGCCCCACCGGAACCAACGCGGTCGAAGCAGCCCTCAAGCTCGCCCGGAAGGTGACGGGCCGCGAGCACGTGCTCTCGTTCACCAACGCCTTCCACGGGATGACCCTCGGTTCGCTGGCGATCACCGGAAACGGGATGAAGCGCCGCGGCGCAGGGATCCCGCTGAGCCACTCCACCACCATTCCGTATGACGATTACCTCGACGGGGAGACGCCGGACTTCCTCTGGCTCGACCGGGTACTCGGCGATTCAGGATCCGGTGTGGACAAGCCTGCCGCGATCATCGTGGAAACCGTCCAGGGAGAAGGCGGGCTGCGCGCCGCTCGCCCCGAATGGCTGCGCGGACTCGCCCGCCTCTGCGCGACCCACGGCGTGCTGCTCATCGTCGACGACGTTCAGGCCGGCTGCGGCCGCACCGGCACGTTCTTCTCCTTCGAGGAGGCCGGAATCGTGCCGGACATCGTGTGCGTGTCCAAATCGATCTCCGGTTACGGCCTGCCGATGGCCCTGACGATGTTCAAACCCGAACTCGACCAGTGGGCCCCGGGCGAACACAACGGGACCTTCCGCGGCCACAACCCCGCGTTCGTCACCGCCAAGGCCGCGATCGAAGAGTACTGGGCCACGCCCGAACTGCAGAAGCACGTGCAGCACATCTCGCAGGTCCTGTACGACCAGCTCGAAGAGATCGCGATCCGCACCGACGCCACCGTCCGCGGCCGCGGCCTGCTCACCGGTCTGCTCTTCACCGACCCGGAGCACGCGAGCCAGATCGCCGCGGAATGCTATGCCCACGGGCTCCTCGTGGAGACCTCCGGACCGGAGGACGAAGTCGTGAAGATCATGCCGTCGCTGACGATCTCCGAAGAGGACCTTCGCGAAGGACTCGATATCCTCGGAGAGGCCGCTGCGAAAGTGGTCCGCTCCGAACTCGCCACCGTTTAAGAAGGGTCTGAACATGATCGTTACGCACCTGAATGACCTCGACGGCACCGACCGCGACATCCAAACCGAGAACTGGCGCTCTCGGCGGATCGTACTCGCTCG
>DATGUB010000080.1:0-22286 GCA_035301585.1 Beutenbergiaceae bacterium | reverse complement strand
CGCGGCCACGGTCAACCCGGTGGACACCTTCGTGCGCTCCGGACGCTTTCCCACCCCCGTGCCGTTGCCGCTCATCCTCGGCCGCGATGTGGTGGGCCGGGTCATCCGCGCCCCGGAGAGTTCACCGCTGACCGAAGGGGAGTGGGTGTGGGCGAACAGCCTCGGCTACGAAGGCAGGCAGGGCAGCGCCGCAGACACCGCGGTTGCGCCCGTCGACCGGGTCTACCCCCTGCCCCGGGGCGTGGACCCGAAGGTCGCGGTGTCGCTCGCGCACCCGGCGAGCACCGCCGCGCTCGCGTTCGCGAAGGTCACCATCGCCCCCGGCGAGACCGTCCTCATCGGGGGCGGGGGCGGGAACGTCGGCGCGGCGGCGGTGACCTTCGCCGCCCGCAGCGGTGCGCGGGTCGTTGCCACCGCGTCCCCCGCGGATGCCGCCCGGGCGCGGAAAGCCGGGGCGAGCGCCGTCGTCAATCATCACGATCCGAACGCGGCGGAGGAGCTGCGGCAGGAGGTGGGCGAAGGCGCGCGGGTGTGTTGGGATACCTCCGGGCGCACGGACTACGGGCTGCTCGCGGAGTTGGTGGCGGTGGGAGGGGAGGTTCTCGTCACGGCGGCCGGGCCCGATCCGGTGCCCGTGCCGTGGGCCGGGCTGTATACCAAGGACGTCACGGTCCGTGGATTCGTGCACAGCCGCGCGGGGGCGAAGGAGCTTGCCCGCGCCGCCCAGGCGGTGAACCGCCTCCTTGCTGAAGGGGCGCTCGTGGAGAACATCACTAAGGTGCTCCCACTTTCCCAGGCCGCCCGCGCCCACGAGGAGATGGAGGCGGGGGAGGTGAAGGGGCGGATCCTTCTGCAGCCGTAATGTGCCACACTTTTGACTATGTTGCTCCTCGATACCGCCTCGCTATATTTTCGGGCGTTCTTCGGCGTCCCCGACTCGCTGAAAGCCCCCGATGGCACCCCGGTCAACGCCGTGCGGGGGTTGCTCGATTTCATCGCCCGGCTCACGGCCGACTACGAACCCACCCACCTCGTGTGCTGCTGGGATAACAGCTGGCGCCCCTCGTGGCGGGTGGACCTGCTGCCCTCGTACAAGGCCCACCGGGTGGTGCGGGAAGAGGGCGGCGTTGACGTGGAGGAGACGCCCGAGGGCCTCACCCGCCAGATCCCGATCATCGCCGAGGTGCTCGCCTCGGCGGGGATCGCCGTCGTGGGCGTGGAGGACTACGAGGCCGACGACGTCATCGGCACGCTGACGGCGAAAGCGCCCGGACCGGTCAACATCGCGACCGGGGACCGGGACCTGTTCCAACTCGTTGACGACGAGGCGAACGTCCGGGTGCTGTACACCGCCCGCGGGGTGAGTAAGCACGAGGTGATCACCGGGGAGGTCGTCACCGGCAAATATGGGATCGGGCCCCACCAGTACGTGGACTTCGCGATCCTGCGCGGCGACCCCTCCGACGGGCTCCCCGGCGTCAAGGGCATCGGGGACAAGACAGCGGCCACGCTCCTCAGCCGGTTCGGTGATCTTGAGGGGATCATCGCGGCGGCCGGCGATCCCAACTCCTCGCTGTCCAAGGGGCAGCGGGCCAACATCGCCTCCGCCGCGGACTATCTCGCCGCAGCCCCGCAGGTGGTGCGGGTAGCCCGCGATCTACCCGTGGGGAAGGACCTCGACGCGCTGCGGCGACCAGCCGGGTTCGCCGACCCCGCCCGGGTCACGGAACTCGCCGAGCGATGGGGGCTCGGCGGCTCCGTGGAACGCCTGGGCCGGGCACTGGCGCCCTAGCGGGTGTTACTCCTGAGCAAAGGTCGCGGTGAGGGTGCCCCGCGCGATCGTGTGGAACAGGGTGAGGAAGGCGACCTTGGTCGGTGAATCCTCTGCGCTCACCCCGAGGGACTCCACGTCGAGGGCGTGCACGGCGAAGATGTATCGGTGCGGGCGATCGCCCGGGGGCGGGCCCGCGCCTTCGTAAGCCAGGGAACCGCCGTCGGAGCGGGCGTGGAAGGCGTTCCCGGGCAGGGAGCCGTCGTCGGCACCGGCGCCCTCCGGAAGCGAGGTGACCGCGACGTCCAGATCGGCCACCGTCCAGTGCCAATAGCCCGAGGGGGTGGGGGCGTCCGGGTCGAAGCAGGTGACGACGAAGCCTTTGGTCTCCGCGGGGAAATCCGACCAGGAAAGTTCGGGAGAAACGTTCTCTCCGCCTGCGCTGTGGCGGGCCGGGAGTTCCCCGCCGTCGGTGAATGCGCTCGAGGTAACGGTCAGTGACGGCGCCTGCGGCAGCAGCTCGTATGGGTTCGGGGCCTGTGGCCGGTCGAGATTCATGGGTACCTCTTTCGTGGACGAAGGGTTTCTTTAACCGTAGTTGTTCGGCTGCGATAGCGCATCCGGATGGGCTCGGAGCCCCACTTGACATCTTAATCGAACGGACGTTCACTAGAACGATCGTTCTAGTGTCAGTGGGTGCGCCTACGGTGCGAAGGCAGGAAAGGGGTGGCGTATGTCGATGTCTGTTGTTGAGGCGGTGCCCTCCGGCGACCACTCCCGCCTCGCCAAGCTCGCCCGGGCTGAACGCGCGCTTCGCCAGGCAGAGGTTAAGGCGGGAATGCGCGCGGAAACCCCGGCGGTGCAGGCCGACTTCCCGCCCATCCCCGGGCCGGGGGCGGGAGGCGAGCCCCTCGAGGCGTTGGGGGTGAACCTCCTGCCGGGCAGCGCGATCGGGGTGGCGGGTTCGACGGCGCTCCTGCTCGCCCTGGTAGGCGCCGCCGGCGCGGGCGAGAAGTGGACGGCGATCGTGGGGATGCCGAGCTTGGGGGTGGCCGCGGCGGCAGAGTTCGGGATCGATCTGCGCCGGCTCGTGCTCATCCCCGAGCCGGGGCCGCAAGCGGCGGGAGTGCTCGCGGCGATCATCGATGGATTCGATGTCGTTGCCGTCGGCGCGGGGGCGGTCCTGCGGCCCGGGCAGCGCCGCAGCCTCCTTGGTCGGGCCCGAACCCAGCGCACCGCGGTCTTTGCGCCCTGGCGGGAGATGCCGACGCGCCTGGCGGTGGAGAGGACCGCATGGACCGGGGTGGGCAGTGGAGGCGGGTACCTGCGCCAGCGGCAGCTCACCGTGCGCAGAAGTGGGCGCGGGGGAGAGCGGCTCGTGCGCGTGCGCTTGCCGAGCGAAGCGATGCCCCAGGGGCGGCAGGGGGCGCTGCGCCGTGTCGGGTGAATCGCCGGAATCGGTGCCGCGAACGGGGGTGCTGTGGGTGCCCGATTGGCCGATCGTCGCCGCGATCGCCGAAGGGGAGCTGCCCGCGCACCTGCCCGCCGCGCTTTGCGACGGGCGCGGCCTCACCGTCGTGTCTGCGCCGGCGCGCCGACTCGGGCTGCGGCCGGGAATGACCCGCCGCACCGCGCAGAGCCTCGTTCCCGAGCTCGTGCTCGGGCCCGCCAATCCCACTCAGGAGGTGCGGGCGTTTGAACCGGTCCTGCAGGCCGCCGGTGAGGTCGTCGCCGATATCGTGTTGCTCCGCCCCGGCCTCGCGATGGTGGGAGTGGGCGGGGCGGCGCGCTACCACGGCGGCGAGGAGGAAGTGGCGGCGGCGCTCGTCGGGGCGGGAGCGGGCGCCGGCGTGGAGGCCCAGGTCGGGGTGGCCGCGGGGTTCCTCACGGCGATCCTGGCGGCGCGCAGATCGCTGATCGTCCCGACCTCCGAAACCGCGGAGTTCCTTTTCCCTCACCCCGTCCAGGAACTGTTGCACGCGGCCACCACCACGGCCGCGCGCAAAGAATATTCCGACCTCGTGAGCGTGTGGCAGCGGCTCGGACTCGCCCGCCTGGGGGATGTGGCGCAGTTGGAAGCGGCGGATGTCGCGGCAAGGTTCGGCCGGGTGGGGCGCTACGCCCACCGGCTCGCCCGCGGGCTCAATATTCAGCTCTCGGCCGGAGCGCGAAGTGACGCAGACCTGGCCGCGGGTGTGGATCTGGACCCTCCGGCGCAGCGGCTGGATATCGCCGCCTTCGCCGCCCGGGACGCCGCGAGGCAACTGCATCGCCTCCTCGTGGGGCGGGGGCTCGCGTGTGAAAACCTGCGGGTATTCGCGCGGGCCGAGAACGGGGCGGAGCTCAGCCGTTCCTGGCGGCTGGATGGCCTGCTGAGTGTAGAAGAGCTGACCGATCGAGTCAGATGGCAACTGGGGGGATGGCTCGAGGGGCGCAGCGGAAAACCGCCGAGCGCTCCACTCGTGCGAATCGACCTCATCGCGGAGGGGAACTATCCCGCCGGGGCGGCCCAAAGTGGACTGTGGGGAAAGTCGAGTCGGAACGAAGAGCACGCCACGCGTGCCGCTAACCGAGTCCAGAGCCTGCTGGGGGCTGAAGGGGTGCTGACCGCGGTCCCGCAAGGTGGGCGTACCCCTCGGGAGCGGATCCGCTACGTCGCCTGGGGGGATGAACAGGTGGCCGAGCGCGACCCGGCCGCGCCGTGGCCCGGGCAGCTGCCCACCCCGCTTCCCACCACTGTTTTCCCCGAGCCCATAAGGGTGGAGCTCTTGGCGGAGGGCGCGCCGGTGCGGATGACTCCGCGCGGCGGCCTCACCCGGGGGCCGGAGGAGCTGAACTACGACCGGCGCCTCTACCCTGTCGACGGCTGGGCGGGCCCGTGGCCTGTTTATGATCGATGGTGGGAGGGCGAAGCCCCGCAGGTGTACCTGCAAGTGGTTTCCCCCGCAGGGGCCTGGCTCGTCGCCGGTGGTCAGGAGGGGTGGGGCATCGAGGGGGTGTATGACTAACTTCATGCGAAAAGTGCTCGCGGGGATATGGCTCGCCATCGCGCTCGCGGCGCTGGTCGGCCTCGTCGCCCACTTGAGCGGAGCGGACCTGGGAGAAGGTGCGCGCCCGATGCTGTTCGCCCGGGCGCTGGTGCTCTCGGTGGGGCTGCTCATCGTCACTCTGAAGTGGCGGAGGAAATCCCGGCGGCGGGGCGAGGGCAGGAGAAGTTGAGGTAGCGCACGCCGGGAAGCGCACCCTATACTCGAACATATGTTCGGCTACGCAGAGCTTCATGCGCACTCGGCGTTCTCCTTCCTCGATGGAGCGAGCCAGCCCGAGGAACTCGTGGCTGCAGCAAAAGCGATGGACCTGCGCGCGCTCGCGCTCACCGATCACAATGGGTTTTACGGGGCGGTCAGGTTTTCCGGAGCGGCGCGCAAAGTGGGGTTGCCCACGGTGTTCGGGGCGGAGCTCACCCTTGCCGGGGCCGAGATGGATCCGCACGCGGCTGACCCGGCCGGTGACCACCTGCTCGTGCTCGCCCGAGGAGCGGGCGGATATCGCAGGCTGTCGCGGGCGATGGCGCTCGGGCACTTGAGCGCGGGAAAGAAACGCCACGCGGCGTACCACTTGCACGAACTAGGTGAGCAGGCCGGCGGCGAGTGGCAGATTCTCACCGGATGTCGCAAAGGGGCCGTGCGCAGGGCCCTGGGAGCCGGCCCCCGGGAGTGGAACATCTCTGCCGCGGTGGCGGAGGTGAATACCCTCATCGATGTATTCGGCCGGGAACACGTTGCCGTGGAGCTCACGCACCACCTCACCCCCGGGGAGGACCTGCGCCTGGCGGCCCTGGTCGAGGTCGCCTCCCGGGCAGGGGTGCCGGTCGTGGCCACGGGAGGAGTCCATTGCGCCACCCCCGCCGCGGGCCCGCTGGCCGATGTTCTCGCCGCGACTCGAGCGCGGCGATCACTTCACGACCTGGAGGGGTGGTTGCCCCCCGCGCCGGCGTTTTTGCGGACGGGTACGGAAATGCACGAGTTGCACTATCGCTGGCCCGAGGCTCTGGAGAGGTCGGTTGAGATTGCGGGAGAGTGCGCCTTCGATCTCGACCTCGTGGCTCCGGGGTTGCCGCCGTTCCCGGTTCCTCAGGGGCATACGGAAACCACGTGGCTCCGGGAACTCGCCTATACGGGCGCGCGCAGCCGCTACGGCGAACCCCGCAACGCCGAGCGCGCCTATGGGCTCATCGAGCACGAACTGGAGGTCATCGAGGAACTAGGGTTCTGTGGCTACTTCCTCATCGTTCACGAAATCGTGCAGTTCTGCGCTGAGAACGACATTCTGTGTCAGGGCCGGGGGAGCGCCGCGAACTCCGCCGTGTGCTTCGCACTGGGGATCACCGCGGTGGACGCGGTGCATCACAAACTCCTGTTTGAGCGTTTCCTCTCCCCGGGGCGCAGCGGCCCACCCGACATCGATATCGATATCGAAGCAGGGCGCCGCGAAGAGGTGATCCAATTCGTCTACTCCCGCTACGGGCGCCACCACGCGGCGCAGGTAGCTAACGTCATCTCCTATCGGCCCCGCTCAGCGGTTCGCGACGTCGCCCGCGCCCTCGGGTACGACCCGGGCCAGCAGGATGCGTGGGCCAAAGGTATCGAGCAGTGGGGACCGCTCATCCCCGAATCCCGGCCCGACACTCCCACCACGAACGAATCCGAGCGCGACCGGCTCCGCCGAGAGGGGCCCTGGACCCCCTCGGACTCGGCGAAGGAAGCGGCCGCCGGGCACACCGAAGGGATCCCCTCCCAGGTGCTGACCCTCGCCCAGCAGCTGCTCCGCCTGCCCCGGCACTTAGGGATCCACTCCGGTGGAATGGTCATCTGTGACCGGCCGGTCATCGACGTCGTGCCCGTGGAATGGGCGACCAAGCCCGGGCGCACGGTCGTGCAATGGGATAAGGACGACTGCGCGGATGCCGGGCTCGTAAAGTTTGACCTGCTCGGGTTGGGCATGCTCACGGCGCTAAAAATTGCCTTCACCACTGTTCGGGACCTCACCGGCGAAGAGATCGACCTGCATTCGATCCCCCAAGAGGACCCCGCCGTGTATGACCTGCTGTGCGCCGCGGATACCGTCGGGGTGTTCCAAGTGGAATCGCGGGCCCAGATCGCCACGCTGCCCAGGCTGCGGCCCCGCCGGTTCTACGACATCGTCGTCGAGGTGGCGCTCATTCGCCCCGGCCCTATCCAAGGCCAAAGCGTGCACCCGTACATCGACCGGGTGCGGGGGCGAGCACCCGTCACCTACCTTCACCCCCTGCTCAAACCTGCGCTGGAAAAAACGCTCGGGGTGCCACTCTTCCAAGAGCAGCTCATGCAGATCGCCATCGATGTTGCCGGGTTCAGCCCCGCCGACGCCGACGAACTGCGCCGTGCCATGAGCGCCAAACGCAGCGCTGAACGCATCGATGCGCTCAAGGACCGGCTCTTTGCGGGGATGGCTACCAATGGGATCCCGGGGGATGTGGCGCAGGAGGTGTTCGAGAAGCTCAAAGGCTTCGCCGATTTCGGTTTCCCGGAATCTCACGCGTTCTCCTTCGCCTACCTCGTGTACGCGAGCGCCTGGCTCAAAGTGCATCACCCCGAAGCCTTCTACGCGGCGCTGCTCGCCGCCCAGCCGATGGGGTTCTACTCGCCCGCCTCCCTCGTGGAAGATGCCCGCCGGCGGGGCGTGAGTGTAGAACGCGCCCGGATAGACGTGTCTGGCGTGCACGCCGAGGTGCACGGGGAGCGGGGGGCTCTGTTCGTGCAACTCGGCCTCGCCCCCATCAAGGGGATCGGGCAGGAAACGGCCGAGGCGATCGTCGCTGAACGGGGGCGAGAACCGTTTACGGGGATCGGAGACCTTGCCCGGCGTTGCCGATTGAGCACGGCGCAGCTCGAAACGCTCGCCACCGCCGGCGCGCTCTCCTGCTTCGAGGCCACCCGCCGGGGCGCGCTCTGGGCGGCGGGCGCGCACGGGGGAGCAGCGGGGATCCGTCGCGGCGGATTCACCCAGCCCGCGCTGCCGATCGAGGTGGGCGCGACGGCCCCGGCGCTGCCACAGATGGACGACGCCACCGAGGCCGTCGCGGACGTCTGGGCAACAGGGGTCTCCCCGGGGAGTTACCCCACCCAGTTCGTTCGCCCGCAGCTGGACGCGCTCGGGGTGGTGACGACGGCGCGGATGCGGGCCATCCCCAACAAAACTCGGGTTCGGGTCGCCGGGGTGGTCACCCACCGCCAGCGCCCCGCCACCGCCAAGGGGGTCACCTTCCTCTCACTAGAGGACGAGACCGGCCTGGCGAACATCATCTGCCCCGCCACGGTGTGGTCGCGTTACCGCAGAATCGCCCGCACCTCGGCGGCGCTGATCGTGCGCGGCATGGTGGAACACGCCGACGGGGTGAGTAACGTGCTCGCGGAGTCCCTCACCGAGCTTCCCCTCAAGGTGCCATCGGTGTCTCGGGATTTCCAGTGAAGCGGGAGACCGGGGTCTGCGGTGGGAGCCACCCCGCCGGTAGTTCCCGGTAATCGTGTTGCCGCCACGCCTCGTAGGCGGCGACGGCGGCAGAGTTGGAAAGGTTGAGCGATCGAATGCCCTCGAGCATCGGGATGCGCACACCCCCGGTGATCCGGGGATCGGCGAGCACGTGCGGCGGCAGCCCGGTGGTTTCCCTGCCGAACAGCAGCGTGTCACCCACCTCGTAGGAGACTTCGCTGAAACCCGCGGACGCCTGCCCGGTGAACGCGAATACCCTCCCGGTGCCGTGGGCGCGGACGAAATCCATCGCCGCATCGAAATCCGCGTGCACAAACACCCGAGAAAGATCGTGATAATCCAATCCGGCCCGGCGCAGATGCGCGTCGGTGAGCACGAACCCGAGCGGCTCCACGAGGTGGAGGGCGGCCCCCGTCGCGGCGACCATCCGAATGGCGTTGCCCGTGTTGGGTGGAATGAGGGGCTCATGGAACATCACGTGGAACACACGTAGCATTTTGCCCTACTCACCGGCACCATGGCAGGTATGTCCTTTGTGATCTATTCGCCGGGCGCGCCCGCGCGCACCTGCGACGGCGCCCGCGAAATGCGCACCCAGCTCGAGGAAACCGGTGGGGTGGGGTGGGTTTACCTGGAAAACCCGCCGGCATCGGAGGTCGAGGAGCTCGGCGAGGTGTTCGCCCTCCCGGAACTTGCGATCCAAGATGTGCTGCGGGGGCGGCAACGATCGAAACTCGAGGACTATGACGACGTCCACTTCCTCGTCCTGCGCCGGGTCATCCGCGGCGGCCTGGCGGAGATGCACGTGTTCGCGGGTACCGACGTCGTCATCTGCCTCACCTCGGATACGCCCGCGAACGGCGAAATCGGAAAACGGATCGACGCCGGCGAGGAATTCCACGACACCCCGATCGGGATCCTCTATCTCCTCCTCGATGCCGTCGTCGACTCCTACGAGCCGGCAGTGGAGGCGCTGGCGGAGACGATCGACGACGTCGAGGATGACGTTTTCGCCGGTAAGCGCGAGGTCGTGCAACGATTGCACGAGCTCCTGCAGACCGTGTTGAGCTACCAACGCGTCATCCACCCGTTGGTAGGGATCTCGGAGCAGTTCCTGCGCAAAGCTCCCGCGGACCTGCGCAGCCACTTCCGTGACGTCCACGATCACACGTTGCGCTTATCGACCCGGATCGATTCCCTGCGTGACCTGCTCTCCTCGGCGATGCAGGTGCACATCGCGCTCGTGGGGCAACGCCAGAACGAGGAGATGGCCCGGATGAGCCAAGCCGCTTTCGAACAGGGGGAACAGTCGAAGAAGATCGCCTCCTGGGCGGCTATTCTCTTCACCCCCACCGTTATCGCCGGGATCTACGGCATGAACTTTCACCACATGCCCGAACTCGCAACCCGCTTCGGATATCCCGCCGCGCTGCTTGCCATGCTCGGCGCCGTCGTCACCCTGTATGTCATCTTCAAACGTCAGCGGTGGCTCTAGGCGCGCAGACCTGCGCGGAACGGCGGGTGGGGCGGGGAGATCGTATCCAAAACGTTATCGCGCCTACGTGTACCTTCAGTCACAATTCGTTAGTGTTCGGTGAATGACGATGAATTCAGACGAGCCTCAGGCTGCCCGCGGCGAACCCCTCGTCGTGATGGAGGGTGTCAACAAATATTTTGGTGCGCTTCACGTGTTGCAAGACATCGACCTCACCGTTCACCGGGGCGAGGTGGTCGTCGTCATCGGCCCCTCCGGTTCAGGGAAATCCACCCTCTGCCGCACGATCAATCGGCTCGAACCCATCGATTCTGGGACCATCACCCTCGACGGGGAAGGACTTCCGGAAGAGGGCCGGGCACTCGCGCGGCTCCGTGCGGAAGTGGGCATGGTGTTCCAATCCTTCAACCTCTTCGCGCACAAGACCATTCTCGAGAACGTCACGCTCGGGCCCATCAAGGTGAAGAAGATGCGCGCGGGGGAGGCGAAGAAGCTCGCGATGGAGCTCCTCGATCGGGTCGGGGTCGCGAACCAAGCAGATAAGCTCCCCGCCCAACTCTCCGGCGGGCAACAGCAGCGCGTGGCGATCGCCCGGGCGCTTGCGATGCGGCCGAAAGTGATCCTCTTCGACGAGCCGACCTCGGCGCTCGACCCGGAGATGGTCAACGAGGTCCTCGAAGTCATGGTGTCGCTGGCGAAAGAGGGAATGACGATGGTCGTCGTCACCCACGAAATGGGATTCGCTCGCCGCGCCGCCGACCGCGTTGTCTTCATGTCCGACGGGCAGATCGTGGAGGACACCGAGCCGGACGTGTTCTTCGACAATCCCCGAAGCACCCGGGCGAAAGACTTCCTGGGTAAGATTCTCGCCGACTAAGTTCACCATTCCTACAACTGCGACACACGTCGCATCAGCCAACGAAGGAGAAAGCAATGAAGCGTCGAATTCACGCAATGATGGCCATCGCTGCTGCGAGCGCCCTGGCACTGTCGGCCTGCGGCGACGGCGGCAACGGCGGCGGTGATGGCGAGGAAGGTGGCGGCGGTGGCGGCGACACCATCCGCATCGGCACCAAGTACGACCAACCCGGGCTCGGCCTGAAGGACGGCGACACGATGACCGGGTTCGACGTCGACGTCGCCAAGTACGTCGCCGACAAACTCGGCTACGGAGAGGATCAGATCGAGTGGGTGGAGGCCCCCTCAGCCCAACGTGAGACTCTGCTGCAGAACAAACAGGTCGACATCGTCGTTGCCACCTATTCCATCACTGACGAACGCAAGGAGGTCGTGAGCTTCGCCGGGCCGTACTTCATCTCCGGGCAGGACCTGCTCGTGCGCGCGGACGAGGACCGTATCGACGGGCCGGAGGACCTCAACGGCCTCAACCTCTGCTCCGTCTCCGGCTCCACCTCCGCGGCGCGCATCAAGGAGGACTTCGCCGAGGAGGTGCAGCTCATCGAACAGCCCGGCTACTCCGAATGCCTCCAGTTCCTCACCGGTGGTGAGGTGGACGCCGTCACCACCGATGACATCATCCTCGCCGGTCTCGCCGCCGAAGCCGGCGGGGGAGACATGCGAGTGGTGGGCAACACCTTCTCCGAGGAGCGCTACGGGGTGGGAATCCCGCAGGACTCCGATCAGTGTGAGGAGATCACCGACGCGATCAACGAGATGATCGACGACGGTTCCTGGCAAGAGTTCATCGACACGAACACCGAAGGCGTAGATTACTCCCCGAGCGCGGACAACCCGCCCACGCCCGACGCGTGTGAGTAAATAGCGTTCCGGTGTCACCGCGCCGGTTGCGGGCTGCTCACGCTCCGCAACCGGCGCACCTAAGCATCTGCCTGAAGGTGGTGAACTGGTGGACCAGTTCCTCGACGTCCTCGCGAATTACGACATCCTTGATGCGTACTGGCTGAACGTCAAACTCGCCGTCCTATCCGGGTTATTCGCGCTCGTGCTCGGCACGATCCTCGCGCTCATGCGGATCTCCCCGATCGGGTCGCTGAAGTGGGCGGGATCGGCGTACGTCACGTTGATCCGAAACACCCCGCTCACCGTGATCATGGTGTTCGCGATCCTTGTGCTGTGGCCGAAACTCGGCGTGCAATTCTCCGGCAACTACACGACCAACTTCTTCTGGCTCGCCGTCGTGGCCCTCTCGGTCTACCACGCGGCGTTCTTCTGCGAAGCGCTGCGATCGGGGGTCAACACGGTGCCGGTGGGGCAAGCCGAGGCGGCCCGCGCGATCGGGCTCGGTTTCCTCCCCTCGGCCCGGATGATCATCTTCCCGCAAGCCTTCCGCGGCGCGATCGCGCCGCTGGGGAACACCTTCATCGCCCTCATCAAGAACACGACCGTCGCGGCGGTTGCCTCCGTCGACGAGGTCTCCAACCTCATGGGCGAAATGATCGAATTCAACGCCAATTACGCGTTTCCCATCTTCCTCACGATCGCGGCAGGGTTCGTCGTCATCGTCATCCCCGTCGGAATCCTCACCACGGTGCTCTCCCAACGATTGGCGGTGACCCGATGAGCGCGCAGAACGTCCTCTTCGACCTCCCCGGCCCCAAGGCCCGGCGCCGCCACGGCCTGCTCAACGTCGTCGGCGCGCTCGTCGTGCTGGGAATCGGGGCCTATGTCGTGTGGATGCTGCAGAGGGCCGGGCAGTTCGACCCGAAACTCTGGGCACCGATGATCAAATGGTCCACCTGGAAGAACTACTTCCTCTCCGGGCTGTACTACACGCTCCTCGCGGCGGTCATCTCCGTTGCGCTCGCGCTCATCTTCGGCATCGTCTTCGGGATGGGGCGGCTCGCGACCAACCGGATCGTTCGCTGGGTCTCGGGGCTGATCGTTGAGTTCTTCCGCGCCGTGCCGGTGCTGATCTTGATGATCGCGGCCTACAACATTCTCGGCCGGGGCGGCTACGTCGCGCCGAAACACACCCCGCTGCTCGCCGTCGTCATCGCGCTCACCCTCTACAACGGGGCCGTGATCGCCGAGCTCGTGCGTTCGGGAGTCTACGGATTGCCCCGCGGGCAACGTGAGGCGGGGCTCGCCGTGGGGATGACCCGCGCCCAATCCATCCGCTCGATCGAGCTTCCGCAGGCGATCATCGCGATGCTCCCGGCGCTGGTGAGCCAGTTCGTC
This sequence comes from Beutenbergiaceae bacterium, assembly GCA_035301585.1. Classification (GTDB taxonomy): domain Bacteria; phylum Actinomycetota; class Actinomycetes; order Actinomycetales; family Beutenbergiaceae; genus HY158. Next base: position 9,330 of record DATGUB010000080.1, on the reverse strand, counting down.
ATCATCCTCAAGGACTCCGCGCTCGGCACGATCGTCACCTACAGCGAACTCCTCCAGAGCGCCCGCCTGCTCGGCACCCAGAACCCGCTGCCGATCCTGCAATCGCTGTTCATCGCCGCGCTGATCTTCATCGCGGTGAACTACGTGCTCACCAGGCTCGCCGAAGGCGCCACCTCGCTCGTCTCCGGGCGGACCAGCGGCAGGGCCCGGGCGGTCGGGCAGGCCCCCGGGGCGTCGGTGACGGCGCCGCCGATCGGGATTCCCCTGGATCAGGAACCGGAGCGAGACCCCGCCGAATGAGGTGGCTCCTCGTGTACGAGGCGGGGCCCGAGGGCAGATATGGTTGCTCTAGGTTCACCCACGAGGAGAGTTCATGGACGCACTCGTTGCAGCGCTCGGTTCGAAAGTCATCACCGACCCCAACCGGCTCCCGGCCTACCAGCATGACCGGGCCTACGATCCGCACGTGGTCCCGCCCCGGGCCGTCGTCGTTGCCGAATCCACCGCCGACGTCGCCGCGACCCTTCGCTGGGCGAACGAGAACGGGGCTCCCGTCATCATTCGGGGGCTGGGCTCCAGCCTTTCGGGGGGCAGTTCCTCGCACACGCCGAGCATCGTGTTGTCGCTGGAGAAACTTACCGATATCACCGTCGATCCCGCTCACGGGGTCGCTATCGCCGGCGCGGGCGCGATCAACGCCGATGTGAAGAAAGCCGCGGCTGCCCACGGCCTGTGGTATCCGCCGGACCCCTCGTCGTTCGAGTTCTGCTCCATCGGCGGCAACGTCGCCACGAACGCCGGCGGGCTGTGCTGCGTCAAATACGGGGTCACCCGCGATTACGTGCTCGGACTCACCGTGGTGCTCGCCGACGGCGAGGTGCTCACCCTGGGCGGCAAGAACATTAAGGACGTCGCCGGGTTGCCGCTGTTGGATCTGTTCATCGGCAGCGAGGGGATCCTCGGCGTCGTCACTGAAGTGACCGTGCGGCTCGTGCCCCAACCGCTACCGCCCGCGACCCTCGTCGCCTTCTTCCCCAGCCTGGAATCCGCGTCCAGCGCCGTCGTCGGGATCAAATCCCGGCTCGTACCCTCGATGGCGGAGCTCATGGATCGCACGGCGATCAACGCGGTGGAGGAACGGCTGAAAATGGGACTCGACCGCGAGGCGGAGGCCTTCCTCGTCGTGCAGGTCGACTCCGGCACCGGAGCCGACGATGAGGTGAAGTTCATCGAAGAACAGTGCCTGGCAGGCGGCGCAACGGAATGCTTCTTCACCCTCGATCCCGACGAGGGCGAAATGTTCATCACCGCCCGGCGCGAGGGCATCCCCGCGGTGGAGCAGCTCGGCCCGCTGTTGCTTGAAGACGTCGGAGTGCCGGTTCCGCAGCTCCCTCGCCTCATGGCGGGCATCAATGAGATCGCGGCGAACCGGGAAGTGACGATCGCGATGGTCGCCCACGCGGGCGACGGCAACACCCACCCGCTCCTCGTGCTCGATCCGCAGGACGAGGCGCAGCAGGCCCGCGCGAAGGTCGCCTACGGGGAGATCATGGACCTCGCGATCAGCCTCGGGGGAACAATCACGGGGGAGCACGGGGTGGGCCGGCTGAAACAGCCATGGCTCACCGGCCAGGTGGGCCCGCGCGCCTACGAACTCACCCGGCAGATCAAGCAGCTCTTCGACCCGAACGGCATCCTCAACCCCGGGGTCATCGTCGCGAGTGACTGAGGCCGCCCCGCGGGATCAGTCCGCCCGGGCCGCGCTCGTCACCTCGATCCGAAACCCCTCGAAACCCGTGATCGCCCACGGGATATACCCCGGGCGGATATAGGCGGATAGGGTGACCTGCGCGGTCTCTTGATTCACGGCGTTCGTCGGGGAACCGACCGACAGCCCGCGCAGGCGCGAGCGCTGGCCCGGGCCGAGATGGGTAAGAAAGTCGTCAACCGCTGCTCGAACGGTTGAGTCACTGAGAGGCACCTCGGAGCCGGGCTCGGCGAAATATGCGGGCTCATCGATCGCGGAGGCGGCGTGGATCGCGGCGGCATCGGCGAGCGCGAGGAGCCGTTTGCGTTCGATGTGCATTTGGGTGACCGTGGCGAGGGTGAGGACGAGGGCGATCGCGACGGCGGAGAGCACGATGGAAAGCACGAGCGTATTGCCCGCCTCAGGGGAATAACCGCGGGAGGAGCTTCGCCGAGAATCGGTTCCACCTCGCAGCATGTCACCCTCCGAACCGGTCGACCGTCGCGATCGCGTCAGCGCTCACGGTGACCGAGGACGCGACCCGGTCGACGACGAAGTCGGGCAGGAGGGGAAGGGCGACGTCGATGTTGACCTGGATATGCACGGCCCCACCGGGGGTGAGGCACGGGGTTTGCGCGCACGTCACTGTCAGTACCTCGCTCGCGGTGACGTCGATCCCATGGTCGGAGAAGGCCAGCGTGGTCGCGAGGAGGGCGTGGCGCTCGGCGGCCAATTGCGAGTCGGCGCGTGAATAGATGCGTCCAGTCTCCCGGGCAGCGGACTCCGCTGCGTACGTTGCGGCTTGCACTGCGGAGAAGGTGAGGATCACGTAGACGATCGGGATGAGGAGAAGTAGGGACGCGGCGAGGAACTCCACGGCCGCGCTGCCCTCCTCCGTGTCGCCGCTGACTGCTGGGCCGGTCATCGTCATTCCACCACCGCTCGCCCGGTGGACGTGACGGCCGTGGGGCCGAGGAAACCGATGAGTGGAAGCGGAGCGTGGACGCTGATCTCCACTACCGAGACCCCGTCGACGCGGGTGAGGGATGCGCTGACGTTCTCCGAGTACGCTGCGGGCAGAGCGGCGTCGACGAGCACGCGGGTGCGCGCGACTCCCGCCTCGAGCGAGGATCCGTGTAGCGCGGCATGGCGGGCGCCTTCCCCGGCTGAATCCACGAGTGTATTGCGCACGTGCAACGCGAAGGCCAACTGAAAGATCGCAGCGCACAAGAGGGCGACGAGAGAACTCACGAACACGAACTCAGCAATTGCTGAACCGCGCTCACGCTCCGAGGATTCGATTGATTGCAGTGTCGAACACACGGGTCAGTGCCTCCCCAGCAAGCGCCCAGATCAGGATCACCAGGCCCGCAGTCATGATGACGATCATCACCCAACCCGGGACGTCTCCGCGTTCCAGATCCCCGGCTGTGCGCCGTTCGAACCAAGATCGTAACGTGTTGAACATGTTTCTCCCTATGACATAGACAGCATGTGGATACCAGGAAAGAGCGCGAATAGGACGGTGACGGGAAGCAGAAGGAACACGACGGGGACCATCATGGCGATCTCCTTCTTCCCACCGATCTCCATGAGGGCTTGGTGCCCTGCACTTCGCGCGTCTTGCGCCTGCGCCCGAAGCACCTCAGCGAGCGGTGTTCCCCGTTCGATAGCCGTGGCGACGCCGTCAGTGAACCGGGCGATTGCCGGCACCTCCGTACGGTTCGCCAACGCCGCGAGAGCGCGGGGCAGGGGAATGCCGGAGCGAACATCGGCGACCGTTGCCGAGAGCTCCTCGCTCAGCGCGCCCTGCGCGGTCTGCGTGACCCGCTCGACCGCCCCCAACGGGGTCTCGCCCGCGCTCACGGCAAGAGCTAGGAGTTCGGCGATCGTGGGGAACTGGGCGGCCATCGCCTGTTCACGCTGCTTGACACGCCGCGTGAGGAGATAGTCGCGGCCGAGCGCTCCGCACATGCTCAACACGAGAACCAGCACGAGCAGGGCGAGCGGGTGGCTCTGGCGCACCGCGGCGAGAATGAGAGCAAGGAACAGCCCGCCCCCGAGCGCAACGGTCGCCCAAACCACTTGTTCGATTCGGAACTCTTCAACGCGACGTTGGCTGCCGGAGCGAAGGAGCCGTTGACGCACCGAGTGCGTGGGGGAGCCGAGTCGGTCGAGTAGCTTGCCAACATCGGCGAGTACCGGCTGCAACACCCGCTCGAGCTGGGGAAACGGGGTGTAGATGTTGAGAAGCCCGGAACGGCCGGGAGGTTCGCGAAGGTAGGGTTCGACTCGCGCCACCAACCGCGGCTGGAGCGCGCGAAGTCGCCACGCGATGAGGAGCCCGCCCACGGCGAATAGCAATCCGGCTAGCGCTCCCATCGGTTCAAGGGCAGCGGAGGAGGCATGCGCGAAACTCATCTGAGCACCCGCTCTTCCTCGGGTAGCCGGCCGAGGCGGACCATGAGGACGTAGGCGGCGCCCGACATGAGAGCGCCCGCAGCGAGAATCGCGATGCCGGGAGGTGAGTCGAAGGCCTGCGCCGTTTCTTGCCGGGTAGAGAGCAGCGCTAACACGATCCACGGTGCTGCGGTGGCGAGCCGGGCGCCGGCCGTCGTCCACGATTGCCGTGCGACGAGTTCGCGGCGGGTGTTGAGATCTTCGCGCAGGAACTGGGCCAACGTCGCAAGAAGACGGGTGAGATCGGTCCCGCCGACTTCTCGCGTGATCCGCAACGCCTCGATGATCCGATCGGCATCGGGATCGGCGATCCGGTGTTTGAGAGTGTCGAGGCAGTGGTTGAACCGCCCGGTGGCGCGGTAGTCGGCGGCGAAATCGGCAAAGAACGGGCGCAGCGCCTCCGGGCCGCGATCGGCGAGTCCGGAAAGCGCTTCGGGTAGCGACATTCCCGCTCGGATAGCCGAGATGAGATCCTCGATCGCCTCCGGCCACAGGCCGCTGATCTCCGTGCGCCGCTTACGTGCGGAGAAACTCACGTACCACATCGGGCTCAGGCCGAGCAGAATCCCCAGCGCGGAAGCGATAGCGAGCGAGGTCGTGAGGGACAGTGCGACCACCCAGGAGACGAGGCCGAGCCCCATGCACACGCCGCTGAAGCCAAGGATGCTCAAATCGTGCATTCCCGCTTGATTGAGCCGGTCACGAAGGCGATCGTGGAGCTCCTTCGAACGCGGCGGAGCGGGATCGGGCTCCCAGAAGGCGGACCAGATCGTCACGAGGCCAGCGCCTGCGATGAGACTGGCGATTGTGCCCATCACCGCCCCCTACCCGTCAGTTCGGCAACATCCGTCACAGTCCGGCTGCCGTTGTCGAGGTGCGGCGCCGGCGCGCCGGTCGCAACCAGCGCCTCGCCGTCGTGGACGAACATCGGCGTTGCCTCGATGACCGCTCCCTCCACCCGTCCCGATAGTGCGAGCACTTCCTTCGTGAGCCGCCGCCCGGAGCGGTCGAGGCCGAGGTGGACGACGATGTCGATTGCGGAGGCGACGGTGGGCACAACGAACCGATCCGTGATGTTTTGGCCTGCGAGCAACGGCAGCGTGCAGATCTTGGTGATCGCTTCGCGGGCGGAATTCGCGTGGATCGTCGTCATGCCGGGGATCCCGGAATTTAGTGCGATGAGGAGATCAAGGGCTTCTGCCTCGCGCACCTCCCCGATGATGATGCGGTCGGGGCGCATCCGCAGCGCTTCCTTGACGAGTTTGCGAAGGGGTACCTCGCCTTTTCCTTCCAAGTTCGCGCTTCGGCATTGCATGGCAACGCTGTCGCGCGCGAACAGGTTGAGCTCGAAAACTTCTTCGCAGGTAATGACATGTTCGGAGGAGGGGATGGCACCGGCGAGGGCGTTCACCATGGTTGTTTTCCCCGCGTTCGTCGCCCCGGAGACCAACACGTTCAGCCCGGCGGCAATGGCTGAATCAAGAAACGCTGATGCGTCTGAGGTGAGGGAACCGAGGGCCACCAGGTCGGCAGTGCTGTGAGCCCGGGCCACGTATTTGCGGATATTGACGGCCCAGTGCCGCCGGGTGACATCGGGGATCACCACGTGGAGTCGCTCGCCGGTGGGCAGGGAAGCATCGACGAACGGGGAAGACAGGTCGAGCCGCCGCCCTGAGGTGCGCAGCATCCGTTCCACGAGGTCGCGCACCTCGTCCTCGGTGAGGATCGTGTTCGTCAACTCGGCGGCACCAGAACGACTGACGAACACCAGGCTAGGTTCGTTGATCCAAATTTCCTCGATGGAGTCGTCGTCGAGGAAGGGCTGCAGCGGGCCGAACCCGATGATGAGGTCGTGCAGCGTTTTTGCCACCGTGTCAACGTCCTCAAGCCGCGGAACGGAGCCGCGAAGTGAACGGAGATCGTAATCGGTGATCACCTCACCGATGAGATTTTTTGCTCCCTCAGGATCGCGTTGCGGGTCCACGCCGCGCTGCCGAACAAGTTGGCGCACCTCATCTTCAAGGCGCTGAACAGCGGTGTTCATTCGTCTCTCGCTTGATCCCAGGAGGAAGCTTAGTGAATAAGGTATCCCCAGAACCAAGTTTTTACTAGCAAAGTCCTCTACCTGTGGATAGCCGCCGCTTCGCCCATTGCCCGAATCACCTCGGAGAGGATCGGTGCCGGGGTGGCGAAATTCAGCCGGACGAATCCCGGCGCCCCGCAGTCCTCGCCCGCGGTGGTCGCGACGTTCGCGTGCTGGCGGAAGAAGTCCGCGGCGCGGCCGGGTAGGTCGAGTTTGCGCACGTCGAGCCAAGCGAGGAAAGTGCCCTCAGGTTCGGAGTAGCGGGCGCCGGGCAGGTGCTCCCGCACGAGGGAGGTGAGCGTGGTGCGGTTGGCGTCCAGGTAGCCCACCACGCTATCGAGCCAGGCTTCCCCACGGGTATAGGCGGCGGTGGCCGCGAGCACGCCGATCGTCGAGGCGACCTGCTCATAGCGGCGCCCAAAGGCACGCCACTGGTCGAAATGGTCGGGATTGGAGAACACGAGCTGGGCGGCCTTGAGCCCGGGCACGTTCCACGCCTTCGACGTCGAGGTCCCCGTGATCGAGTGCCGCGCCGCTTCCTCGCTCACGGACGCGTAGGGCACGTGGCTATGCCCGGGATACGTAATAGGCGCGTGGATTTCATCGGAGTACACCACCCCGCCGCGGGCCTCGACCACCTCGGCAATCTCCCGCAGTTCCGCCGCTTCAAGGACTCGCCCGACCGGGTTGTGGGGGTTGCACAGAACGAGGAGTTGGCCCGGGACGGTGAACGCGCGCGCGAGGGCGTCCAGATCGTAAACGTACCGATCGCCGTCGCGAACGAGTGGCACCTGAACGATCTCCCGCCCGACCACCTCGCCCACGGTGAGGAACGGCATGTAGGCAGGCGTGGGGACGATCACGGGGGAGCCGGGCGTGGTGAAGTGGTTGATGACGGCGATGAGCCCCTCAACGACGTCGACGACCGGCCGTACCAGGTCCGGATCGATCTCCACCCCGTAGCGCCCACGGGCAAAGTTCGCGTACGCCTCACCCAGACCGGCTTTGAACCCTTCGGGGAGGTATCCGAATTGGTTGCGGGCGAGTGCATCGCTCACGGCGTCGGTGACGGCGGGTGCCGTGCCGAAATCCATCTCGGCGATGAACGCCCCGATCGCGTCGGGAAACGCCGACCATTTCACGCTCCCGCGCGCCCGCAGCTGCTCAATCGTGACGTCGTCGAACATCGCTCACCTCTCACCGTGTCGAAGAAGAACCTGCTACCACAATAGGAGCAATCTGCCACGGGGATCGGGGTGTCCACGGATTGGTGATCTGCCGGCCTCGGCGCTTACCCTCGAGGGAGGGTAGCGAAGGAGATCGGCATGAACATGCGTCGGAACGTGGTGGTGCTCGTCGCCTCCAACCTCTTCGGTGGAGTGGGTGTGGCTGCCTCCGTTGCCGTCGTTTCGCTTCTGACCGAACAGATCGCGAACACGCAGGTCGCCGGGTTCGCCCAGGCGGTCACCTCGCTGGGGGCGGGGCTGTCTGCGGTGCCGCTGGCCAATCTCGCGGCGCGGCGGGGGCGGCGTATCTCGCTCGGGCTCGGGTACCTCATCCCCATCATTGGGGCGCTCACGGTGATCATCGCGGCGATCTTCAGCAACGTCATCGTGCTGTTCGCCGGGCTCGCGCTCTTCGGGGTCGCCCAGGCCGTTAATCTCCAATCCCGCTACGCTGCTGCGGAGAACGCCGGTCCCGCGGCGCGGGCGCGCACGATGTCGGTCGTCATCTGGGCGACGACGGTGGGCTCCGTCGTCGGGCCGAACCTCATCGATCCCGGCGATAGCCTCGGAACGTTGCTCGGCCTACCGCAGTACGCGGGGACCTACATCTTGTCGATGGTGGCCTACGCGCTCGCGGCAACGGTGATCGCGCTCTGGCTCACGCCTAATCACCCCACGGCTCGAACGCAAGCGCCGCAATCCGCCGTGACGGCCGAGCCCGTCGGTGCGCTTGCTGCCCTTCGCTGGTCGGGCACCGACCCACGTGCCAGGTTCGGAGTCGTGGCAACAGGTTCCGCGCATGCCGTCATGGTCATGGTGATGGTGATGACGCCGCTGTATATGGTGCACGAGGGAATGGCGTTATCGTTCGTCGGGGTCGTTGTTTCCCTCCACATCCTGGGGATGTACGGACTCTCGCCGGTCTTCGGCTGGGCGGCGGACCGATTCGGCGCAGTCCCGGTGAGCGTTGCCGGAATGGGAGTGCTGGTGCTATCGACGGCGATGGGTTTCGTCGCGGCAACGTACGAGGAATCAAGCCGTGCGCTCACCCCGATCGCGCTCGTGATTCTCGGAGTGGGTTGGTCGATGGTTGTCATTGCCGCCTCGAGTCTGCTCGCGAACGTCAGGGAAGAGCGCGTGCGAGTGCCCTTGCAGGGCGCGAACGACGCGATCATGAACTACGCGGGCGCCGCCGCTGCGGCCGCTTCTGGTCTATTGCTCGCGTGGGCCGGTTTTCAAGGCGTGAACGTCGTTGCCACGATCATCCTCGTGCCGGCGGCGCTGCTCTCGGTTTCAGCGTTCCGGGCGAGTGGGGGAGCGGGCACCGAGCGTGACCTCACCCCACAGACATCCAGCCCCGGCGGAGAGTGAGGATCAGCGCGTCAACGAGATACACCGGTGCCCCCGGAACGGTGTCGCGGATGCGCATGATCTGCTCGAACCGGGTGGAAATAATGTCGGTGTGCCGCTCTGCTTCATCCGGGTTCCGCAGGGCCTCCGCTGTGCTTCGTAGCGCAGAGATGAGGGGAATCCAGATCTCCTCAGGAATGGTGATTTCTTCATCGGGGGTGACGGGGGAGTGTTGGGGGTGGAGCACGAGATCGCGAAGCTCGGCAACCATCACCGCAACGCGATCTAACCGCGCGCTCCTTTCGCTCAAGTCTTCCAGCGTCTGTTGATGCCTCCGCGCGCGCCGGTTGCCCCGGCGAGCGTCATGAACCAACGCGGTAGCGTCGTGCATTTCAGTTCGGGCGCGGCGAAGGTCCTCCGCCGAGCTCCTAGAGATCGTGGTGGACGGTACCTCGCGGTCCGTC
>DATGUB010000079.1:0-49086 GCA_035301585.1 Beutenbergiaceae bacterium | reverse complement strand
AAACCTTGAGCGCGCGGCGTGTGCGGACTACCAGCGGTAGTGCGCGAAGGCCTTGTTCGCTTCGGCCATCTTGTGAACGTCCTCGCGGCGCTTGACCGCGGCACCGAGACCGTTGGAGGCGTCCAGGATCTCGTTCATGAGGCGCTCGGTCATCGACTTCTCGCGGCGCACGCGAGCGTAGTCCACCAGCCAACGCAGGGCGAGGGTGGTTTGGCGTCCGGCGCGCACCTCGACCGGGACCTGGTAGGTCGCACCACCGACACGGCGGGACCGGACTTCCAGCGAGGGGCGGACGTTGTCGATCGCGCGCTTGAGAACGGTGGAGGGGTCCGACTGGGTCTTGTCCCGAACTCCCTCGAGCGCGTCGTAAACAATGGCTTGAGCGGTGGACTTCTTACCGTCCACGAGGACACGGTTGACCAACTGGGTGACCGTCGGCGATCCGTATACCGGGTCGGCGATCAGTTGGCGCTTGGGAACGGGTCCCTTACGGGGCATTACTTCTTCTCCTTCTTGGCGCCGTACTGGCTGCGCGCCTGCTGGCGACCCTTGACACCCTGGGTGTCAAGCGCCCCGCGCACGATGGTGTACCGAACACCGGGGAGGTCCTTCACACGGCCGCCGCGCACGAGCACGATGGAGTGCTCCTGCAGGTTGTGGCCTTCGCCCGGGATGTAAGCAGTGACCTCGAAGCCACTGGACAACCGAACACGTGCGACCTTCCGCAGGGCTGAGTTCGGCTTCTTGGGGGTGGTTGTGAACACTCGGGTGCACACGCCGCGCCGTTGGGGGCTCCCCTTCAAGGCCAAGGCCTTTGTTTGGCCAGCCCGGCCGCGGCGACCCTTGCGGACCAGCTGCTGAATAGTGGGCACTACTTCTCCGTCTCAAAAATTTCTTTGTTGCTCATGGATGATCGGGGGCCGATCATTGCTGCGGCCTGGGATTGCCCGGCGCAGCGTGTTGTTGTCCGACACCCCCGCGAGTTCCTGCCTTCTGCGAGTATGAACTCAGCATCTTCTGCGCTCTTCCCCGAGGGTTGATCCCGGGAGAGGAAATGCGCACGCAAGAAACCGCCAGAGCGGGCACTGCCGACCAGAATACTCCGCAAAACGGCGGCAGGTCAAAGGCGGAGAGCGGGAAAACGCCCACTTTCGGTGTGGGATCGGCCACGTTGGGCCGAGGCCGTCGAAAATAGCGTAGTCGCCGCCTCTTCACCTGCGTGGATTTGCGGTGGTGTGGCGAGAAAGTCTTCGCGTCTCGACGCGGCCGAGGGCGGCCCCACCTGCGGGTGGAGCCGCCCTCGGATGCGTGTCATTGCTTAACGGAAGTCATCGAGGTGGCCGAGGTCGAGTTCCTCGAGCAGGCTCGGGTCCGCTTCCGTCAGCGGTGAATAGTCGATCGCGTCGTAACCGAAGCTCGGGTACAGCTGCGCCTTCGCCTCTTCGGTGGGCTCGACTTCGATCCCGCGGTAGCGGCTGAAGCCGGTACCTGCCGGGATGAGCTTACCGAGGATGACGTTCTCCTTCAGGCCCGACAGCGAGTCCGACCGGCCGCTCATCGCGGCTTCGGTGAGGACCTTCGTCGTCTCCTGGAAGGAGGCGGCCGACAACCAGGAATCGGTTGCGAGCGAGGCCTTGGTGATCCCCATGAGTTCGGGGCGCCCGGATGCGGGGGCACCGCCCTCGGAGACCACCCGGCGGTTCTCCTCCTCGAACCGGGTCCGGTCAACGAGTTCACCGGGCAGCAGGTTCGAATCGCCGGAGTCGAGCACGGTCACGCGGCGCAGCATCTGGCGCACGATGACCTCGATGTGCTTGTCGTGGATGTCCACGCTCTGGGAGCGGTAGACCTCCTGCACTTCGTCCACGAGGTGCTTCTGCACCGACCGGGGGCCGAGGATGCGCAGGACCTTCTTCGGGTCCACTGCACCGGCGACGAGCTGTTGACCGACGCCCACGTGGCTGCCGTCCTCAACGAACAGGCGGGCACGGGTGGAGACCTGTTCCACGATCTCTTCGGATCCGTCATCGGGGGTGATGATGATCTTGCGAGCGCGGTCGGTGTCCTCGATCGTGACGCGGCCGGCCATTTCGGCGATCGGGGCTTCACCCTTAGGGGTGCGGGCCTCGAACAGTTCGGTCACACGGGGCAGACCCTGGGTGATGTCGGCCTGTTCGGCCGAGGCGACACCACCGGTGTGGAAGGTGCGCATCGTGAGCTGGGTTCCGGGTTCACCGATCGACTGGGCGGCGATGATCCCGACCGCTTCACCGATGTCGACGAGCTTGCCGGTGGCCAGGCTCCGGCCGTAGCACGTGGCACAGGTGCCCACGCGCGACTGGCAGGTGAGCACGGAACGCACCTTGATCTCCTCCACGCCGGCGGCGGTGAAGGTATCGATGAGCACGTCGCCGATGTCGTCGCCGTTCTCGCCGAGGACGGTGCCGTCCTCCGCGATCACCTGGCCGGCCAGGGTCCGGGCGTAGACGGAGGTTTCCACCTTCTCGTCCCGGATCATCTGACCGTCCTCGCCCTTGTGGGCGATGGGCATCGCGAGCCCGCGCTGAGTACCGCAGTCCTCTTCGCGGATGATGACGTCCTGCGAGACGTCGACCAGGCGCCGGGTGAGGTACCCGGAGTCGGCGGTGCGCAGCGCGGTATCCGCAAGTCCCTTCCGCGCACCGTGGGTCGCGAGGAAGTACTCGAGGACCGACAGGCCTTCACGGTAGTTGGACTTGATCGGGCGAGGAATGATCTCCCCTTGCGGGTTGGCAACGAGGCCACGCATACCAGCGATCTGGCGGACCTGGGTCCAGTTACCACGCGCCCCGGAGCTCACCATCTGGTTGATGGCGTTCTCCACCGGGAAATTCTTCTGCATCGCGTCGTCGACCTTGTTGGTCGCCTCGGTCCAGATCTCGATGAGTTCGGTCCGGCGCTCGATGTCGGTGATGAGTCCGCGATCGTACTGGGACTGCACCTTGTTCGCCCGTTCCTCGTACTCTTCGAGGATCGCGGGCTTGTCCTCCGGGCTGATGATGTCGGAGATCGCGATCGTCACCCCGGAGCGGGTGGCCCAGCTGAAGCCGGCTTCCATGAGCGCGTCCAGGCTCGCGGCGACCGCGACCTTCGGGTAGCGCTCGGCGAGGTCGTTGACGATTCCCGAAAGCACCTTCTTATCAACGGGCTTGTTGATGTAGGGGTAGTCGATCGGGAGCGCCTCGTTGAACAGGGTGCGCCCGAGGGTGGTCGTGACGATGCTCGTCTCATCCTCCTCGGCGCTCGCTTCCTCGCCCAGGGGCGGCACGAAGCCGGGGATGCGAACGGTGATCTCGGCATGGATGTCGAGTTCGCCCGCGTCGTAGGCCATGAGCGCCTCTGCGGTGGAAGTGAACGCACGACCTTCACCCTTGGCGCCCTCATCCGTAGTGGTCAGGTGGTACAGACCGATGATCATGTCCTGAGAGGGCATGGTCACGGGGCGACCGTCGGAGGGCTTGAGGATGTTGTTGCTCGAGAGCATGAGGATGCGCGCCTCGGCCTGTGCCTCGGCCCCGAGGGGCAGGTGCACGGCCATCTGGTCGCCGTCGAAGTCGGCGTTGAACGCACCACACACCAGCGGGTGCAGGTGGATCGCCTTACCTTCAACGAGCTGCGGCTCGAACGCCTGGATACCCAGACGGTGGAGCGTGGGCGCACGGTTGAGCAGCACCGGGTGGTCGGTGATGACCTCTTCCAATACGTCCCACACCACGGCGCGGCCACGGTCGACCATGCGCTTGGCGGCCTTGATGTTCTGGGCGTGGGAGAGGTCCACGAGCCGTTTCATCACGAACGGCTTGAACAGCTCCAGGGCCATCTGCTTCGGCAGGCCGCACTGATGCAGTTTCAGCTGCGGTCCGACGACGATGACCGAACGCCCGGAGTAGTCCACGCGCTTCCCGAGGAGGTTCTGGCGGAACCGGCCCTGCTTACCCTTGAGCATGTCCGAGATGGACTTCAGGGGGCGGTTGCCCGGCCCCGTCACCGCCCGGCCGCGGCGGCCGTTGTCGAACAGCGCGTCCACGGATTCTTGCAGCATCCGCTTCTCGTTGTTGACGATGATCTCCGGGGCCCCGAGGTCAAGCAGACGCTTGAGCCGGTTGTTCCGGTTGATCACGCGGCGGTAGAGGTCGTTGAGGTCCGAGGTCGCGAACCGGCCACCATCGAGCTGCACCATCGGGCGCAGGTCCGGCGGGATCACCGGGATGCAGTCGAGCACCATCCCCTCAGGGGAGTTGTCGGTGATCATGAACGCGTTGACGACCTTGAGGCGCTTGAGGGCCCGGGTCTTGCGCTGGCCCTTGCCGGTGCGGATGACCTCGCGCAGCGTCTCGGCTTCGGCATCGAGGTCGAAGTTCTGCAGACGGCGCTGGATCGCTTCCGCTCCCATGGAGCCTTCGAAGTAGTCGCCGAAGCGGTCTTCGAGTTCGCGGTAGAGCATCTCATCGCCCTCGAGGTCGGCGACCTTGAGGTTGACGAACCGGTCCCAGACTTCCTCGATGCGTTCCACTTCCTGCTCCGCCCGGCGGCGCAGGTTGGCCATTTCGCGCTCAGCACCGTCACGAACCTTGCGGCGCGCGTCGGCCTTAGCACCTTCTGCTTCGAGTTCAGCGAGGTCGGCTTCGAGTTTCTCGGAGCGCTCGGCGATGTCCCGATCGAGTTGATCGGTGATCGTCTTCTTCTCGAGTTCAATTTCGTTTTGCAGGCTCGGCAGGTCTTCGTGCCGGCCCTCTTCGTCGACCCACGTGATCATGTAGGCGGCGAAGTAGATGATCTTCTCCAGATCCTTCGGCGCGAGATCGAGCAGGTACCCCAGGCGTGAGGGCACGCCCTTGAAGTACCAGATGTGGGTGACGGGCGCAGCAAGTTCGATGTGGCCCATGCGGTCGCGGCGCACGTTGGAACGGGTGACTTCCACACCACACCGTTCGCAGACGATGCCCTTGAACCGCACACGCTTGTACTTGCCGCAATAGCATTCCCAGTCCCGGGTGGGACCAAAAATCTTCTCGCAGAACAAGCCGTCCTTCTCCGGCTTGAGCGTGCGGTAGTTAATCGTTTCCGGCTTCTTTACTTCACCGTGTGACCATGCGCGCACTTCTTCGGCAGTGGCCAGTCCGATACGAAGCTCGTCGAACGCATTGACGTCGAGCACTTATTCCTACTTCCTTCGACCCGTAGTCGTATGGAGATTCACTGATGAACTGCGGTGGCGGGCGCGCCCGTCCGGGGCAGGCGGGCGCGCCCGGCCGTCACAGCTCGTCGACGCTGCTCGCGTCGGGACGGCGAGACAGGTCGATACCGAGTTCTTCCTCCGCCCGGTAGACCGACTCGTCGTCATCACGGAATTCAACCTGGGTTCCATCAGCAGAGAGAACTTCCACGTTGAGGCACAGGGACTGCATTTCCTTCACGAGCACCTTGAACGATTCCGGAATGCCCGGTTCAGGGATGTTCTCGCCCTTGACGATCGCCTCGTACACCTTCACGCGGCCGGTGACGTCGTCGGACTTGATCGTGAGGAGTTCCTGCAGCGCGTACGCGGCACCGTAGGCCTCCAGGGCCCACACTTCCATCTCACCGAAGCGCTGGCCACCGAACTGGGCCTTCCCCCCGAGGGGCTGCTGGGTGATCATCGAGTACGGACCGGTGGAGCGCGCGTGGATCTTGTCGTCCACGAGGTGGTGCAGCTTCAGGATGTACATGTATCCCACTGCGACCGGTTCGGGGTAGGGCTCACCGGAGCGGCCGTCATACAGCCGCGCCTTGCCGTCGGTGCCGACGACCCGGTCGCCGTCCCGGTTCGGGATGGTCACTCCGAGCAGGCCGCGGAGTTCCTCTTCTTGCACACCGTCGAAAACGGGGGTCGCCACCGGAGTGCCCGGTTCGCCCTTGAGTGCCTCCGGCGCGAGCGTTTCCGCCCACGCGGGGATCTTGCCGTTCTTCGCATCCTCGATGCCGGCGTCCCACCCTTGCTGGGAGACCCACCCGAGGTGGGTTTCCATCACCTGGCCGACGTTCATACGTCCAGGCACGCCGAGGGGGTTGAGGATGATGTCGACGGGGGTGCCGTCTTCCATGAAGGGCATGTCCTCGATCGGGAGGATCTTCGCGATGACACCCTTGTTCCCGTGGCGGCCGGCGAGCTTATCGCCGTCGGTGATCTTGCGCCGCTGGGCGACGTAGACACGCACGAGGTGGTTGACTCCGGGGGGCAGTTCGTCGCCGTCTTCGAGGTCGAACTCGCGGACGGCGATGACGGTCCCGGATTCACCGTGGGGTACCTTCAGCGAGGTGTCACGCACCTCGCGGGCCTTCTCACCGAAGATCGCTCGCAGGAGCCGCTCTTCGGGCGTGAGTTCGGTTTCCCCCTTCGGGGTCACCTTCCCCACGAGGATGTCGCCGGAGGATACTTCCGCACCGATGCGCACGATGCCCCGCTCGTCGAGGTCCCCGAGGATCTCGTCGGAGACGTTGGGGATGTCGCGGGTGATCTCTTCCGCCCCGAGCTTGGTGTCCCGGGCGTCGACCTCGTACTCCTCGATGTGGATCGAGGTGAGGACGTCGTCCTGGACCAGGCGCTGGGAGAGGATGATCGCGTCCTCGTAGTTGTGCCCTTCCCACGCCATGAAGGCGGTGAGGAGGTTCTTGCCGAGCGCGAGTTCGCCCTCTTCGGTCGCCGGGCCGTCGGCGAGCACGGAGCCCACCTCGACCCGGTCGCCTTCACCGGCGAGCACGCGCTGGTTGTAGGCGGTGCCCTGGTTGGAACGCTCGAACTTGGCGATCTTGTAGGTGAAGGTGGAACCGTCGTCGCCGGCAACCACCACGGCGTCGGCCGATACTTCGGTGACGACACCGGGCTTGGTCGCGACCACGACGTCACCGGCGTCGACGGCTGCGCGACGTTCCATCCCGGTTCCCACGTACGGGGCTTCGGAACGGACGAGCGGCACAGCCTGACGCTGCATGTTCGCGCCCATGAGCGCGCGGTTGGCGTCGTCGTGCTCGAGGAACGGAATCATCGCCGTCGCCACCGAGACCATCTGGCGTGCGGAGACGTCCATGTAGTCGACCTGGTCGGCGGGCACGTCGGAGGCTTCTCCCCCGCGGGTGCGCACGAGCACCGTGTCGTTCGCGAAGTACCCGTCCTCACCGATGATCGCGTTCGCCTGGGCGATGATGTAGCGGTCCTCGTCGTCGGCGGTCAGGTACTCGACGTCGTCGGTCACCTTGCCCTTGTTGACCTTGCGGTACGGGGTCTCCACGAAACCGAACGGGTTGATCCGCGCGTAGGAGGCGAGCGAACCGATGAGCCCGATGTTCGGGCCCTCCGGGGTTTCGATCGGGCACATGCGGCCGTAGTGGGAGGCGTGCACGTCACGCACTTCCATCCCGGCGCGGTCGCGTGAGAGGCCACCGGGGCCGAGCGCGGACAGGCGGCGCTTGTGGGTGAGACCGGCGAGCGGGTTGTTCTGGTCCATGAACTGCGACAGTTGCGAGGTCCCGAAGAACTCCCGGATCGAGGCGACCACGGGGCGGATGTTGATGAGGGTCTGCGGGGTGATCGCTTCGACGTCCTGGGTGGTCATGCGTTCGCGCACGACCCGCTCCATCCGGGAGAGCCCGGTGCGCACCTGGTTCTGGATGAGTTCACCCACGGCGCGGATGCGGCGGTTGCCGAAGTGGTCGATATCGTCGGTCTCGACCGGCAGGGTCAGGTCCTCCCCGCGGTGCTTGCCGGAGAATTCCTCCTCGCCCTTGTGCAGGGCGGCGAGGTACTTCACCGTGGCGACGACGTCACCCAGCGTGAGCGTCGACTCCTCCAGCGGGCCGTCCACGCCGAGCTTCTTGTTGATCTTGTAGCGACCAACCTTCGCCAGGTCGTAGCGCTTGGAGTTGAAGTAGAAGTTGTCCAGGAGCGCGGTTCCGGCTTCGACCGTCGGGGGTTCACCGGGGCGAACGCGGCGGTACAGTTCGACGAGCGCTTCGTCCTGGGTCTCTACCGTGTCCTTCTCGAGGGTTTCCAGCACCGCCGGGTAGTCTGCGAACTCGTCGCGAAGTTCGGAGGTGGTCATCCCGAGCGCCTTGAGCAGGACCGTGACGGACTGCTTGCGCTTCCGGTCGACGCGGACACCGACGGCGTCGCGCTTGTCGATCTCGAACTCCAGCCAGGCACCCCGGGAGGGGATGATCTTCGCGGTGAAGATCTCCTTGTCGGAGGTCTTGTCCGGCGTACGCTCGAAGTACACGCCCGGGGAGCGAACGAGCTGGGAGACGACGACGCGTTCAGTCCCGTTGATGATGAAGGTCCCGCGGTCGGTCATGAGCGGGAAATCACCCATGAACACCGTCTGGGACTTGATTTCACCCGTGGTGTAGTTGACGAATTCTGCTGTGACGAACAGAGGAGCCGAGTACGTGAAGTCTTTGTCCTTGCACTCCTCCGGGGTGTACTTCGGGGGTTCGAAACGGTGTTCGCGGAAAGACAGCGACATCGTTTGACCGAAGTCTTCGATCGGGGAAATCTCGTTGAAGATTTCCTCTAACCCGGAGACAGAGGGGACTTCACCTTCACCAGCGGCTTCAACGCGGTCACGCCAAGCGTCGTTTCCGAGCAACCAGTCGAAACTTTCGATCTGGAGGCCGAGAAGATCCGGCGCCTGGAGGGGCTCGGAGATCTTCGCGAAGGAAACGCGGCGGGACGCGGTCCGGTTAGCGATAGCTTCTTGTGTAGCAGTAGGGGTGCGCGAGGCAGCCAAGAGGGGTTCCTTCCCTACGAAACGTGTGTGCACACGCGCGCACTTTCCTCACCTCCACCACTTCTTCCCGATCGTGTGTACCCTGCTGTCTAGAGTTTTCCGTCAAACGGCTGTTTTTCTAGGTATTTGCAGGCCACACTCGAGCGGATAAGGCTCCGGTGGGAGATGTGTAGGTCATAGCACGCGCAAAGCGACAGCATATCCGCAGTCACCAACACAAGTCCAGCGTTCTGGTGCTCGGTGTGACTGTTATTACGAATTGCTCTCAAGACGAAAAGCCCGACCCCTGCGGGTCGGGCTTTCCGCACTCTCTCGCAACCTCAGCGGGTTGCGACCCCGGATGGGGTTGAGATGTGGGTGTTACTTGACTTCGACGGTGGCGCCGGCGCCCTCGAGGGCTTCCTTCGCCTTGTCGGCGACATCCTTGGCAACGCCTTCGAGAACTTCCTTCGGCGCAGCCTCTACGAGGTCCTTGGCTTCCTTGAGGCCGAGCGAGGTCAGGCCACGAACTTCCTTGATGACCTGGATCTTCTTGTCGCCGATCTCGGTGATGACGACGTCGAACTCGGTCTTCTCTTCCTCAGCCTCGCCCGCGTCTCCGCCCGCGCCGCCAGCGGGGACCGCAACAGCAGCCGGAGCGGCGGCGGTCACGTCGAAGACCTCTTCGAAGGTGGAGACGAACTCGGAGAGTTCGATGAGGGTCATTTCCTTGAAAGCGTCAATGAGCTCGTCGGTGGTGAGCTTAGCCATGGGGCTTTTCCTTCCTGATTAGCTTGTGCAAGCAGCGGATATGGGAGTTGCGACTTCTTAGGCCGCTGCCTGCTTCTCGCGCAGGGCTTCGATGGTGCGAACAGCCTTGGAAGCGGGAGCAGCGAAGACGAATGCAGCCTGGCTGATCTTCGCCTTCATCGCACCAGCCGCCTTGGCCAGGAGCACCTCGCGGGATTCGAGGTCCGCGAGTTTCTTGACGTCGTCAGCAGCGAGTGCCGCGCCGTCCATGACCCCGCCCTTGATGACGAGTGCGGGGTTTGCCTTGGCAAAGTCACGCAGCCCCTTCGCGGCGTCAACGATGTCCCCTTGGACGAACGCGACGGCGGTCGGGCCGGTGAACTGACCCTCGAGGGAGTCGAGGCCAGCTTCCTTTGCGGCAATGGCGGAGAGTTTGTTCTTCACCACTGCGTACTGGGTGTCTTCGCCGAGGGCTGTGCGCAGGTCACCGAGCTGCTGCACCGTGAGCCCGCGGTATTCCGTCAGCACAGCTGCGGTGGAATTGCGGAACTTCTCGGTAAGTTCTGCGACCGCGGCAGCCTTATCAGGCCGTGCCATGGGGCCCTCCTTTACGATTGGTTTTCCGCTGGCCCCGGCACGAAAAAAGCCCCGGCGCAGGCACGGGGCTCGATAATCTCCGCTTCTTAGGCGGCGCCATCGCTCGGCGCGATGTTCGAACTCTCACCTGCGCAGGCCCCGTCGTGACGGATTTCAACTGAATCCCTCACTTTCGCGAGGGCACCAGTGACCGGCGGTCTTTGGCAACCTTCATAGTACCTCGGGCACCTGCCCGGATGGCAACTCTGGAGGCCGTGCGCTTCGTCACTTTCCCTGATCGTTGCTGCCGTCACGGGCGAGGGCCTGATGCTCCCGAGATTCACGCTGCCCACGCATGAGCTTCCGCCGAGAACGACATTAGGGTGCCGCGAGAACGACATTAGGGCGGATTTTCGCCTGGTTTTCAACCCTAAGGTCATTGTCGAGCAACCCTGATGTCGTTCTCGGCGCTGGACGCCGGGCCGGTGCACGCTGTGGCCCTACGCGCTGAGCGGTTGCGTGCTGAGCGGTTGCGTGCTGGGGGCCGCGCTCGGCACCGCCTCCTCTTCGCGCGGTGGGGCCCGAACAGCGAGGAGGCCCCCACGCCAGTGCGCAGGGGCCCCCTCGGGTAGTCTTCACACCGCGCTGAGACTAGGCGGCGTCCTCTTCGGAGAGCAGGTCTGAGGTGCGCGAGGCGTCCAGGCGGATCCCCGGGCCCATCGTGGAGGACACCACGGCCTTGGAGATGTAGCGGCCCTTCGAAGCAGACGGCTTCAGCCGGAGGATCTCCTCCAGCGCTGCGCCGTAGTTCTCCACCAGCTGCTGCTCGGTGAAGGACGCCTTGCCGATGATGAAGTGCAGGTTGGAGTGCTTGTCGACACGGAACTCGATCCGGCCGCCCTTGATGTCGGCGACGGCCTTGGCGACGTCCATGGTCACCGTTCCGGTGCGGGGGTTGGGCATGAGCCCGCGGGGACCGAGCACACGGCCGAGCCGGCCGACCTTACCCATGAGGTCGGGGGTGGCAACGGCAACGTCGAAGTCGGTGTAACCGCCGGCGACCTTCTCAATCAGTTCGTCGCCGCCGACTTCATCTGCACCCGCGTCGATCGCCTGTTGGGCGCGCTCACCGGTAGCGAAGACCAGGACCCTCGCGGTCTTACCGGTTCCGTGGGGCAGGTTCACGGTGCCGCGTACCATCTGGTCGGCCTTGCGGGGGTCCACCCCGAGCCGGAACACGACGTCGACGGTCTCGTCGAACTTCTTCGTCGTCGTCTTCTTGATCAGCCGCATCGCCTCGAGCGGGCTGTAGTCGTGGTCGCGATCCACAAGGTCGGCGACCTTGCGGTAGTTCTTGTTGCGCTTAGCCATCTGCTCTCCTTAGCAGTCGTGGTTCGGGCTGCGCAGCCCTCCCACTAAATGAATACGTTTGTTAGATCACTCGTTGACGGTGACGCCCATGGAACGGGCGGAGCCGGCGATGATCTTCGCAGCCGCGTCGACATCCCGGGCGTTGAGGTCAGCCATCTTGGTCTCCGCGATCTCCCGAACCTGGTCGGCGGTGATCGTGGCCACCTTGTCGGTGTGCGGCGTGCCTGAGCCCTTGGAAATTCCAGCGGCCTTCTTGATGAGTTCCGAGGCCGGTGGGGTCTTGGTGATGAAGGTGAACGAACGGTCTTCGTACACCGTGATCTCCACCGGGATCACGTTGCCCCGCTGCGCTTCGGTGGCAGCGTTGTAGGCCTTGCAGAACTCCATGATGTTGACACCGTGCTGACCCAGCGCGGGGCCGAGCGGCGGTGCCGGAGTGGCGGCGCCAGCCTGAATCTGAAGTTTGATCAGACCAGCAACCTTCTTCTTGGGAGGCATAAGGGTCCTTCGAAATTGTGGTTACTTGAGGGAAATCAGATCTTGGCGACCTGATTGAACGACAGCTCGACAGGAGTCTCGCGGCCGAAGATTGATACCAGAACAATGAGCTTCTGGCTTTCTGGGGTGATCTCGGAGATCGTCGCCGGCATCGTGTCGAAGGGACCGTCGGTCACAGTCACGCTTTCGCCGACCTCGAACTCCACTTCGATCGCAGGCGCGTCAGGCGTGGCCCCGGCCACGGGCGCGACTTCCGCTTCGAGCGTGGGCGCGAGCATCGAGACGACCTCTTTGAGGGTGAGGGGGACCGGCGTGTTCGCGTTGCCCACGAAACCGGTGACACCCGGGGTGTGGCGCACGGCGCCCCACGACTCGTCCGTCATATCCATCCGCACCAGCACATAGGAGGGGATCCGCACCCGCTTGACGAGTTTGCGGACCGCGTTCTTGATCTCCACGACCTCTTCCATCGGCACCTCGACCTGGAAGATGTAGTCCTCCATGTTGAGCGAGTTGATCCGGGATTCCAGGTTCGCTTTCACACGGTTCTCATACCCGGCGTAGGAGTGGATGACGTACCAGTCGCCGGGGAGGGCGCGGAGCTCCCGGCGAAGAGCCTTCTCGGGGTCGATTTGCTGGGTGTCTTCTTGCTGAGTATCTTCGCCCGCGTTCTCGGGCGCGGTCTCCGGGGGCACCTGCGCGTCCGCGGACGCGTCGATGCCCGCGACGTCTGGTTGCTCAGACACGAGTGACCTGCTTTCTTCGTTCGTGGTGCGTTAGTGAGCGAATGCCCAGAACATCAGTTTGCCGATGAGGAAGTCCAGCACACCGACATATGCAACGATCGCGAGAACGAACACCAGCACCACCACGACGAACGTTGCCCATTCATTGCGGCTGGGGGTGACGACCTTTTTCAGTTCGGCAATCACTTGCCGCACGAATCGAACGATCGCCTGAATCATCCGAGAGAACACGTTGCGGTCGCCCTCGCCTTTCGGTTTGCGTCCGCTGGAACGCACGGCGCCAGAGGCGTCGTCGGACGCACTTGCAGACATACTCACTGGCGAAAATCCTCTCGGGCTTGGAAATACACCATCGCCGGGTTCCCCCGGTCATGGTTGGCAGGGCAGGAGGGACTCGAACCCTCAACCGCCGGTTTTGGAGACCGGTGCGCTGCCAATTGCGCCACTGCCCTTCGTCTTGTTGCAACTCCCGAGGTTACCCTGTTTCCCGTGGGATGCACAGTCATCACGGGAGATGCACCGCGAGTAAGTGTACGGCATGCAGGCGCGCCGGTCTAACCGGAAGTGATCACTATTACCCGCCCGCGGTCTAGGCTACTAGGGTGTCCCGAGTGAACCAACGCGATCTACGCAAGCTCCCCAAGGCGCATCTCCACCTGCACTTTACCGGATCGATGCGCCCGGAGACTCTACGTGAACTCGCCGAGGAACAGGGCCGCCGACTCCCCGAGAGCCTCCGTCAGGCTACGGCAACCCCCGATTCCCTTCGCCTTCCCGCCACGAAACGGGGCTGGTTCCGGTTCCAGCAGCTCTACGACGCTGCCCGCGCCCTGGTCCGGGATGAGGCGGCGATGCGCCGGATCGTTCGAGAAGCGGCGGAGGATGACGCGGCCGAGGGCTCCGGGCGGCTCGAGATCCAGATCGATCCCACGTCCTACGCAAAGTTTGTGGGTGGAATCACCCCGGCCCTGGAGATCGTTCTTGACGAGGCACGGGCCGCGAGCGCCGCCACCGGAGTGGATATCGGAGTGATCGTCGCGGCATCGCGGATGCGCCACCCCCTCGAGGCGCGCACCCTCGCCCGACTCGCGGCGCGCTACGCGGGCGAGGTCGTGGGGTTCGGGCTCTCCAACGACGAACGCAACGGCGACACCGAAGCGTTCGGCCCCGCGTTCGCCATCGCCGCCCGCGCCGGGCTCGCGCTCGTGCCCCACGGGGGCGAACTCCTCGGGCCGGATCACATCACCGAGGTGATCGAGCACCTGCGCCCGGACCGGCTCGGCCACGGAGTGCGCAGTTACGAGGACCCGGCGCTGCTGGACTCCCTCGCGACCTCGGAGATCGCTTTCGAGCTCTGCCCGGGATCCAACGTTTCGCTCGGGGTGTTCGAGACCACCGCGGACGTCCCGCTCCCCCACCTGCTGGAGGCGGGCGTGCCGATCGCGCTCGGGGCGGACGATCCCCTGCTGTTCGGGACCCGCCTCGTCGACCAGTACGAGACCGCCCGGCACGTGCACGGCCTGGATGACGCCGCCCTCGCCTCTCTCGCCGCGAGCTCGATCCGCGCCTCCACCGCGAGCGAGGCCACCACCTCACGCCTGCTCAGCGGCGTGCGGCAATGGCTGGAGTCGGAGCCCGGACCGGCACCTGCACCAGCGGGGAATTAGCCCTACAGGCTCACACCGACGAGCACGGGTTCGGGAATGAGGGTGATTGCGTAGGTGCCCGCCACCCGGTCCCGGACGTCGCGGGCGAGTTCGGCGAGCTGGGCAGCGGTGGCCCCGCCCCGGTTCGTCAACGCAAGCACGTGCTTGGTGGACAACGCCGCGGGCGTTCCGAGGCTGTAACCGCGCTCGATGCCCGCATGGGAGATGAGCCAGGCCGCCGACGTTTTCGCCCACTCGACCTGAGCGTCGCCGGCGAGGGGGTCGGCGTCCGCGACGTGCGGTGAGGGGCCCACGGGCTCGGCCGCGGGGAAGGCGGGCGCTCCCTCGGGGATACGGCCGGCGGGCACGATCGGGTTGGTGAAGAACGAACCCGCGCTCCACGTGTCGTGGTCCGCCGCATCGAGCACCATTCCTTTTCCGCGTCGGAGCGTGAGGACGGCGGCACGTACCTCGCTCGCCGCCACTCGGCTTTCCAGGGGCACGTCTAAGGTGCGGGCGAGTTCGGCGTACCGAATCGGGGCGGAGAGGCTCGCCAGGCGCATCTGGAAGGACACCGACAGCACGACGTACCGGGGCGTGTAGCCGAGCTGCCCGATCGAGCGTTTGATGATCGAGGTGCGGTAACCGAATTTCAGGTCGACGGCGGCGAAGGTGCGCACCCGGTTCTCCACCCGATCCCAGCAGCGCACCGAGGAGATGATGTCGGAGACTTCTTGCCCGTAGGCGCCCACGTTCTGCACCGGGGTCGCCCCGGTGGATCCGGGGATGCCGGTGAGCGCCTCCATCCCCATCCAACCGTTCGTGACCGCGGCTTCGACGACGTCTTCCCACGGGGTTCCCGCCGTCACGGTGATCGCCGCTCCCCCGCACGCGTCTTGGGATTCGATCCGGATCTCTTCGCGGGCGTCGCGGATGACCACCCCGTCGAACGGGGAGTCGGCGGCGAGGATGTTCGACCCGCCGCCGACGACGAGCAGCGGGGTCCTCGCCTCATCAGCGGCACGGATCTCATTGATGAATTCCGCTTCCGTCTGCACCGAAATCACGTTGCGGACGATCCCGCCCACGCGGAGGGTGGTGAGGTCTGCGAGGTGAGTGGTCACGTGGAACAGCCTACTCCGCCCGGGCGTGAACGGGCCCCGGCGGCGCCGCTTGTCGCATGACCGCAAGTCCGGCGAGGAGCGGGACGATGATCGCCAGGAGCGCGTGGCGGTAACCCACGTGGTCGGCGAGGAGGCCGAGCAGCGGCGGCCCGATGAGGAACGCGCCGTAGCCGATCGTGGAGACCACCGAGAGGCGGGCGGCGGCGTGCAACGGCTCGTCGGACGCGGCGCTCATCCCCACGGGGAACCCGAGCGCGGCGCCGAGCCCCCACAGCACCGCACCGACCATCGCTACCGGCAGGCTCGGGGAGAGCCCGAAGATCGCGAGCCCCATGATCGCGAGCCCCGTGCACAGGCGCAGCACGGCCACCCGCCCGAACCGATTGAGGAGCCAGGTGCCGGTGAAGCGCATGACCGTCATCGCGGTGACGAACAGGGTGAGCCCGAACGCCCCCTGGTGCTCGGGCACCTCGAACCCTTCGCGGATGCCCAGGGCGAGCCAGTCGTTGGCGGCGCCTTCGGTGAGGGAGGCCGCCATGACGATGAGCCCGACCATGAGGGTCCGGGGTTCGAACCAGGCACGGCCGTAACTGCCCGCGCCGCGTTTGCCGCCCGGCGGGTTCGCGCCCTCACCGGCCCGGGCTTCGCCGTCCGCGCCGTCGGGCTCGGTGCGCGGGCCGCCTTCGGTGTGGGCGTCGTCGGGGAAGAAGAAGGCGAGGGAAACGGCGGTGATGACGACGACGGCGACGATCGCCGACCACACGTGGGTGGTGATCGGAACGCCCGCGCGGGACAGGAGCGTGCCCACCCCCGCGCCGGCGATCGTGCCGAGTGAGAAACACCCGTGGAAGTGGGGCATGATCGCCCGGCCCAGGCGCTGCTCCACGAGCGTTCCTTCGAAATTCATCGCCACGTCCATCGCCCCCACCCCGGCGAGGGCGAGGAGGAGCATCGCGCCCGTGAGGAACGGGTTGCCCGCGAACACGAATGCGACGGCGGAGGCGAGGCTCACGGCGATGGCGAGTACCGACGTCCCCACGGTTCGGCGCGCCCCGAACCGCCCCACCAACCGGCCCGCGAGCGGCAGGGAGATGATCGATCCCAGCGAGCCCACGAGCAGGAGCATCCCCATCTGACCCGGGTTGAGGCCGAGTTCGGACTGGACGGTGGGGATCCGCGACGCCCAGCTGGAGAACACGAAGCCGGCGGCGAAGAATACGGCGAACACCGCGATCATCGCGCCTCTCACGCCCGCGCCCGGCGGGGAGGCCTTGGTCGTCATATCACCCT
Source organism: Beutenbergiaceae bacterium (assembly GCA_035301585.1). Taxonomy (GTDB): domain Bacteria; phylum Actinomycetota; class Actinomycetes; order Actinomycetales; family Beutenbergiaceae; genus HY158. The sequence goes on along the minus strand of DATGUB010000079.1, from coordinate 32,305 downwards.
TAGGATGGAAGGAGGTACATGGGTAATTCTAAGGAGGAGTCGGGCGATGGCAGTGACCTTGAACGAGGTCGCGCGCGCCGCGCAGGTGTCGGTGTCCACCGCATCCCTCGCGTTCTCCGGCGCCGGTCCGATCGCTGCTGCCACCCGTGACCGCGTGCTCAAAGCTGCCGCCGAATTAGGGTATCAGGGCCCGAACCCCATGGCGGCCTCGCTGCGGCGCGGACGGACCGGGGTGATCGGCATCGTCACCGACGATGACCTGCGCCATTCCTTCCGCGACCCGGTCTCGGTCCAGGTTCTTGACGGGATCGCCGGCGCGCTCGGCGAAGCGGGCTACGGGGTCCTCCTCATCCCGCGGCAGGACCCGGCGGGCAAGCCGCACCCCCTGCTGCGCAGCGCGGCGATCGATGCCGCGATCATGTTCTACGCGATCACCGCGCGCGACCCGGCGATCGCGGCGCTGCGGCGGCGAAAGATCCCCATGGTCGCGATGAGCGGGAACCCGCGTGGGGTCGCCATGGTCAACGTCCAGGAGCGGCGCGGCATGCGCGAACTCGGCGACTACCTGCGGGGCGCGGGCCACGAGCGGATCGGGGTGGCGACCCTGCCGTACTCACACGCGCGGCGCAGCGGGTGGGCGGATCTGGACGAGGCGCCGACCTATTCGGTGACCGCGGCCCGGCTCGCCGGCATCCGTGATGCGGGGATCGAACCCGCGGCGATCTGGGAGTGCCGGGGGTCCCTCGTTGATGAGGGGATCGCGGCCGGGCGGGAATTGCTCGAGCTGACGCCGACCCCGACCGCCCTCATCGGCTTCTCCGACCTCATCGCCGCGGGGATGTTGCTCGCCGCCCGCGAGGCGGGGCTGGAGGTGCCCGGCGCCGTCGCCATCGCCGGCTTCGATGGCGTCGATCTCCCCTGGCTCAGCGGGGAGCGGCTCACGACCGTGAATCAGCCCCGGCGGGATCGAGGTGCGGTTGCCGCGGAGACTGCGCTCGCGCTGGCGGGCGGCACTTCCCCGGGGAATCAGACCCTCGGGGTGGAACTCGTCGTCGGCACGACGACTTAGGCACGCACCCACGCCTGGGCTTTGCCCAGCACGTTCTTGCCCGCCACGGCGACGGTGAGGTCCACCCGGTAGCGCTCCGGTTCGACCGCGCCGATGACAGCGCGCACGTGCACCTCGACCTCACCCGGGTCGGGCACGGGCACGGGGCGGGTGAACCGCACGCCGTAGGATTCCAGTTTCCCCGGATCGCCGAGATGGTCGGTCAACGCCGCGCCGGCGAGGCCCATCGTGAGCATCCCGTGGGCGATGACGCCCCCGAGGCCCACCTCGGTGGCGAATCGGTCGTTCCAGTGGATCGGGTTGAAGTCCCCGGACGCCCCGGCGTACCGGACGAGCCGGGCGCGATCGATGTGGCGGACGGTCTCGAAGAGCTCCTCGCCCACGGCCCGCGCGCTCATTTGCCCTCCCCCCGCACGGCAATGGTGGATTCGACGTTGCCGACGGCGGCGCCGCCCGCGTCGGTGAGGTCCACCCGCGTGCGCACCATCGTGATCCCGGCGCGGCTGGTGATGTCCACGACGTGGGTGGTCGTGGCGATCTCGTCACCGGCGACGAGCGGGCGGGTGAGGTTGAAGGTCTCGTCCGCGTGGACCACCCGGGAGAAGTCGATCTCGGCGCCGGGGTCGTTGATGTATTCCGCTTCGGCGCGTTGGGCGATGATGACGGCGAACGTCGGGGGCGCGACGACGTCGTCATACCCCTGCTCGGCCGCGGTTGCCGGATCCACGTGCAGCGCGGAGGTCGCCCCGACCGCATCCGCGAACTCGGCGATCTTTGCCCGGGAAACGCGATAGGGCGGGGTTCCGGTGAACTCCCGCCCTACGTAGTTGGCGTTAACCATGTGGTCGCTTAGCGTGTCTCGCGGTGGCCAGTCTTCTGGCGGCACGTGGAGCAGTACTTCGCGAGCTGCAGCCGGTCGGGGGTGTTCCGACGGTTCTTCTTGGTGATGTAGTTGCGGCTCTTGCACACCTCGCAGGCGAGGGTGATCTTCGGGCGGACATCCGCTGACTTGCTGGCCACTTGTCGATCCTCACGTTGACGTTGGGGCTGAACGCACCCGATTGTAGTTTGTTTTCGCCGGGCGCACCCGACCGGTGTGTGGTAGCGGAGGCGGGACTCGAACCCGCGACCTCACGATTATGAGTCGTGCGCTCTCACCAACTGAGCTACCCCGCCGCGATCTGTGCCCGCGAAGCTCCTGGTGGAGCCCCGCGGGTGTTGAGCCCCGATAGGGAATCGAACCCTAGACCTTCTCCTTACCATGGAGACGCTCTGCCGACTGAGCTATCGGGGCAGCGGGATCGAGCGTACCTGATGATCGGCGACTCGCGCTAATCCTCGTGACCCACATCCCATCTCATCTACGCGCCCGCGTGGATGAGGTTTCGTGGCGGGTGAGGGATTTGAACCCCCGAAGCATTCCGCGGCTGATTTACAGTCAGCTCCCTTTGGCCACTTGGGTAACCCGCCTCGTTCGCCTTAAAAGGTGAACCGATGGAACAATATCAAGCTATCCGGCCAAATGACGAATCATGACGGGATCTATCCTGAGAGGTGCACCACATGGCTGCTGTTTCTTCCTTCGACGTCGTCTCCAAAGTGGACCGCCAGGAGGTGGACAACGCCCTCAACCAGGCGGCCAAAGAGATCGCGAACCGGTACGACTTCCGCGGGGTAGGGGCTTCGATCGAGTGGGCTGACGAGGCGATCGTCATGTCCGCCAACGCGCCCGAGCGGGTGCTCGCGATCCTCGACGTCCTCCAATCGAAGCTGTTCCGCCGCGGGGTCTCGCTCAAGGCCCTCGACATCGGCGACGGCGAACCCGCGCCTTCCGGGAAGGAGTTCCGGCTCGTGGGGTCGCTCAAGGAGGGCCTCAATAGCGAGAATGCGAAGAAGATCACAAAGCTCATCCGCGACGATGGCCCGAAGGGCGTGAAGACCCAGATCACCGGTGACGAGGTCCGGGTGAGTTCGAAGTCCCGCGACGACCTGCAGACCGTCATCGCGCTCCTCAAGGGCGCCGACGAGATCGATGCGGCGCTCCAATTCGTCAATTACCGTTGACCCGCACCCCGCCGCTATGTGGGGCCGGCTGCGATAGGTGAGACAGGCGCGCGTGAATTCCTTCCGCTGGGGCTATCTCGCCCTGCTCAGCGCCGCGGTCATGGTCACCGTGAGTCTGGAGACCCTCCCCGCGGGGATCCTGCCGGCGATGAGTGCGGAGTTCTCCCAATCCGGATCCGGGATCGGCCGGCTCGTGTCGGTGTGGGGATTCACGGTCATCCTCACCTCGCTCCCCCTCGTGCGGCTCTTCGCCCGCTGGGACCGCCGGACCGTCACCTCGCTCTGCCTCGCGATCACCGGACTGTTCAGCCTCGGCACCGCCCTCGCCCCCTCGTATCCCATTGCGCTCCTGTCCCGAGTGCTCGGCGGGGCGAGCCACGGGCTGTTCTGGGCCCTCGTCGTCGTGTACGCCGCTGCGCTCACACCCCCGCGGTTCCTCGCGGCGGGGATCGCCCTGGTCACCGGCGGCTCCCAACTCGCAGCGGCCCTCGTCATCCCCGCGGCGGCAACCCTGGTGGAGCACGTGCCCTGGCGCATGATCTACGCGGCGATCGCGGTGCTGGCGGTGGCCATCGCGGTGACGATTCGCCTCCTGCTGCCCGCCGATGAGCCCGCGCCCGTCATGGCCCAGGGCACTGCCACCTCCCCGTGGCGGGAGCCGAGGCTGGCCGGGCCCGCGACGTTGGCGGTCGTCGCGCTGTTCTTCGTGTTCTCTCACTTCGTCGTGTACACCTACGCGACGGTGTTCTTCACCGTCGACGGGAGCGCCGATCCGCGGCTCGGCACCTACCTCGCCGTCATCGGAGTGGCCTCGATCCTCGGCCTGATCGTCTCCGGCCCGCTCGCGGGGCGCTGGCCCCGGTACGGGCTCGTGGCCTACCTGCTCATCTTTGCTGGCGCCATGTTGCTCATCGTGCCGACGGCACCGGGCGCGCGGTTGCCGGGGCTCGCGCTGTGGGGGCTGATGTTCGGAGTCATCGGCCCCGCTGCACAAGCGCTCGCGCTTCGGTTCACACCCGAGGGATTCCGGCCCACGATCTCCGCGGCGATGGTCGTGACCTTCAACCTCGGGATCTCGTTGGGTTCGTTCACCGGCGGGATCCTCGTCGACTCGGTCGGGGCCCACGCGACCGCTTACCTCGCCGCGGGGGCGCTGACGTTCGCCGCGGGGCTCGCAGCCTGGGCCGGCCCGCGGCTCCGCGAGGATCCACGGGAGGTAAACCGCCTCTAGCGGCCGAGAACGACATTGGGGTTGCTGTACTCGATTACAGCAACCCCAATGTCATTGTCGAGCAGCCTCAATGTCGTTCTCGACGGTCAAGGCCCATAGGCGGGGTCGGCGGCCGGGTCGAGGCGGGTCGGCCGGGTCGAGGCGGGTCGGCCGGGCCGGGCCCATCGACGCTCAGTACCCCACTTCGACGGCCGCATCGGACAGGGAGATGCGGGTCATCTCCTCCCGGGGCACAACCTTGATCCGCTCCCGACCGGCTGCTTCACCGAGCTGGCGTTCGTAGGTGTCGAGCAATTCCCAGCCGTGCCAGGTCGTGAACGAAACTCCCCGGTCCTGCAGTTTCTGCAGAATGGCGTCGTTCTCCCGGTTCGGGGCCGGGCGCTCGCCGCCCTCGAACTCCTCGAGGAGGTTCCGGATCGTCTCTGCCGCATCGGATTTGGTCGAACCGATCAACCCCACGGGGCCGCGCTTGATCCACCCGGTGGCGTACGTACGCGCAAGGGGCTGGCCGTCGTCGCCGAGCACCCGCCCCCCGATGTTCGGGATGACCCCGCTGACGGCGTCGAAGGGCACGTCGGGGAGCGGAGAACCGAAGTAGCCCACCGCCCGGTAGACGGCTTGGACGTCGAACTCCTCGAACCGTCCGGTGCTGCGGACGCTGCCGTCGCCGGTGAGCTCGGTGCGTTCGGTGCGCAGGCGCTCAACCTTGCCGTTGCCGACGATCTCCACGGGACTGTGGAGGAAGTGCAGGTGTACGCGTCGCGGGTGCCCCGCGGGCGAACGCAGCGTCCAGTCGGTGAGGGTCTTGACGACCTGGCGGGTCTGGTTCGAGGATTCCAGCGCTTCTTCCGAGCCCTCGTCGAACTCGAAGTCCTCGTCGTACACAATCACGTCGACGCCGGGGACCTGCCCGAGCTCGCGCAGTTCCAGCGGTGAGAATTTCACCTGAGCCGGGCCGCGCCGTCCAAAAATATGGACGTCGGTGACCGGGTTGGCGCTCAGGCCATCCTCGACGTTCGCGGGGATCTCGGTGGAACGCAGGTCGTCGACGTGCTTCGAAAGCACCCGGGCAACGTCGAGGGCGACGTTACCGTTGCCGATGACCGCGACCTTCTCCGCCTCCAGCGGCCAGGTGCGGGGCACATCGGGGTGACCGTCGTACCAGGAGACGAAGTCCGCCGCGCCGTAGGAACCGGGCAGGTCGACACCGGGGATGTTGAGATCGGCGTCCCGGATCGCGCCGGTGGCGAAGATGACGGCGTCGTAGTGTTCGCGCAGGTCCGCCATGGTGATGTCGGTCCCGTAGTCGACGTTCCCCAGCAGGCGGATATCGCCGCGTTGCAGCACTTTATACAGGGCGAGGATGATGCCCTTGATCCGCGGATGGTCGGGGGCGACCCCGTAACGCACGAGCCCGTACGGGGCGGGCAAGCGTTCAAACAGGTCGATCGAAACGTCCGCGGATTTGGAAAGGATGTCAGCGGCGTAGATACCGGCCGGGCCGGCTCCAACGATCGCCACTCGCAGCGCAGGGGTGCTAGGCACGTTGCTCTCTTCACTCGGGACCTAAAGAACCACCTGCCAGTCTAAACGGTGATTTGAATTAGGGCACGTTCACGTTCGTTAAAGGCGTGAAAAGAGGTCGACGGCGTGGCGCAGGTTACGTTTCGGGGCCCCTCCGCCGGCTCGGGTCTCGCCCGCCGCGCCGGTGCGATAGTTTCTAGGTCATGACCCACTCCCCGGCATCCGGTTCGAGGCAGGGACTTGCCGCCGGGGTGGGCGCTTACCTCCTATGGGGGTTCCTCCCGCTGTATTTCCCGCTGCTCGAACCCGCCTCCGCCCTGGATATCAGCGCGCATCGGGTCGTGTGGTCCTGGCTCGTGTGCCTGCTACTCCTCGCGATCACGGCGCGGTTCGGAGAATACACCGCGTTGTTACGCAACCGCCAACGGATGTCGCGGCTCGCGCTCGCGGCGGTGCTGCTCTCGGCGAACTGGCTCATCTTCCTCATCGGCGTGCTCACCGGCCGGGTGGTGGAGGCCTCCCTCGGGTATTTCATGAACCCCCTCGTGACGGTGCTCCTCGCCGTCGTCGTACTCCGGGAGAGGATCAACCGAGCGCAGTGGCTGGGCCTGGGGATCGCAGCGGCGGGGCTCGGGGTCCTCACCTACGAGAACGGACGGGTGCCGTGGATCTCGCTCGGGCTCGCGTTCTCCTTCGGCCTGTACGGCCTGATGAAGAAGCAGGTCGCCGCCGACGTTCCCGCGCTCGCCGGCTTCACCGCGGAAACGACCGCGCTGCTCCCCCTCGCGCTCGGGTACCTCGCCGTCCTCTCCGCGCAGGGCAGTGGCACCTTCGGCGTTGCCGACGGCCCCTTCGGCACGCGGCTCGACCATGTCCTGCTGCTCATGTTCTCCGGGATCGCGACGGCGGCGCCGCTGTTGCTCTTTGCCGCGGCCACCCGTCGGATCCCGTTGGTGACGGTCGGGATGATCCAGTTCATGACGCCGATCATGCAGTTCCTCACCGGCGTGTTCATCTATGGCGAAGTGATGTCTCCCGGGCGGTGGATCGGGTTCGTGTGCGTGTGGCTCGCCCTCAGCGTCCTCAGCGCGGATGCGGTGCGCAAAGCACGGCAGCGCCCGAAGCTTCGCCAGGAGCGCTAGGGCCGGCGCGTCTTACGCGAGGCGGTCCACGAGCAGATGGGCGAATTGCTCCAACGCCCGCCGCGCGGGGCCGTCGGGGAGGATGGCGAGTTCAGCCATCGCGTCCGTCGCGCACTGACGTGCCATGTTGCGCGTCTCCTCGAGCACGGGGTGTGCGGTGAGGTCGGCGAGGACGTCGGCGAGGGCAGCGTCGCTGCTGAGATCGCCATCGAGGGCGTCGAGGATCTGTGCCCCGGCCTCGTCGATCTCCCCGGCTTCCGCTTGGTCCCGAAGGAGCAGCACCGGCATCGTCGCGACCCCCTCGCGAAGGTCGGTGCCGGGGGTCTTGCCGGTCGTGTCGGCATCGGAGACGAGGTCGATGACGTCGTCGGCGAGTTGGAAGGCGACCCCCACCTTCTCCGCGTATTCCACCGCCGCGTCGACCGCTGGTTGTGGAGCGCCGGAGAACAGTGCTCCGTAGTGCGCCGAGGCGGCGATGAGGGAGCCGGTCTTGTCTGCGAGCACTCCGAGGTAGTGCTCGATCGGGTCTTCCCCGTCCCGCGGGCCGAGCGTCTCGTTGAGTTGGCCGAGGACGAGCCGCTCGAAGGCGTCGGCCTGGATCCGCACCGCTTTCGGTCCGAGTTCAGCGACGAGTTGGGAGGCCCGCGCGAACAGCAGGTCCCCCACGAGGATCGCGATGGAATTGCCCCACACCTCATGGGCGCTCGGCGCTCCGCGGCGAAGCGGCGCGGAATCCATGACGTCGTCGTGGTACAGGGAGGCGAGGTGGGTGAGCTCGGTGGCCACTGCGGCTTGTCGCACCCGGTCGTCGACTCCCTCACCGAATTGGGCGCTGAGGATCACCAGCATCGGCCGCAGCCGTTTGCCGCCCGCCTCGATGAGGTGGCGAGCGGCGTCGTCGATCAGCGCGCGGGTGGTGGTGCGCGCCGTCTGCAGGAGTTGGTCTTCTAGGACGCCGAGTTCCTCTTGAACGACGCGTTCAAGCTCCGCATCCCCTAGTGGCAGTCCGGTCACAGCAGGAATTTCGACGCTTGTTCTGCGAGGTTGAGCACTCCTTGGGGCAGCACCCCGAGGAGGATGGTGCCGATCGCGCAGACGGCGACCGCGACCTGGGTCATCCCTTCGGGAGCGACAACCGCCGTCGTCTCATCAGCAGGTTCGGTGAAGAACATGAGCACGATGATACGCACATAGAAGTACGCGGCGGCCGCGGAGGCGAGGACGGCGATGACGACGAGGGGCCAGGCGCCGCCAGCGATCGCGGCGGAGAACACCGTGAACTTCCCGACGAACCCGCCCGTGAGGGGGATCCCGGCGAACGACAGGAGGAAGAGCACCATCGTGAACGCGGTGATCGGGCTACGCCGGCCCAGGCCTGCCCACTGCTGGATATTCCACGCTTCTGCGGTGATCGTGCCATCCGGGCTCTTCTGCCGAACCATCGACACGATCGCGAACGCCCCGACGGTCGCGAGCCCGTAGGCGAGGAGGTAGAACAGCACGGAGCTGATCCCCTTGGAGTCCAGGGCGATGATACCCAGGAGCACGAACCCGGCGTGGGCGACCGAGGAGTAGGCGAGCATTCGCTTGATATCGGTTTGCACGATGGCGAGCACCGTACCGACGAGCATCGTGATGATCGCGATACCCCACAGGAACGGCGCGAGGTCCCAGGCGATGCCGGAGGTCGCGACGTACACGAACCGGAGCATCGCCGCGAACGCCGCGATCTTCGTCGCCGCAGCCATGAAGCCGGTGATCGGCGTCGGAGCTCCCTGGTACACGTCGGGAGTCCACGCGTGGAACGGCACCGCACCGACCTTGAACAGCAGACCGATGAGGACCATCACCGAACCGGCAAGGAGCAGCCCGTCCATTCCAGCCACGGCGGGCACGGCGGTCGCGAGGTCGCTGAGCGAGACCGAGCCGGCGAAGCCGTACAGGAGCGCGATCCCCATGAGGAAGAACCCGGAGGCGAACGCGCCGAGGAGGAAGTACTTCAAGGAGGCCTCCTGGGAGACCAACCGGCGCCGCCGAGCCATTCCCGACAGGAGGTACAGCGGCAGGGAGAGCACTTCCAGGGCGATGAACAGCGTGAGCAGATCCGCGGCGACGGGGAAGACGATCATCCCGAGCACCGCGAACAGGGTGAGGGGGAAGATCTCCGTCTGCGCCAGCCCCGCCTCGCGTGCCTTCTGCTCGTAGGAGGAGCCTGGGATCGCCGCGGCGGTCGGGGTGAAGGCGTCCTCACCCCGGGTCCGATCGGCGATGACGAGCATCGCGATGAACGAGATGACGAGAATGAGCCCTTGGGCGAACACTCCCGCCGGGTCCTCATGCATCGCCCCGCCGATGAGCTCCTGGGGCCCCGCTACCTGCACGTGCGCCCACCGCCACACCACGGCGACCAGCGCTGCGCCCAGGGCGGCGACCGCGAGCACGGTCTGCACCACTCGGCGGCGCGCTTGCGGCACGAAGGCCTCAACCAGCACCCCCACCACAGCCGCCCCAAAAATGATGAGGTAGGGGGTCATCGCTGCCCAGTCGATGGACGGGGCCACGAATGCGTTTACAGGATTCATGAAGCACTCCCGATGATGGTGGCAAGGCTTTCAGCGATCGGTGAGAGCGCTGCGAGCACGGGGGCGGGGTAGAGCCCGAGGAAGAGCATCCCGGCGATGAGCACGCCCGTGACGCCCTTCTCGGCACCGTTCATGTCGGACATTCCCAGGCGGCGTTCGTCGGGCGCGCCGGTGAAGACCCGCTGGTAGGCCATGAGGATGTACAGGGCGGAGAGCACCACCCCGATGACGGCGGCGACCCCGTAGGCGATGTGGATCTCGAAGGATCCCAGCAGGACCATGTACTCAGGGATGAACCCGCTCAGCCCGGGCAGCGACAGCGTCGCCAGCCCGGCGATGAGGAACCCACCCGCGATGAGCGGCGTCACCCGCTGCATGCCTTGGTATTCGTTCATGTTCTGGGTGCCGCCACGTTTGGTGAGCATCCCGGCGATGAGGAACAGCCCCGCAGTGGAGACCCCGTGGGCGACCATATAGATCATCGACCCGGTGAGGGCCGTGGAGCTGCCCACGTAGATTCCCATCACAATGAACCCGAAGTGGGAGACCGAGGTGAAGGCGATCATGCGCATGATGTCGCGCTGACCGATCGCCACGATCCCGCCGTAGATGATGGAGATGATCGCGAGCACGATGATCACCGGCGCCGCGGCCTTCGAAGCTTCCGGGAAGAGCGGCAGGCACAGGGCGATCATCCCGAAAGTACCCACCTTGTCGAGGACGCCGACGAGCAAGGTGGAGGTTCCCGGAGGGCCTTCCGCGGCGGCGTCGGCGAGCCACGTGTGCACGGGCACCATCGGGGCTTTCACCGCGAACGCGACGAAGAAGGACAGGAAGATCCACAGCTGCAGGGTCGGGTACGCCTCGAGCACGCCGGAGGCATTCTCGATGAGGTAGGCCTGCGGCCCCCCATCGGTGTAGAAGTACAGCGCGATGACCCCGGCGAGCATGAGCAACCCACCAGCGAGGGAGTACAGGAGGAACTTGATCGAGGCGGCGCGGCGGTTCGGGCCGCCGTACACGCCGATCATGAAGTACACGGGAACGAGCATCGCTTCGAACAGCACGTAGAAGAAGAACACGTCCCGGGCGGCGAAGACGGCGATCATCAGCGCGAGGAGCACGAGCACCAGAGCCATGTAGCCGGCCTGGCGGCGCACGAGCGCATCGTCGCCTTCCACTCCCTCCGGGAGCTTCACTTCATTCCACGCTGCTGCGATGACGACGGGGGTGAGCACTGCCGCGAGCAGCACCATCGTCAGCCCGAGCCCGTTCACCCCGACGGCGTAGGAGGCGCCGATCGCGGGGATCCAGGGGGTGACTTGGGTGAATTGTTGCGTTGCTGCGGCGCCGAAGTCGAAACCTGCTGCCATCCCGATCGCGCCGGCGAGCACGACGAGCGAGGTGAGGAGCGCAAGCGGGCGCGCGGCCTTCCGTAGCGGGGCGATCACCCAGATCAGCAGTGCGACGACGGCCGGAAGAGCAATGAGGAGAGTCAGGATCGACTGTCCAGCAATCTGTGTAGGCATCTATTTCTCTCCTGCTCAGAACCGTGCGATGAGCACGACGACAAGGGCAAGGATGGTACCGACCGCCATCGTCGCACCGTAAGTGCGGACCTGACCGTTCTGGAAGCGGCGTAAGCCCTCCCCCAGTTTCGCGGTTCCCGAGGCGATCCCGTGGATCGCGCCGTCGATGACCCCGCGGTCCGCCCCGGTGAGGTTGCGCGTGAGGTGCACGCCGGGGTGGGCGAAGATCGTTTCGTTGACGGTGTCTTGGTAGAGGTCGACGCGGGCGGCGCGGGTGAGGACCGATCCCCTCGGCGCGAGGACGGGCACCTCGGAGGCGACGTACTGGCGCCACGCGATGAACACACCGAGGGCGACGAGCACGAGGGTGAGGGTGGTGATGACGGGGATCGAGAGCACGGGTTCCGGGTGCGGTGTCGCACCGACGGAGGGCTCCAACCACGTGGTGAACCGGTCCCCGAGCGCGAGCAGCGCCCCCAGGCCGACCGATCCTACGGCGAGGATGATCATCGGGATCGTCATCAGGGCGGGCGATTCGTGCGGATCCTGGACTTGGCCCGCGCCGTCGTTCTCGCCGTCGTTGAACCGTTCCTTACCGTGGAAGGTCATGAAGAACAGCCGCGACATGTAGAACGCGGTGATCCCGGCGCCGATGAGGGTGACGGTACCGAACACCCACGGCTGCCAGCCATCGCCGGTGAAGGCGGCTTCGATGATCTTGTCCTTCGACCAGAACCCGCTCAGTCCGGGGAAGCCGATGATGGCGAGCCAGCCGAGCCCGAAGGTGATCCACGTGATCTTCATGTACTTGCCGAGGTTTCCGAACAGGCGCATGTTCACCTCGTCGTTCATCCCGTGCATGACGGAGCCTGCCCCGAGGAACATCCCTGCCTTGAAGAAGCCGTGGGTGACGAGGTGGAAGATCGCGAAGGCGTAGCCGATCGGGCCGAGTCCGGCGGCGAGCATCATGTAACCGATCTGGCTCATCGTCGAAGCGGCGAGCGCCTTCTTGATGTCGTCCTTCGCGCAACCGACGATCGCCCCGAACAGGAGCGTGATCGCCCCGACGATGACGACGACGAGTTGCGCGGTGGGCGCCCCTTCGAAGATCGCCCCGGAGCGCACGATGAGGTAGACCCCGGCGGTGACCATCGTCGCGGCGTGGATGAGTGCGGAGACGGGGGTCGGGCCGGCCATCGCGTCACCCAGCCAGGCCTGCAGCGGGAACTGTGCGGACTTACCACACGCACCCACGAGCAGGGCGATCCCCGCGAACGTGAGGACGGATTCGTTCGTGCCGGGCGCGGCGCCGAGGACGGTCTCATAGTCGACCGCACCGAAGGCCGCGAACATCACCATCATCGCCACGAGCATGCCCATGTCACCGACACGGTTCATCACGAACGCCTTCTTCGCCGCGACCGCGTACTCCATCCGCTGGTTCCAGAACCCGATGAGGAGGTAGGAGGCGAGCCCCACGCCTTCCCAGCCGAGGAATAGCAGGGCGTAGGAATCGGCCATCACGAGGATGAGCATCGAGGCGATGAACAGGTTGAGGTAGGCGAAGAACCGGCGTCGGGCCGGGTCGTTCTCCATGTACGCCACGGAGTAGATGTGGATGAGCGTGCCGACGAACGTGATGAGCAGCATGAACGCGACCGAGAGCGGGTCGATGAGCAGGCCGGCGGAGACGTTGAAGGAATCGGTGGTGATCCAGTCGTACAGGTGCACGTTGGCCACCCGCTCGCTGGAGTCCATGCCCAGGAGGGCGAACAGCAGCCCGATGGAAAGCAGCCCGGACGCGGTCGAGGCGAGCACCCCGAGCCAGTGTCCCCAGGAGTTCGCGGCCTTACCGGCGACGAGCAACACTCCGGCGCTCAGGAGCGGGATGGCAATAATCAACCAAGATAAGGAGATGAGGTCCACGTTGTTCTTCCCTTAATTCTTCAGGAGGCTCACGTCGTCCAGCGACGCCGAAGCCCGGGCTCGGAAGATGGACACGATGATGGCGAGTCCGATCACCACTTCAGCAGCGGCGACGACCATCACATAGAACGCGATCACCTGGCCGTGCAGATCCCCGTGGATGCGGGAGAAGGTCACGAGCATGAGGTTGGCAGCGTTGAGCATGAGTTCCACCCCCATGAACGCGATGATCGCGTTCCGGCGGGTAAGGACAGCGACGGCGCCGATCGAGAACAGGATCCCGGAAAGAACGAGGTAGTTCACAAGGCTCATTCGTCATCCTCCTCGTCCGAGGGCTCCGTCGCGGGCGCCTCCGTGTCCAGTCCGTGTCCGGCGAGCGCCCCGTCGGTGTCGAGCTCGTTACCCGCCTCGTCATCCCGGCCGAGAATCAACCGGCTGGGCGGGGTGAGGTCCTGGCCGCGCACGCGCAGCACGGAGGCCACGGTACCCATCACGGGCGTGCCGTAGGGGTCGATGCCTGGCATGTCGGCCGAGTTGTGGCGGGCGTAGACACCCGGGCCGGGGTAACCGGTGACGACGCTCGAATCCGCGCCTTCACCGAACGCCTTGAGCTTCATCTCCGCGCGCTCGGCCTGACCGATCTTCGGGCTCAGGCGCAGGCGGTGGGTGAGCGTGATCGCCCCGAGCGCGGCGGTGATCAGCAGCGCGCCGGTGAGCTCCAGGGGGAATACGAAGTCGGAGAAGATGATCCGCGCGACGCCGACGGGGTTGGTGTCGGCGTTGAGCGCTTCCAGGCCCGCCGGTTCGGGCAGGTTCGCCCGCGTGACGACGGTGCCGATGAGGAGCGCGGTTCCCAATCCGGCGAGGACGGCCCACACGCGCTGCCCCGCGAGCGTTTCGGACATCGACTCGCTCGCATCCACACCGACGAGCATGATGACGAAGAGGAACAACATCATCACCGCGCCGGTGTAGACGACGATCTGCGCGATCCCGAGGAACATCGCCTCGTTCGCGATGTACATCACCGCCAGGCCGATCATGACGCCCGCGACCGAGACCGCGATGTGGATGGTGCGCCGGCCGAAGATGAGCATGAGCGCACCCAGCACCATGAGTGGGGCGAGGATCCAGAACAACACCTCCTCGCCCGCCGAGACAGTTATCGCCTCATTCACCTGGTACCTCCTGAGGTGGCGTCAGCGCGGGAGGCGGCCTTTTCAGCGGCCTCGAGCGTTTCGTCTTCCGGGCGGTTCTCGCGCACCCACTCCACCTGCTCGGTGGTGGGGCCGGTGACGTCGCCACGGTAGTAGTCCTTATCGGTGGTGCCCTCCGCCATCGGGTGCGGGGCGGCGAGCATGCCTTCACGCAGCGGGGCGAGCAGCTGATCCTTGGTGAAGATCATCTCCTCCCGGGTGGTGCCGGCGAGTTCGAACTCGTTCGTCATCGTCAGCGCCCGGGTCGGGCAGGCCTCGATGCACATTCCGCAGAAAATGCACCGCAGGTAGTTGATCTGGTACACCTTCCCGTACCGTTCGCCCGGCGAGTATTGCGCGCCGGGGCTGTTGTTGCCCGCTTCGACGTAGATCGCGTCTGCGGGGCAGGCCCAGGCACACAGCTCGCAGCCGATGCACTTCTCCAGCCCGTCGGGGTGGAAATTGAGCTGGTGCCGGCCGTGGTAGCGCGGCTCCACGGGCACTTTCTCGAACGGGTACTGTTCGGTGACGACGGGGCGGAACAGGGTGGAGATCGTCACCCCGAATCCGGCTACAGGAGCGAATGCCTGGGCGAGCCCACCCTGATCATCGCCTCCGGCGATCTCAGAGGCGGGGCGGCCAACTTCACCGCCCGAAGGCTTTTGAAGGTGCCGATCATGGGATTCAGTCATCCTCAGACTCCTTACTATCCGCAGGGGTAGTCACGCGGGCACGGCGGGGCGAGGGCGGCAGCTGCTGCCCAGGCATCGGTGGCACGGGGAAGCCGCCGGCGAACGCATCAAAGGGTTCCTCGCTGGTTTCGGGCTCGGGTTCCGGTTCCGGCTCGGGTTGCGGTTCGGGCCGGGAGAGCAGCACGACTAAGACGATGAGCAACACTCCCGCGGCGAGCAGCATCCAGGTGCGGATGGGCAACGGCCCGGCCATGACGTCGAGGTCGAGGCCGCCGAAGTGCAGCACGCCCTGGTAGATGGAGACGATGACGACCCAGCCCAGCGCGATCGGGATGAGAATCTTCCAACCGAGGTTCATGAACTGGTCGTACCGGAACCGCAGGAGGGTTCCGCGCAGCCACACGAAGAAGAACATCAGCAGCCACAGCTTCAGGAGGAACCACACCACCGGCATGAGTCCGGCTTCGGCCCACGAGAAGTAGTTGAAGGGGAACGGTGCGTGCCAGCCACCGAGGAACAACGTGGTCGCCACGGCCGAGACGTTCATCATGTTGACGTATTCAGACAGGTAGAACCACGCGAATTTCATCGAAGAGTATTCCGTGGAATACCCGGCTACGAGCTCCCCTTCCGCCTCGGGGAGGTCGAAGGGGAGCCGGTTGGTCTCACCGACCATCGAGACGATGTAGACCAAGAACGCCGGCAGTAGCGCGAACGCCCACCAGGTCCCCCCGTTCGCCCCGGTCTGGGCGTCGACGATCTGGGAGGTGGACATCGACCCGGAGACGATGAACACCGAGACCAGCGAGAGCGCCATTCCCAGTTCGTAGGAGATGATCTGCGCCGCCGAGCGCATCGACCCCAGCAGCGGGTAGGTCGATCCGGAGGACCATCCCCCGAGCACGATCCCGTATACGCCCATCGCGGTGACCGCGAGGATGTAGAGCACCGCGACCGGCATATCGGTGAGTTGGAGCGGGGTGACGACGCCGAAGATCTCCGTTTCCGGCCCGAACGGGATGACGGAGAAGACCATGAAGGCGGTGATCACCGAGATCAGCGGCGCGATGAGGTAGATGACCTTGTCCGCCGCCTTGACCGTGATGTCTTCCTTCAACAGGAGTTTCAGGGCGTCCGGAATCGATTGGGCGAGACCGAAGGGGCCGCGGACGTTCGGTCCCAGCCGCTGTTGGAGCCGTCCGATGATCCGCCGCTCGAACCACAGCGCGAACAGGACCGAGAGCAGCAGGAACAGGAGGATGACGACGGCCTTGATCAGGGAGATCAGCAGCGTGTCGCCGGAGAAGTCCGCCGGTTGCGGTCCCACGGCCAGGATGGGGAAATTCATTGCGTGACCTCCGCGCTTGCACTGAGCGTGACGGCTGCCCCAGCGCCGACCCCGAGCATCCGGTATACCGAGGAGCCCGGGGAATGTTGCGGGAGCCACACGACATGGTCGGGCATCGTCGTGGGTGCGACGGGCAGGGTGATGTGCCCGCCCGGGCCGCTGACGGTGAGGCGGGAGTCGATCCCCACCCCGAGCTTCGCGGCCGTTGCCGGCGAGACCCGCACGACGGGGCGGTGGGCGGTGCCCGCGAGGTGGGGTTCGCCGTCCTGCCCGCGGGCGGAGTCGAGCATCATCCGCCAGGTGGCCAAGACGTACTCGCCCGCCTCGGGAACGGCCGCGGGCACGGCCGGGCCTGGGGCCCGTTCGCCGTCCCACCCAGCGAATTCGGCGAGGTCGCGGTGGACGTCTTCGAGGGTGGCGACGCCGAGTTCGGCGCCCATCGCCGCGGCGACCATGTCGAGCACGCCGGCATCGGAACGCATCGAGGTGGAGAACACCTGGCCGAACGGGCGGGGGCGGCCTTCCCAGTTGAGGAACGTCCCGGACTTCTGGGTCGGGGCCGCGACGGGGAGCACGACGTCGGCGTGTTCGCTGAGTTCGCTGCGGCGGACCTCGAGCTGCACCGTGAACACGTTCGCTGCTGCCTCCGCGGCGGTTGCCGCGTCGGGGAGGTCCTGCAGGTCCACTCCGCCCAGGACGAGTCCGGCGAGTTCGCCGCCGGCGGCGGCGCGCAGGATCGCGCCGAGATCGCGCCCTTCCTCCGCGGGGAGGCTCTCGACGCCCCACGCGGCGCCGGCGTCGACGCGCGCATCGGCGTTCGCCACGGGCCGGCCCCCGGGTAGGAGGTTCGGCAGGAGGCCCACTTCGACGGCGCCGCGGTCGCCCGCGCGGCGGGGAACCCACGCGAGACGGGCGCCGGTGGCGCGGGTGAGTTCCACCAGCGCGCTGTAGCCGCCCACGCTCTGGGCGAGCCGTTCACCGGCGAGGATTATCGCGCCTTCTTCCTGCAGCGCGGAGGCGACGTCGGTGATCTGTTCCGATCCTTCGCCCGCGCCGAGCGCGGAGAGGGTCGCGGCTTCCCGGCCGGGGTCGGTGGCCAGCAGGGTCGCCCGCATCTTCGTTGTGCCGCGGGTGGCGAACGGTGCGATCGTGGCAACCTTGGTGCGGCCCGCGATCGCACCCTTACGCAAGCGCAGGAAGACGTTGCCCGCTTCCTCCTCCGGTTCGAAGCCCACGAGGAGCACCATCGGCGAGTTCTCCAGGTCCGCGAAGGTCACGTCCATGGAAGAGCCGGCGATGGTCGAACCGAGGAACGCGAGTTCTTCGTCGGAATGCGCACGGGCGCGGAAGTCGATGTCGTTGGTGCCGCAGACGACCCGGGCGAACTTCGACCACCCGTAGGCGTCCTCCAGCGTGAGGCGCCCGCCGGGCAGGAGTCCCACCCCGCCCGCGGAGATCGCCTTGGAGAGGCCTTGGGCGGCGAGGTGGATCGCTTCGGACCACGAGGTCGCCTCGAGCTGGCCGGTGTCGACGTTGCGGACCATCGGCGTGGTGAGCACGTCGGGCGCGCTCTGCCAGGTGAAGGCGAACCGGTCCTTATCGGTGATCCACTCCTCGTTCACCGCCGGATCGTCACCGGAGAGGCGGCGCATGACGGTCCCGCGGCGGTGATCGATCCGGATCGCCGCACCGGAGGAGTCGTGTTCGGCGATGGATTCGGTGGACACGAGGTCGAACGGGCGGGAGCGGAAGCGGTAGGAGGCCGAGGTGAGCGCTCCCACGGGGCAGATCTGGATCGTGTTGCCAGAGAAGTAGGAGGCGAACGGGCGGCCGGTGGAGTCGAGTTCCGCATCCCCCACGGTGGTCGCGACGCCGGAAAGCACCGCGCCCTCCCCGTCCGGGCCGACTGACCCGTCCTCGTGCAGCCGGGAGACCGGTTCGCCATCGCGGGGGGCGATGTCGAGGAGCGTCTCGTCGAACGCGCCGATCTGCTGGGCGTGCAGCGTGCCGTATTCGCGGCCGGGTTCCCCGCCGCCTCGACCCTGCAGGTCGATGAACGGGTCACCGGCGATCTCGTCCTGGAAGCGGGTGCACCGCTGGCACAGGATGCACCGGTCGCGGTCGAGCATGATCTGGGTGGAGATCTTCACCGGCTTGGGGAACGTGCGCTTGACGTCGATGAAGCGCGAGGTGGCCCGGCCGTTGCTCATCGCCTGGTTCTGCAGGGGGCACTCTCCACCCTTGTCACAGACGGGGCAGTCCAACGGGTGGTTGATGAGGAGGAACTCCATGATCCCGTGCTGGGCGGTGTCGGCGACCTCCGAGGTGTGCTGGGTGTTGACGATCATGCCCTCGGAAACCTCCATCGTGCAGGAGGTCTGCGGTTTGGGCATCGGGCGGACGTTGCCCTCCCGGTCGGGCATCGCGACGTCGACGAGACACTGGCGGCACGCGCCGGCAGGTTTGAGGAGCGGGTGATCGCAGAAGCGGGGGATATCGATCCCGATCTGTTCAGCCGCGCGGATGATGAGCGTTCCCTTGGGCACGTTCACCTGGGTGCCGTCGATGGTGACGGCGACTCCCTCAACCTGCTCGGGAGCGTTGTTGTTTTCAGTAGCAGTCATCGGGCGACCTCTGTGTACAGGGCGTTAGCCTCGTAGGGGAAGAGCTCCCAGGCAGGGGTGTGCATCCCTTGCTCGAACTCCTCTCGGAAGTACTTGATTCCACTCTTGATCGGTTGCGCCGCGGCATCGCCCAGGGCGCAGAAGGAACGGCCTTCGATGTTCCCGGCGACCTCGAGGAGCAGATCTACGTCACCCTCCTGGCCCATGCCGGCTTCGAGCCGGTCCATGATCTGCTTCATCCAGTACGTGCCCTCTCGGCACGGGGTGCATTTGCCGCAGGACTCGTGGGCGTAGAAGTGGGTCCACCGGGCGATCGCGCGGACCACCGAGGTCGTTTCGTCGAAGATCTGGATCGCGCGGGTACCGAGCATCGACCCGGCTTCCCCGACCGCTTCGAAATCCAGCGCGATGTCGAGGTGTTCGTCGGTGAGGATCGGAGTGGAGGATCCCCCCGGGGTCCAGAACTTGAGCTTGTGCCCGTCGCGGATCCCGCCGGCGAGATCGAGCAGCTGGCGCAGCGTGATGCCCAGGGGCGCTTCGTACTGGCCGGGCTTGGTGACGTGCCCCGACAGGCTGAACAGGCCGTGGCCCTTGGAGCGTTCGGTTCCCATCGAATCGAACCAGCCCTCGCCCTCACGGACGATGCCGGGCACCGAAGCGATCGACTCGACGTTGTTCACCACGGTCGGGCGGGCGTACAGGCCGGCGACGGCGGGGAACGGGGGCTTGAGGCGCGGCTGGCCTCGGCGCCCCTCGAGAGAGTCGAGCAGCGCGGTCTCTTCCCCGCAGATGTAGGCGCCGGCACCGGAGTGCAGCACGATGTCGAGGTTGTAACCGCTGCCGAGGATGTTCTCCCCGAGCAGGCCGGCCGCCTTCGCCTCGTTGATCGCGTGACGCACCCGGCGGTGCACGTGGGCGACCTCACCGCGCAGGTAGATGAACGCCTTGTCCGAACCGATCGCGAAGCTCGTGATCGCCATCCCCTCGATCAACGAGTGGGGGTTGGCCAGGAGCAGCGGGATGTCTTTGCACGTGCCGGGCTCCGCCTCGTCGGCGTTGACCACGAGGTAGCGGGGCCCGCCGTCGTGGGGCGGGAGGAAGGACCATTTCAGGCCCGTGGGGAAGCCCGCTCCCCCACGCCCGCGCAGCCCGGAGGTCTTGACGAGCTCGACGATGTCCGCCGGCTCCTGGGTGATGGCCGTGCGCCACGCGTCGTAACCATGGTGCTGGGAGTAGGTCTCCAGGGTCCAGGAGTCCTCGGCGTCCCAGATGTCACTGAGAACAGGAGTTAACGTGCTCAACTCACACCTCCTTGCGCCCCGGAGGGGGCATGCCAATCATGCTCGCGGGAGAGGCGCAGCCCCTCCAGCGTTGCCTTGCCGGCCCCCACACCTTCGTTCGCCCGGCCGTCGTCGAAACCGGCGAGCACGCGGGAGACCTCCTTGAAGGATCCCACGGTCTCGGGGCCGCGGCTGGGGTGGATGGGTTCGCCGTCGAGGATCGCATCGACGACCTTGAGGATCGACTCGGGGGTCTGGTTGTCGAAGTACTCCCAGTTGATCATCACCACGGGCGCGAAGTCGCAGGCGGCGTTGCACTCGATGCGCTCCAAGGTGATCTTGCCGTCCTCGGTGGTTTCGTCGTGGCCGATGCCGAGCCGATCCGAGATGCGGTCGAAGATGCCGTCCCCGCCCATGACGGCGCACAGCGTGTTCGTGCACACGCCGACGGTGAACTCACCGTTCGGGCGCCGCTTGTACTGGGAATAGAAGGTCGCCACCGCGGAGACGTTCGCCCGGGAGAGGTCGAGCATGTGCGCGCAGAAGGCGATCCCGTTCGGCGATACGTATCCGTCGATGCTCTGCACCAGGTGGAGCATCGGCAGCAACGCCGAGCGTGCCTCGGGGTATCGGGAGATGATGTCTTCGGCGTCGGCCGTCATCGATTCGAAGACGTCGCTTGGGTATCCGAATGTGTTCATGTCAGCGGTCCACCCCTCCCAGAACGGGGTCGATTGAGGCGATGGAGATCACGACGTCGGCGATGGACCCGCCTTCGCACATGATCGACAGTGCCTGGAGATTGTTGAACGACGGGTCGCGGAAGTGGGCCCGGTAGGGGCGGGTGCCGCCGTCGGAGACGACGTGGCAGCCCATGATGCCCTTGGGGTGCTCGATCTGGACGTAGGCCTGCCCGGCCGGGACGCGGAAGCCTTCGGTCACGAGTTTGAAGTGGTGGATGAGCGCTTCCATGGATTCGCCCATGATTTCGCGGATGTGATCGAGGGAGTTGCCCTGCCCGTCGGTGCCGACCGACAGCTGGGCGGGCCACGCGATCTTCTTGTCCGCGACCATGACCGGGTGCTTGCCCTTCTTGTCTTGGGCCTCGAGCCGGTCGAGCACCTGATTGACGATCTTGATCGATTCCCGCATCTCGGCGAATCGGATGAGCACCCGCGCGTAGGAATCGCCGGTGGTCTCGACCGGGATGTCGAAGTCGTAGGTTTCGTATCCGCAGTACGGGTCTGCCTTGCGCAGGTCGTAGGGGATCCCGGTCGCGCGCAGGAGCGGACCCGCGGCGCCGAGGGCGACCGCGCCGGAGGCGTTCAACACGCCCACGTCGATGTTGCGGCCCTTGAAGATCGGCAGTTCGAGGGTGAGCTTCTCGAGTTCCCCGATGCCCTTCTCCGTCTTCGGCAGCGTCTCGCGGACCTTGGCCGTGAGCCCGGGGGGAAGGTCCTGCACGACCCCGCCGGGGCGGATGTATTCGTGGTTCATCCGCAGGCCGGTGATCGCCTCGAAGATCCGCAGGATCTCTTCCCGCTCCCGGAACCCGATCGTCATCATCGTCGTCGCACCGAGTTCGTTACCGCCGGTGCCGATCGCGACCAGGTGGGAGGAGATCCGGTTGAGTTCCATGAGCAGCACCCGGATGAGGGTGGCCCGTTCGGGGATGTCCTCGGTGATTCCCAGCGCCTTCTCCACCGCGAGGCAGTAGGCGGCTTCCTGGAAGAACGGGGCGGTGTAGTCCATCCGGGTGCAGAAGGAGACGCCCTGGGTCCAGGTGCGGTACTCCATGTTCTTCTCGATCCCGGTGTGCAGGAAGCCGATGCCAGCGCGCGCTTCGGTGACGGTTTCGCCGTCGATCTCGAGCACGATCCGCAGGACCCCGTGGGTGGAGGGGTGTTGGGGGCCCATGTTGACGACGATGCGTTCGTCGTCGGTGCGTTCGGCGTCCGCAGCGATCTCGTCCCAGTCGCCACCTTCTGCGGCGTATTCGTACACGCCTTCGGTGCCGGGAGCGCCGGCACCCTTGGTTGCCATAGGAGTAGCCATTAGTTGTATGACCTCCGCTCATCAGGAGCCGGGACGGTGGCACCCTTGTACTCCACGGGGATCCCGCCGAGCGGGTAGTCCTTCCGCTGGGGGTGGCCGACCCAGTCATCGGGCATCTGGATCCGAGTGAGGCTGGGGTGGCCGT
This sequence comes from Beutenbergiaceae bacterium, assembly GCA_035301585.1. GTDB lineage: Bacteria > Actinomycetota > Actinomycetes > Actinomycetales > Beutenbergiaceae > HY158. The sequence goes on along the minus strand of DATGUB010000079.1, from coordinate 9,898 downwards.
CGAAGATGACGCCGAAGAAGTCCCAGACTTCGCGTTCGTGCCAGTTGTTGGCCGGGTAGATGTGGGTGACCGAGGGGATGTGCGGATCGCTGTCGGGGCAGGTCACCTCGAGGCGGATCGTCCGGTTGTGAGTGATCGAGTTGAGCGGGTAGACCACGTGCAGTTCCCGGCCCTCGTCCTGGGGGTAGTGCACGCCGCTCGCGCCGAGGCACAGTTCGAACCGCAGGTCTTGGTCGTCCCGGAGTGCCTTGGCGACCACGGGCAGGTGCTCGCGGGCGACGAAGATCGTCATTTCCCCGCGGTAGATGACGACCTTCTCCACCGCGTCGTCGTAGTCGATGCCCATCTCCGCGAGTACTTCGGCGAGGATGTCAGCGACCTCGTCGAAGTACCCCCCGTAGGGGCGGTCGGAGCCGCCGGGGAGGGTCGCGACGGTTTCCAGGCCGCCGAACCCGGAGGTGTCCCCGGTCCCGGAGACGCCGAACATCCCCTTGCGGGCCTTGATGACTTCCAGCGGTGAGGTGCCCCGTTTGGCGACCTCGCTCCCGCCGGTCGTCGACGTCAGGCTGTGATCTTCAGTCACGCGAGCAGTCCCTTCATCTGGTGGGTGGGCGTGGCGGCGAGGGCCGCGGCTTCCACCTCACGCATGACCCGCTCCCGGTTCTCCCCCATCGGCGCGCCCTTGATGATGCGTTCGTGCAGCTCCAGGATCGAGTGGATGAGCATCTCCGGCCGGGGCGGGCACCCGGGCAGGTAGATGTCGACCGGGAGCACGTGGTCTGCGCCCTGGACGATGGCGTAGTTGTTGAACATCCCGCCCGAGGAGGCGCACACGCCCATGGAGATGACCCATTTGGGATCGGACATCTGGTCGTAGACGGTGCGCATGACCGGGGCCATCTTGTGGCTGACCCGGCCGGCGATGATCATCAGGTCCGCTTGGCGGGGAGAGGCTCGGAAGACTTCCATCCCGAACCGGGCGACGTCGAACCGGGGGGTACCGGCGGCCATCATCTCGATCGCGCAGCACGCGAGCCCGAAGGTCACCGGCCACATCGACGAGGACCGCACCCAGCCGGCGAGGTCCTCGACCTTTCCTAGTAGGAAGCCTGAGGGAATCTTCTCTTCAAGTCCCATGGTGGGTAAACCTCCTTAGTCCCAGTCCAACCCACCACGGCGCCATTCGTAAATGAACGGCACGGTGATGAGGAACAGGAACGTCAACATAGCGATGAGCCCGAACACGGCGAGTTCCTTGAACGCCACCGCCCACGGGTAAAGAAAAACGACCTCGATGTCGAAGATGATGAAGGTCATCGCGACGAGGTAGTACTTGATCGGGAACCGGATGTCGGCCGCGTGCCGGGTGGGCTGGATCCCGCACTCGTAGGCGTCGACCTTGACCCGGTTGTAGCGTTTGGGGCCCACGACGGCCGAGGCGGCCATCCCGCCGATAGCCAGCGCCGCGGCCAGACCGAACATGATCAGGATGGGAATAAACGGGTTTGTCATAGTTTCTTCCTCACGCCGCCGGGACGATTCGCGATAGTGCGGTGATCGTGCGATCGACCATATCGCCGCCACGGGTGTCGTACGAGTCCGATAGCAGTTTCATGACGAACCGCATGAGCATGGGCCGTGGGAGCCCGTACGTCGTGCAGATCCTCATGATCTCAGGTTTTTCGATGAGTTTGACGAAGAGGCGACCAAGGGAGAAGTAGCCGCCGATGTCATCGGCCATGCGCCGGGGATAGGTGAGCAGCGTACGTTCCCGGGCCTGCGCCGTCGTCCGCGAGAACGCTTGTGCCGTCACGTCGGCGGCGATCCGGCCCGCCTGCATGCCGTAGGCGATTCCTTCGCCGTTGAAGGGGGAGACCATTCCGCCGGCGTCTCCGAGGAGGAACATCCCGTTCTTGTACAGCGGTTTGCGGTTGAAGCCCATCGGCAGGGCGGCGCTGCGCAGCGGGGTGACGAGGTTGTCCTGCGTGAACTCCCACTCCTCGGGCGCGTTGGCCATCCACGTGTTGAAGATTCGGCGGTACTCGATCTTCGTCGCCTTCGCGGTGGAGGAGACCGAGCCGAGCCCGACGTTCACGGTGCCATCCCCGAGCGGGAAGATCCAGCCGTACCCGGGCAGCAACGCCGATTCTTGGGGCTTGCCCTCCCACAGTTCGAGGTGGGACTCCATCCACGCGTCATCGTGGCGGGGGGTGTTGAACCGAGCACGGATCGCTACCCCCATCGGGCGGTTCTCGTCCTTCTCGATCCCGAGCGAGGTCGCGAGGCGGGCGGAGACGCCGTCAGCGGCCATGACCACCGGCGCGTAGAACTCGGTCTCTTCCGCGTCCCGGATCCGGCGCCCGTTGGCGTCCATCGGCTGCGCGCGCACCCCGATGACCCGCTCGGAGCGTTCGTGCAGGATCGGGCCGGTGACCATCATGCCTTCGCGCAGTTCCGCGCCGGATTCCCGGGCCTTGAACGCGAGCTCCTGATCGAGTTTGTTCCGCGCGGAGGCGGCGCCGTAGCTCGGGTAGCGCTCGATCTCGGGCCACGGGAAATAGTACTGGCGCCCGCCGCCGTACACGCGCAGGCCCTTGTTGCGGTGCCAGCCGTCCTCCTCGCGGACCTGGATCCCCATCCGGACGATCTCGGACACCGCGCGCGGGGTCAGCCCGTCCCCGCAGACCTTGTCCCGGGGGAAGGTCGCCCGCTCGAGCAGCAGGACCTCCAAGCCGTAGTTCGCGAGGTAGTGCGCGGCCGCAGCGCCACTGGGACCCGCGCCCACGACGATGACGTCCGCGTCGCGCTTACGCGAACCAGCCACACTGACCACCATTTCCGCTACGTAACCCTTGCGTAATTAAGCCGATTTTCGTGGAGATTCTGCGGATTTTCCGCATAGATTTTCTCCCAACATGCACCTTATCGCCGTTCGCGGGCTCTCGCTTACCTCATCGCACCGCTGAACTGAGATCCGCGCCACCTCGCCCGCGTGATCATGCGGTTTCCGGGCGGTTTCCCGGGCCGCGTTCGACCGCAACTTTTTCCCCGGGTGTGCTGATTCACAGTTCACCTCATCGGTTTGAAACCTCTGTGAAGGGCAGCGATCCCGCCGGAGAGGTTCCGGTAGGCGACGCTGCGCCAGCCGACGTCCTGCATGAGGGCCGCGAGCGATTCCTGGTCCGGCCACTGGGCGATGGATTCCGCGAGGTAGTCGTAGGCGGGGGCGTTGGAGGAGACGAAGGAGGCGAGGGGTGAAAGCACGTGGTCCCGGTAGAACCCGTACAGCGCCGCCCACCCCCGGTGCGGGGGGTGGGAGAATTCGCACACGACGACCCGCCCGCCGGGTTTGGCCACCCGGAACATCTCCGCGAGCCCGCGGGCGGTGTTGACGACGTTGCGAAGCCCGAACGAGATCGTCACCGCGTCGAAGGTGTCATCGGCGAAGGGCAGCGCCGTCGCGTCCCCGACGACGAACGGCAGGTCGGGCCGCCGCTGCTTGCCCACGGCGACCATCCCTTCGGAGAAGTCACACGGCACGACGTCGATCCCCGCCTCGGCGTAGGGCACCGAGGACGTCCCGGTTCCGGCGGCGAGATCGAGCACGCGCTGCCCGGGGTGCGCGCCCACAGCCGCGAAGGTGGCCCTACGCCACATCCGATCGATTCCGAACGTGAGTACGTCGTTGGTGAGGTCGTAATTCTGCGCGACCTCGTCGAACATGCTCGCCACTTGGGTTGGATCCTTGTGCAGGTTTGCCCTCATGGCACCCATCATCTCACCATCTCGCCCGCGTGCACGACGGCGGCGGCCGGGGGCGTCGTCAGGTTGCGGCGCCCACCTCGGTTGCTCCCTCGACGGCGGCGAGCTTCCCGCTCGCCACGTCGTAGATGAACCCGTGAATCGGGATCCGGCCGGGCACGAGGGGATGTTCGCGGATGCGGCGGACGTCGTCGATGACGCTCTGCTCCTGGTCGGCGATGGTGAGCCAGTCGATGTACTGCCCCTCGTTCGAACCGGCGCTCGCGCCCGTATCGACGAATCCGGTCTCGGTGAGCTCGGCGGTGTCGAGGCTGCTGGCGAGCAGGTCGCGCATCACGTCGTCGGTGAACAGTTCCATCCCGCAGTTGCGGTGATGGATGACGAACCATTCGGCGGTGCCGAGCAGTTTGTACGAAATGACGAGCGAGCGAATGGCATCGTCGGAGGCCCGGCCACCCGCGTTGCGGATCACGTGCGCGTCCCCCTCGGCGAGCCCGGCATACTTCGCCGGGTCGAGCCGCGCGTCCATGCAGGTGAGGATCGCGAATCCGCGGGCCGGCGGCAGCCCCAACTCGCCCTTGGCGCCGAATTCCGCCGCGTAACGCGCGTTCGCATCGAGCACTTCTTCCCGGATCGACATCTCCACCACCTGTTCTCCAGATCTCGGCAACGATTCCACCGTCAGGATGGCAGAATCCTCACCCACGAATGAGGAAGGACGCTGACCGTCCACCTACTGGATAAACTAGGCGGTGATGTCTGCCGATTTCGCGAGCCCCGCGCCCGCTCCCCTCGTCGCCCGGACCCGGGCCATCCCCGACCCGGGGGACCTGCTCAGTTACCTCCCCACGCCCGATGCCGCGGGAGCCCTCGCGTGGGTGCGCCGCGGTAAGGGCCTCATCGGGATCGGCGAGACGCTGCGGATCACCACGTCGGGGCGCGGCCGTTTCGCCGAGGCGGATGCCGCGTTCGCGGAGCTCGCGGCGCGGGCCGTGATCCGCGACGACGTCGACCGGCCGGGCACCGGCCCCCTCGCCTTCGGCTCCTTCGCCTTCTCCGGGGCGTCCCCCGCGGGCGGGGTGCTCATCGTGCCGAAGGTGATCCTCGGCAGGGACGACGAGGGGGCATGGCTGACGACGATCTCCGCCGGCGGCCTCACCCCCCTGCCCGCGCCCGCGGACCTCCTGCGCGACGTCGAGGCGGAACTGCCCGAGGTGTCGGTGGAGTTCTCCTCCGGTTCCCTCGGCCGGGCGGAGTGGCTCCGCCAGGTCGACCAGGTGATGGGCCGGATCCGGGCGGGCGAGGCGGGCAAGGTAGTTCTCGCGCGGGACGCCATCGCTGACCTCTCCGGGCCCGGCGATGCCCGGCGGGTGCTGCGCGCGCTGAGCGAGGAATACGCCAGTTGCTGGGCCTTCGCCGTCGACGGCTTCTTCGGCGCGACCCCCGAGCTGCTCGCCCGGCGCCAGCGCGGGCTGATCTCCTCGCGGGTGCTCGCGGGCACGATTCAACGCAGCGGCGATGGCGACGTCGATGCCTCGCGGGCGGCAGCGCTCGCCCGCGACTCCAAGGAGCTCTCCGAGCACGCGTACGCGGTCGATTCCCTCGTGGATTCGCTGCGCCCCTTCGCGGCGTCGTTCTCGGTTCCCGAGGCGCCTTTCATCCTCCACCTGCCCAACGTCATGCACCTGGCCACCGACGTCACCGCGGTCCCCACCCCCGAGGCGGCCGGCGCCTCCAGCCTCGCCCTCGCAGCACAGTTCCATCCCACAGCCGCCGTGTGCGGCACCCCCACCCCCGTCGCGGCGGAGATCCTGCACGAGCACGAGAACTTCGACCGCCACCGGTACGCCGGTCCCGTCGGCTGGGTCGGCGCGGACGGCGACGGCGAGTGGGGGATCGCGCTCCGGTCCGGGCGGGCGATCAGCGCCTCGCAGTGGCAGATCTTCGCCGGCTGCGGGATCATGGCCGATTCCCGCCCGGAGGCGGAGTGGGCCGAGACCGAGGCGAAGTTCGCCCCGATGCGCTCGGCGCTCGCCCGCGCCTAGCTGCTCGCTTGCGGCTTGGTCGCGAGCGTCGCGGTGACGGTGGTTTCGCTCTCCCCGCGGATGAGGGTGATCTTCACTTCGTCCCCGGAGCGGTACTGGCGCACGAACCCGGTGAGGGATTCGGCGCTGCCCACGATGTGATCATCGATCCCGACGATGACGTCCCCGGTCTCGATGCCCGCCTCGGCGGCCGGGGTGCCGGGGTCGACCTGTTCCACCTTCGCGCCCATCCGGGTCGCGCCGTCGGCGCTCGCGGCGGCATCGGTCATCGCGACCCCGAGGAACGCGTGTTCAACCTCGCCGTTCTGGATGAGCTGGTCGGCGATCTGGCTCGCGAGGTCGATCGGGATCGCGAACCCCAACCCGACGCTGCCCCCGCTGCGGGAGGTCGTCGCGATCGAGGAGTTGATCCCGATCACCTGTCCGGCGGAGTCGAACAACGGGCCACCGGAGTTACCCGGGTTGATCGCGGCGTCGACCTGGATCGCGTTGGTGATCGTCGCCTCGGAGCGCTCGGATTCATCGCTGGCCATCACCGGCCGTTCCAGGGCGGAGATGATCCCCGTCGTGACGGTCGAGTCCAGCCCGAGTGGGTTGCCCACCGCCATGACGGGCTCGCCGACCTCGAGGCTCTCCGAACTCCCGAGCGTCCCGGGGGTCAGGTTGTCCGGGGCGTCCTTGATCTGCACGACGGCGAGGTCGGTGGTCGGATCCGCCCCGACCACCTCGGCCTGGTACAACCGGCCATCAACCATCATGATCTGCAGTTTCTCCGCGCCGGCGATGACGTGGTTGTTCGTGAGGATCCGCCCGTCGTCGTCGATGACCACGCCCGAACCCGCCCCGGCACCGTTCGCGCCGGTGACCTGGATCGCGACGACGGCGGGGCGCACCTCATCCGCGATGTTCGCCCAGTCCGGGGTGCCGGCAACCGCGGGCGCGGATGCCGGTTGGGAGCTCACGGCGGGCGACGGTGTGGGCGAGGAGATCGACTCCCCGACGAGGAACGCCGTCCCCACCGATGCCAGGCTCGCGCCGAGCAGGCCCGCAGCGAACACGGCGGGCCAGACCCGCCGCTGCCGCGGGCGGCGCGGCTGCACGGGAACGGGTGGGGCGAACGGGGTGGGGTTGAACGCGGCGGGGCCCTCGCTCGGGCCGGTGTGCGGCGCGCCCCACCCCCACGAGGAGGATTCGGGTGCACCCGGGGTCTGACCGTAGGCGGCCGGTTCCTCACCGCCGGGCTCGCGCTCCGGTGTGGGTGGTGGTGTGGGGTGTTCACTCATTGGCTTTCCCTTTCATCGGTACTGCCTACAGTCCACAACGGAAAGCTTGGATCAGGCAGAAACGTTCCTGGAAGGTTTCTGGGAATCTCCCGAGACCGGCGGCAGCTGCACCTCCACGATGCTCCGACCCTCGATCCGCGGCGTGAGTGCCTCGGGCAGCCGCGCCGGATCGGTGATTTTTCGATACTCATAACCGTACGCGGCCGCGATGTGTTCCACCACCAACGCCACGGGGGTTGCAAAATAGCGGTCGAAGGTCGCCGCGTAGCGTTCCTCACCGTGTTCGAGGTTCGCGAAGATGCCTCCGCCGCCGTCGTTGAGCACGACGACCTGGAGCTCCGCGGCGCGTTCACCGGGCCCCAGTGCGAGCGCCCCGACGTCGTGGGCGAAGGTGAGGTCACCGGTGATCACTCGGATCGGTCCGCTCGCGAGCCCGATCCCGCTCGCGGTCGCGATCGTGCCGTCGATGCCGGCGAGCCCCCGCGCCGAATACACCGGTGCCCGGGTATAGGCCTCCCCCACCGGTCCGTGGATGTCGGCGTGGCGGATCGCCATCGAGGAGCCGATCATCGTTTGGATCTGGCCGTACCCGAGCGCGTGAGCGAGCACCCGGGCGGCGAGCCCGGCCCGGGCGGCTTCCTCCTGCGCGACCTCGCGCTCCCGGTCCCGCCACCGGGCCAGCCAGCGCGGATCCGCGTCACCGGCCGCGGTCACGCCCGCGACGATCTGCTCCGCGCGCCCGCTCACGTCCACCCACTCGGGGTGGTCGGCAACGACGGTGACGTGCTCGGTGTTCGCGAGGAGCCCGGACACGGGGCGGCTGAGGGTGGGCCGGCCATAAACGATCACCTGGGCGACCTCACCGGCGAGCGCCGGCAGCATTCGCTGATAGGGTCCGATCGCGTTGGCCCCGCCGCGCGCTCCGGAACTCGGCTCGGCGAGCAGGGGCAGCCCGGCGGCCTCGGCGAATCGCGCCGCCTCCGGCCCCGCACCGTCTCCGGCGACGACGACGCTCGGGCGGCTCAGGTCGACCTCGCCCGCGCCCGTGCCCACCCGCCGTACCCGCACCCGCGGGCCGGGGGCGATGGGGGCCTCGTCCTCGCCGCCGCCATCGCCGGGGACGAGGGGCTCACGGAAGGCGATGTTCACGTGGACCGGACCGGGCGGCCCGAAGGCACCGGTTGCCTGGGCGAGGACCCGGGCGGCCTGGTTGCCGATCGCCGCGCGGGTACTTCCGGCGGGGATCTCCACGGCGGGGATGTGCGGGCCGAACATGTGCAGTTGATCCGTGGTCTGGTTCGCACCGACCCCGCGGAGTTCGTGGGGTCGGTCAGCGGTGATCGCAAGCAGCCCGAGCCCGCTGTGGCGGGCCTCCAGGAGCGCGGGGTGGAGGTTCGCCGTGGCCGTTCCCGAGGTGGTCACCACCGCGGCGGGCCCGAACCTCGCGAGGCCGAGGGCGGTGAAGGCGGCGACGCGTTCGTCGATGCGTACGTGCACCTCGATCCGTCCCCTGCTTTCGGCGCGGGCGAGCGCGTAGGCAAGCGGGGCGCTGCGGGAACCGGGGCTGAGCACGACGCGTTGCACGCCGTGGAAGATGAGCGCGTCCACGAGGGCTCGGGCGGCCTCGGTGGACGGGTTGGCGGCGCGGGTCATGGTTGGCTCCGATCGTCCTCGACGAGCCGGCGCACCCGGGTGAGGCGATCGTTCCAACGCTGGGTAGTCCCCGGGTCGGCGGCGGTGCGCTCCAGGTCGGGGCGCAGGGAGATCGCCCCGGCGGGTCGGACCGGTAGGGACCCGCCCTCGGGCACGAGGGGGCGCGCGGCGGTGTCGGTGGTAAAGAGGTTGATCGTCGCGAGCCCGCAGGCGAAGGGAAGCTCGGGCAGCGCCGCCGCGAGCGCGACCCCGGCGGCGATCCCCACCGAGGATTCCAGCGCGGAGGAAACCACGGCAGGAAGGCCGACCTGTTCGATGATCTCGAGCGCGGCGCGGACCCCACCGAGCGGCTGCACCTTGACGACCATGATGTCGGCCGCGTCCTGCCGCGCCACCTCCAGCGGGTCACTCGCCCGCCGGATCGATTCATCGGCCGCGACTGGTACGGCAACGGCGCGCCGGACCCGGGCGAGGTCAGCTACGGGGAGGCAGGGCTGCTCGGCGTATTCCAACCCGCCGGCGGCCCGGTCGAGGGCGCGCAGGTGCGCGATCGCGGTGTCGACGTCCCACCCACCGTTGGCATCCACGCGGATCTTGCCGCCCGACCCGAGCGCGTCGCGGACGGCGGCGACCCGGTCGAGCTCCTCCTCGAGCGACTCCCCCGGTTCGGCGACCTTGACCTTCGCGGTCCGGCACCCGCCCGAGGCGTGCACGAGTTCGGCGGCGCGCACTGGGCCCACGGCGGGGATCGTGACGTTGACGGGCACGCGCTCTCGGCGCGGGGCGGGCCACCCCAGGTGAGCGGCTTCCCGGGCGGCGCGCAGCCACGAGGCGGCCTCGGCGTCGTCGTAATCCCAGAACGGGGAGAATTCCCCGACCCCCGCCTCACCGCGAAGGAGCATCCCATCGCGGGTGTCCAATCGGCGGAAACGGGCGCGCAGGGGGATGGCGTAGGTGTGGATCACACGGCCATTCTAGGGCGTGCCCGATCCCCGGGGCCCGCGGCTGTGCGGGGTCCCGCCCACTACACGCTCGGGGCACGATCAGCGCACCGTCAGCGCATCTGGGGACCGTTTGCCGCAATAGTTCACGCGGTGGGGACCCAGCCCGCCCGCGCGCCGCCACGCGGGTCTCCGATGCGGTAATGGTTGCGGC
>DATGUB010000078.1:0-3399 GCA_035301585.1 Beutenbergiaceae bacterium | reverse complement strand
TGGGGGCATTAGCCTCAAATGTTATGAGCGCGGCTCCCATAGGTATCTTTGATTCCGGCGTTGGCGGCCTCACCGTTGCACGCGCGGTGATCGATCAACTGCCCGCCGAGTCCCTGATCTACATCGGGGACACCGCGAACGCGCCCTATGGCCCCAAACCCCTCGACCAGGTGCGCGAGCACGCGCTTGCGATCATGGATCGGCTCGTGGAAACGGGAGTGAAACTCCTCGTCGTCGCGTGCAATTCCGCCTCGGCCGCGCTGCCCGCCGAAGCTCGGGACCGGTACGAGAGCGAACTCGGGGTGCCCGTGGTCGAGGTGATCAACCCCGCGGTGCGGCGGGCGATCGCGGCGACCCGCAGCGGCAAGGTCGGGGTGGTCGCCACCGAGGCGACCGTTTCCTCCGGCGCCTATCCGGCGGCCTTCGCCCGCGCCGGTTCGGCCACGGAACTCACGATCGGATCGGCGCCGCGGTTCGTGGAGTTCGTCGAGCGCGGCATCACTTCCGGGCCGGAGGTGCTCGAGGCGGCGGAGGAGTACCTCGCGCCGATGGTCGCCGCGGGCGTGGACACCCTCGTGCTCGGCTGCACCCACTACCCGCTGCTCACCGGAGTGATCTCCTACGTCATGGGAGAGGAGGTCACGCTCGTGTCCTCCGCGGAGGAAACCGCCAAGGACGTCTTCCGCACCCTGCTCAACACCGGCCGGGCCGCCGACGCCGCCGCCCGGCCCGAATACTCATTCCTCGCCACCGGCGACCCCGAGGCATTCACCACCCTTGCCCACCGATTTCTTGGCCCGGAAGTGGGGGCGGAACCCGCAGCGCCCGTCACCGGCGAAATCCCCATTGGCGACTTTCAGGAGAATCCATGCTGATCACGGTCATCGGCAGCTCCGGTTCGGTATCCGGCCCGGAATCCGCCGCGTCCTGCTACCTCGTGCAAGCCGAAGAGGCCGGCAAGATCACCTCGGTCGTGCTCGATATGGGCTCCGGCGCCTACGGCCAGCTTTCGCGGTACCTCGATCCCGGCATGGTCGATGCCCTGCTCCTATCGCACCTGCACGCCGACCACGTGGTGGACACCACCTCGCTGGAAGTGCACCTGAAGTACGCGCCCTCCGGGCCCTACCCGCCGATGCCGGTCTACGGCCCCGAGGGGACCGAGGAGCGCCTGCGTGAACTCACCGGGTTCTGCAAGGAGCCGCCGAAGAACGACGTCGCGCCCTACCCGTTCACCTTCCGCACCTGGCAGGTGGGCAAGACGTTCCACATCGGCGCGCTCTCCATCGAGGTGTTCGAGGTCGTGCACCCCGTGCCCGCCTACGCGATGCGGATCACCGGCCCCGCCGAGACCGGCAACGAGGAGCGGGTGCTCACCTACTCCGGGGACACCGACTCCTGCGACGGGCTCATCGACGCAGCCCGGGGCGCGGACCTGTTCCTGTGCGAGGCCGCCTTCGAGGAGGGCCGCGACGCCGTGCGCGGCATCCACCTCACCGGGCGGCGCGCGGGCGAGGCGGCGAGCGAGGCCGGCGTTCGCCGTCTCGCCCTCACCCACATCCCGCCGTGGAGCTCCCGGGCGACCATCCGCGCGGAGGCGTGCACGGAATTCGCCGGACCGATCGACGTCGCCGAACCCGGCGCGAGCTGGACGCTGTAACCCCGATCACCCCGCGCCGAAGCGCAGAACCGCGCGGCTGGGCGCTGGTCGGGACCGCGATGCGGACGCCGGTAAGTCCAAGGGGTGAAACTTTGTAGGCTAGTCGCATGACTTCAGCACAAGCGACTCCCCCGACCCCAGCGCACGCCATCGCCTCCGGCTCGCGGAGCGGCGCCGCCGAGGACATGCCCGAGGAACTCCGCGGCGACGTTCGCCTCCTGGGCGACCTGCTCGGCGTCGTCCTTGCCGAATCGGGCGGCCCGGACCTGCTTGACGACGTCGAGGCGCTGCGTTCGCTCGCGATCGAGGCGTACGCCGAATCGGACTCCGACGCGATCGAGCGGGCCGAAGACCTCGTGGAGACCTTCACCCTTGAGCGTGCCGAGGCCGTTGCCCGCGCGTTCACCACCTACTTCCACCTCGTCAACCTCGCCGAGGAATACCACCGGGTGCGGGTGCTGCGCTCCCGGGAGGACGTGCCCTCCACCTCCGCCGACGATTCCCTCGTCGGCGCCCTGGGCAAGATCCACGACACCTACGGCCGCGAGGAAGCCGTGCGCCGGGCCCAGAACCTCGAGTTCCGCCCCGTGCTCACCGCCCACCCCACCGAGGCGCGCCGCCGCGCCGTGAGCTCCGCGATCCGGCGCATCACCGACCTCCTCGCCGAGCGCGACGACCCGCGCATGTCCGAGGTCGCCCAGGCGCGCAACTCCCGCGCCCTGCTCGCCGAGATCGACACGCTCTGGCGTACCTCCCCGCTGCGCCTGGACAAACCCACCCCGCTCGACGAGGTGCACACCGCGATGGGCGTGTTCGACGAAACGCTCTTCGACGTGCTGCCCCTGGTCTACCGGCAGGTCGACGAACTGATCTCCGACGGCGGCGCGCGCCAGGCCCCGATCGCCAAACCCTTCGTGCGGCTCGGCTCGTGGATCGGTGCGGACCGGGACGGCAACCCGAACGTCACCGCCTCGATCACCCGCAAGGCCGCCGAGATCGCCGCCGAGCACGCGCTGACCAAACTCAGCGCCGCGGCGCGGAAGGTGGGAACGGCGCTGACGATGGACGCCGTCTCCACCCCACCGAGCGAAGCGCTCGTGAAACTGTGGAACAGCCAACGCTCCTGGGCGTCGGAGCTGTCGGCGAAGATCACGAAGGAATCCCCGGACGAACCGCACCGGCAGGTCACCCTCATGATCGCCGAGCGGATCAACGCGACCCTCACCCGCAACGCCGACCTCGCCTACGCGAACCCCGGCGAACTCATCGCCGACCTCAAGGTGGTACAGGACTCCCTCATCGCAGCCGGGGACGAACGGCGCGCCTACGGGGACCTGCAGGACCTCATCTGGCAGGTGGAGACCTTCGGGTTCCACCTCGCCGAACTCGAGGTGCGCCAACACTCCGCCGTGCACCGCCGGGCGCTGGAGGAGCTCGCCGAGGACGAGCCCTCGGAGGTGACCGAGGAGGTCCTCGAGACCTTCCGCGCGATCGCGGCCATCCAGCGCCGGTACGGGCACGACGCCGCGCGCCGGTACATCATCTCCTTCACCACCTGCGCCGAGGACGCCGCGAACGTGTACGCGCTCGCCGATGCCGCGCTGGGCTCGGAGGCGCCGGAACTCGACGTCATCCCCCTGTTCGAGACCTTCGAGGATCTGCACAACGCGCCGGACGTGCTCAACGCGATGCTCGAGATCCCGCAGTACCAACAGCGCCTGGAGCAGACCGGGCGCCGC
>DATGUB010000077.1:0-17347 GCA_035301585.1 Beutenbergiaceae bacterium | reverse complement strand
TAACCGCATGATGAATCCATTTAAGTTCCGGCGCCTGGCAGTGAGCGCGGTGCAGGAACTTACCCCCCAACTCACACGGGTCACGCTCACCGGCGACATGAGTGAATTTGTCAGCCGCGGCCCCGCCGACCACGTCAAGGTCTTCTTCCCCGGACCGGACGGAGTGCTCAACGCCCCGTACATCGGCGAGGATGGAAAATTCGTCCGCGACCCCGACGTCGAATACATCTCCCGTGATTACACGCCGCTGAACTGGACCGAGACCACCCTGGACATCGACTTCGTCATCCACGGCGATGAGGGGCCCGCTTCGCGTTGGGCGGCCAACGCGAAGGAGGGCGACGAACTCGTCATCGGTGGCCCCCGCGGTTCCAAAGAACTGCCCGTCGGCGCCGATTGGTGGCTCCTCATCGCTGACGCTTCGGCCGTGCCCGCACTCGGTCGCTGGCTCGCCGAAGCGCCCGCGGAGCAGAAGATCTCCGCGCTCGTCTTCGGCGAGGAGTCCCTTGCGCAGTACCCCCTACCTCCCGAAGCTGATGTGGAATGGGTGCTGGGTGACTTCGACCCCGAACCGTACGTGCGCGAGCGCGATCTCAGCTCCGGCACCGGTTTCATCTGGGCCGCGGGGGAATCGACCTCCCTCATCGGGGTGCGCCGCTACCTCCGGCGCGAACTGGGACTGCCGAAGGAGCAGGTCGACGTCGACGGCTACTGGCGCAAGGGCGTTGCTGACGCGGACCACCACGCACCGATCGACCCCGACGACCCCGAGGACTAATAGCGGCCGGTGCCGTGCAACTCCTGCCCAATAGTGGGCACACCCGCCTCGGCGGGGCTAAAGTTGGGCAGATGGAACGCGATTTGCACGGCACACCGGTCGTCCCGGGCGTGGGCTGGGGACCCGTGGTGCGACCCGCCCCACGCCCCGAGCCGCCGGTGATCACCGACCAGGCAGAAGATCCGCGCGCCGAGACCGAGCGGCTGCGAGACGCGACCGCAGCGGTCATCGAGCGACTATCGGAACGGGCCGGGCGGGTCAGCGGGGCCGCCGCCGACGTCCTGTCGACCACCGCTGCGATCGCCGCCGATCCCGAACTCGCGAAGTCCGCGGAGGACCATATCGCTCACGGCCGCTCCGCCGTGCAGGCGATCTGGTCGGCTGCGAACGCGTTCATCGAATCTTTCCAGGCCGCTGGCGGCCTCCTCGCTGAACGCACGACAGATCTAGCCGATATCCGTGACCGGGTGACGGCGGAGCTCCTCGGCCTTCCCGAACCTGGCGTGCCGATCCCGGATACGCCCTCGGTGCTCGTCGCCGACGACCTCGCCCCGGCGGACACGGCGCTGCTCGACCCGCACCTCATCGCCGCGATCGCGATCCGACTCGGCGGCCCCACGAGCCATACCGCCATCATTGCTCGGCAACTGGGCATTGCGTGCGTCGTGGGCGTGAAGGGACTTGAAACGCTGCGGGAAGGGCAGTCCGTACTCGTTGATGGCACGAGCGGGGCCCTCCTCATCGAACCGGACCGGCAACTGGCGGAACAACGCCAGCGCGAAGCCGAGGAGCAGGCGCAGGAGGCCGCGCGTTGGCGCGGGGAAGGTGCGACGGCCGACGGGATCGGGATCGAACTCCTCGCGAACGTTCAGGACGGCGACGGCGCGCGCACCGCAGCTGAAGGAGTGGCGGCAGGCATCGGCCTCTTTCGCACGGAGCTCGCCTTCCTCAATTCGCCCACCGAACCCACCGTGGAACGCCAAGCCGGCGTGTACCAGGAAGTGCTCGAGGCGTTCGAGGGCCGCAAAGTCGTGGTGCGCACCCTCGATGCCGGATCGGATAAACCGATGCCGTTCCTCCAATACGACGGCGAGGAGAACCCCGCCCTGGGCGTGCGGGGGCTGCGCATCGCCGCCCGCAATCCCGACCTGCTCGACCGGCAACTCGCGGCCATCGAAGAGGCGAGCCGGGCAATGATGCCACCGTGGGTGATGGCCCCGATGGTCGCCACGGGAGCGGAGGCTCGTTTCTTCGCGGAGAAGGCCCGGGCGCACGGTCTCACCCCGGGGGTGATGGTGGAGATCCCCGCCGCTGCCCTCCGCTGCGAGGAGATCCTCGCCGAGGTCGATTTCGTCTCCATCGGCACCAACGACCTCTCCCAGTACACGATGGCGGCCGACCGGCTCTCACCGGAACTCGCCGCGCTGTGCGACCCGTGGCACCCGGCGGTGCTGCAGCTCATCAAGATGGTCTGCGATGCAGGCAAGGCTGCCGACAAACCGGTTGGAGTGTGCGGTGAAGCCGCTGCCGATCCGCTCCTTGCCGTAGTGCTCGTGGGACTCGGGGTCACCTCGCTCTCCGCGGCCGCCACGGCGATCCCGGCCGTGGGCGCGGCGCTGGCCCGGGTGGAATTCGATGAGTGCACGGACGCCGCGGCTGCAGCTCTCGCAGCCTCGGATGCCGACGCCGCGCGGGACGCGGTCCGCGACCTCGTTCATTCCTGATGCTCCACGTCGCCCTCACCGGTGGGATCGGGTCCGGCAAAACCACCGTCGCCGAGCTCCTCGTCGGCCGCGGCGCGGAGCTTATCGACGCCGATATCCTCGCCCGGGAGGTGGTCGCACCGGGAACACCCGCTCTCGCGGAGATCGCACGCGCCTTCGGTACCGCCGTCGCTGATCCGGACCACGGTCTTGACCGCGCGGCGCTCGCTGAGATCGTGTTCGATGATCCCCAGGCCCGCGAGCGCCTCAACGCAATTGTTCACCCCGCCGTCCGTGAGGCCGCCGCCGCTGAGCGGGAGGCGATCGCCGTGACCGACCCGGAAGCGATCGTCGTCGAGGATATCCCCCTGCTTGCCGAAACCGGTGGCGCCGGGCGGTTCCATGCGGTGATCGTCGTCGACACCCCCCTCTCCCTCCGGGTACAGCGCCTCGAAGAGCGCGGGCTGCCTCCCGAGCAGGCGCGCGCTCGGATCGCGGCGCAGGCCTCCGACGCGGACCGGCTCGCGATCGCGGATATCGTCATCACCAACGACGCCACGTTGACCGACCTCGCCGCGGAGGTGCGCGAGGCGTGGCAGAACCGGCTGCTGCCATACCGGGATGCTCTCGCCGGACGCGGCCGAGAACGGGCAGCGGCCGGCGGGGTTCGGCCCGGGCACATCGAGCGTGCGCTCGCTCGGGTCCGCGCCGCATGGGAAGCGGCGGGGTCCACGCGGGCGCAGGTCGTCGCGGGTGACGACGGCGCGGGAGCAGATCTCCTCACCCTCACCCTGCCCCCCGGGCACCCGCCGGTGACGGCGGTCCTCGCGGCAGCGGGGTTCATCCCCGCACCTAGCGGCGACGGACGCTACGTCTCAGCCGATCCCGCTTCCCGCCTCGCCCTACAGGTCATCGAGGAGCGCCTGTAGGAACGCGGCCACGTCCCCCAGTTCCGCCTCGTTGATCCCGTGCCCGACCTGATACGCCTTCGACGTGAGGCGGAAGTGCTCCGCTCCGAACTCCCGGGTCCGGGCGAAAGCGGCGCCCGGCACGATCGGATCCATCGGGTCGTAACCGAAGAACACCGGCGGCCGGGCCTCCCGCAGATCTGCATCCGTATCGATCTCGCCGGGCACGGTGAAACCCGAAAGCACCACCCCGGCGGCGAACCGGGTAGGGAAATGGCGCAGCAGATGGGTGACCATCGCACCCCCCTGGGAGAAACCGAGCAGCACGATCGGCCCGACCTCCACCCCATCAGTCGCCGCCGCGAGCCAGGAGGAAACCGCCGCCACCGCCTCATCGGCGATCTCCTTGGCGGGCATCCCCGGATTATCGGTGATGGGAAACCACGCGAACCCGCCCGGCATCTGCGGCAGCGGCAGGGGCGCGCGAATACACGCGGCAGCGAATTCTCCCGGAAGCATCGGCACGAGCGGAGCCAGATCTCGCTCATTCGCACCGAAGCCGTGCATCACGATGAGCAGGGGAACATCATCGGAAAGAGGGCGACCAGACCACACGGTTGCGCCGTCAGGAATCTTCATACCCCTATTGTGGGCCATCCCTCGTTGGAGAGTGTCACATGTACGGCGTACCGTTAGAGCATGCAAGACACGGGCTCGATCATTCGCCAAGTCAAACCCTTCGAGGTGGTAGCGGACTACTCCCCATCGGGAGATCAGCCGACGGCGATCGCGGAACTCACCACGCGGTTGAACGCGGGGGAGAAGGACATCGTCCTCCTCGGCGCCACCGGTACCGGTAAGTCGGCCACCACCGCGTGGCTGATCGAGCAGGTGCAGCGCCCCACGCTCGTCATGGCCCCGAACAAGACCCTCGCTGCGCAACTCGCGAACGAGTTCCGTGAACTCCTGCCGAATAATGCCGTCGAGTATTTCGTCTCCTACTACGATTACTACCAACCCGAGGCCTACGTCCCCTCCTCGGATACGTATATCGAGAAGGACTCCTCGATCAACGACGAAGTGGAACGGCTGCGCCACTCGGCCACGAACTCCCTCTTGACCAGGCGCGACGTCGTCGTCGTCGCCTCCGTCTCGTGCATCTATGGCCTGGGCACACCGCAGGAGTATGTCGACCGTATGGTGCCGCTGGAGGTGGGCCAGAACATCGACCGGGATGACATGCTCCGCCAATTCGTGCAGATGCAATACACCCGGAACGACACCGCCTTCACCCGAGGCACGTTCCGAGTACGGGGGGACACGGTCGAGATCATCCCCGTGTACGAGGAGCTAGCGATCCGCATCGAGATGTTCGGTGACGAGATCGAATCGCTGCAGACCTTGCACCCACTTACCGGTGACGTCATCGCGAGCGAGGAGCGCACCTACCTGTTTCCCGCCTCCCACTACGTCGCCGGACCCGAACGGATGGCCCGGGCGATCTCCACTATCGAAGCGGAACTCGTCGAACGGCTCGCGGAGCTCGAGAAGCAGAACAAGCTGCTCGAAGCGCAGCGGCTGCGCATGCGCACGAGTTACGACATCGAAATGCTGCAACAGATCGGCATCTGCTCCGGGATCGAGAACTACTCCCGCCACATCGACGGCCGCGGCGCCGGCACCCCGCCCCACACCCTGCTCGACTATTTTCCCGACGACTTCCTCCTCGTCATCGATGAATCCCACGTCACGGTGCCCCAGATCGGGGCGATGTTCGAGGGGGACATGTCCCGCAAACGCACCCTCGTCGACCACGGCTTCCGGCTCCCCTCCGCGCTGGATAACCGACCCCTGAAATGGGAGGAGTTCCAGGAGCGGATCGGGCAGACGGTGTACCTTTCGGCAACCCCGGGCGACTACGAGCTCTCCCAATCCGACGGCGTGGTCGAACAGATCATCCGGCCCACGGGGCTCGTGGATCCCGAAGTCGTCGTCAAACCCACCACCGGGCAGATCGATGATCTCCTCGCGGAGATCAACGACCGGAAAGAGAAGAACGAACGCGTCCTCGTCACCACCCTCACGAAACGGATGGCCGAGGATCTCACCGATTACTTCCTCGATAAGGGGCTGCGGGTGGAGTACCTGCACTCGGAGGTGGACACGCTGCGCCGGGTCGAACTCCTGCGCGAACTGCGCATGGGGGCATTCGATGTCCTCGTGGGGATCAACCTCCTGCGCGAAGGGCTCGATCTGCCGGAGGTCTCGCTCGTCGCGATCCTCGACGCGGATAAGGAAGGGTTCCTCCGCTCGGAAACCTCCCTCATCCAAACCATCGGCCGGGCGGCGCGGAACGTCTCCGGCCAGGTGCACATGTATGCCGACAACGTCACCGTCGCGATGCGCAACGCGATCGATGAGACCAACCGGCGCCGCGAGATCCAGCTCGCCTACAACACCGAGTACGGGATCGACCCGACCCCGCTTCGCAAACGCATCGGAGACATCACCGACATGCTCGCTCGCGAAGAGATTGACACCCAAGAGCTCCTCGCGGGTGGTTACCGGAAGGCGACCGAGACGAAGGTCTCCCACACCGCCGGGGCCCGCGCCACCGCCGCCGCGAGCGACGACCTCGCCGGCCTCATCGAAGAACTCTCGGCGCAGATGCACCAGGCGGCGGAGGAACTCCAGTTCGAAATCGCCGCGCGGCTACGTGACGAAATCTCGGACCTGAAGAAGGAGCTGCGGCAAATGGTCGAGGCAACGAAGTAGGCCGCTGCACCCGTTCGACCCCGTGTGGGAGACTAGCACCATGACACAGCCCGAATCCTTCTCACTCGACCACCGCATCGTTTCCGCCCCGTACATACGGGTTGCAGAGGTGCGCCCCCTCAATTCCGGGGGAGTGGTGACGAAGTTCGATATCCGCTTCTGCCAACCCAACGCCGCGCACCTGGAGATGCCGACGATCCACTCGATCGAGCACATGCTCGCGGGGTTCCTCCGGGACCACTCCGATAACGTCATCGACATCTCACCGATGGGCTGCCAGACGGGATTCTACATCGCGATCGATGGGGAGTTCACTACCGAGCAGATGGCCGAACTGCTCAGCGCCGCTCTCGGCGACCTCCTGGAAGCTGATCACGTGCCGGCCTCGAACGAGGAGCAGTGCGGGTGGGCCGCCTCCCACTCGCTCTCGGGCGCGAAGGCCGCGGTGCGTGAATTCCTCGCCGGGCAGGACACCTGGCACGAAGTGTTCGCCCAGTAGATGCCCGCGCCCCAGTTCCTCCTGCTCGCGGCGATGGCCGAGGAGCGCGAGCCCTTCCTGGAGGCCGCGGACGCCGTCACCGGTGAACGGCCCGGGCCCACGGCCGGCAGCCTCCTCACCGAGCTCGTCCTCGACGGGATCCCCGGGCAGATTCTCACCACCGGAATCGGACCGGTGAACGCCGCCGCTGCGCTCACCGGCATGCTCACCGCCGCACCCGCCCCCGCCCGGATCCTCAGCGTCGGCTCCGCCGGCGGCTTGCATGAGAACATCGGCGTGGGTGAAGTGATCATCGGAGCCGACCTGCGGTACGCGGATGTCGATGCGCGAGCGTTCGGCTACACCTTCGGCCAGGTGCCGGGGATGCCCGAAACCTATCCCGCGCCGGCCCCGCCCGCCGGGGTCACCGCTGCCGAGTACGTCACGACGGGCCTCCTGGTCACCTGCTCCTCATTCGTGACGGCGGACCTCGCCTCGGCGATCCGCGCCCACCTGCCCAGCGCCCTCGCCGTGGACATGGAGAGCGCGGCGCTCGCGCAGACCTGTTACCTGCACGGGATCACGTCCTTCACCGCCATCCGCGGCATCTCCGATCTCTGCTCCCCGCGAGCGGGGGAGGAGTTCCACGACGGGCTCGGTCTCGCCGCCAGGCGCAGCGCCGAGATCGCGCGCACATTCATCACCAAGCGCTGATTCCGCCCACCTGTGCTACCGTGACGGGGTGAAGGGGAGTATCCCGTAAGCACTGACCTCGTCAACACAGGGCCTTAAGATCCACCAAGATCTGTAGGAACTCGGGGCAGTGGCCGTGTCGGTGGGAGAGACCTTCGGTCAGTTCGTGTACCGACCGGAGGTCAACAATGCTCGATGTTCCCCTATGGGCCTGGGCCCTCACCGTAGGCGTCATTATCGTCATGCTCGTCGTGGATTTCGTGGGCCATGTGCGCACCCCGCACGAGCCCACCCTCAAGGAATCGGCGCTCTGGTCCGCCGGCTACGTCGCCGTCGCGCTCCTGTTCGGCGGTGTCGTCTGGGTCCTCGGCGGTCCCGATTTCGGGCAGGAATTCTTCGCCGGGTACATCACCGAGAAATCGCTGAGTCTCGACAACCTCTTCGTGTTCGTGCTCATCATGGCGAGTTTCAAGGTCCCGCGGGTGAACCAGCAGAAGGTGCTCCTGCTCGGCATCATCATCGCCCTCGTCCTACGCACCGTCTTCATCTTCGCCGGTGCCGCGCTGATAACGCGATTCTCGTTCGTGTTCTATATCTTCGGGGCGTTCCTGCTGTGGACGGCCTACGCGCAGGCCCGGCCCTCTGCTGAGGGCGAGGACTTCAAGGAGAACTTGGTCCTGCGCTGGACCCGGAAAATCTTCCCCACCACCCCGAATTACGTCGGGGATAAGATGTTCCGCCGGGTGGGCGGCACCCTCTACATCACCCCGATGCTCATCGTGATGATCGCGATCGGTTCGGCCGACCTGATGTTCGCCGTCGACTCGATTCCCGCGATCTTCGGCTTAACGAACCACGTCTTCCTCATCTTCGCCGCGAATGCGTTCTCCCTGCTCGGGCTGCGCCAACTGTTCTTCCTCATCGACGGGTTGTTGGAGCGGCTCGTGTTCCTCAGCTACGGCTTGGCGGCGATCCTCGGACTCATCGGTGCGAAACTCATCATCCACGCGCTACACACGAACGCGCTGCCATTCATCAATGGCGGCGAGCCCGTGACCGCAGTCCCGGAGATCCCCACGAACATCTCCTTGCTCGCGATCCTGGGGATCCTCACCGTCACTACGGTCGCCTCGCTCATCGCGAGCAGGAGCGCCGCTAGAGCGAGCCGATAACCGGGTCCCATCCCTGAACGGAGCGTTCCTCGATCACTCCCGCCGCGCGGAAGGGATCGGGGTCGAGCATCTCGAGCGCCTCCCGCTCCGAACCGGCGGCAACGAGCAGGTACGCGCCCGCGGGGCCGCCCACCCATGGACCGGAGGCGATGAGCCCGCCGCTCGCGTGCAGATCGGTGAGGAACTGGCGGTGGCGCGGGCGAAGGTCGGAGATCGTTTCCGCTCGGCCGGAGTCGTAGATGTAGGTGACGACGTAGATCATGGTT
The DNA here is from genome assembly GCA_035301585.1 of Beutenbergiaceae bacterium. GTDB lineage: Bacteria > Actinomycetota > Actinomycetes > Actinomycetales > Beutenbergiaceae > HY158. The sequence continues at coordinate 8,574 of DATGUB010000077.1, read as the reverse complement.
CCGTTGTAGCAGGCTCCGCCGTGTCCAGCGCGTGCGCGGCGCGCACGAGCGCGAGGTGAGACAGGGCTTGCGGGAAATTCCCGGCGAAGCGCTGCTCCTGGACGTCGTACTCCTCCGCGAAGAGCCCGAGTTCATTGCCCGTGGCGATGAGCGCGTCGAATCGGGACTTCGCCTCCTGGAGTTCGCCGATCTGTGTGAGGGCGTCGACGAGCCAGAACGAGCACGCGAAGAAGTGGTGCTCCTTGCCCGGCAGCCCATCCACCCCGGTCTCCGTTCGGTACCGCATGACGTGGGGTCCGTCGGAGAGCTCGTCACGGATCCGGGCCACCGTGTTCCGCACCCGGTCATCGGAGGGAGGGAGGAAGCCCGTCTGGAGGATCATCAACAACGAGGCGTCCACCTCCGTGGTGTCGTAGTGCTGCACGAACGCGTTGCTCACCGGATCGACCCCGCGGGAGAGGACCTCTGATCGGATCTCCTCCCGAGCCGTCGCCCACTCATCGTGCGGTCCGGGCAGGTCGTAGCGTTCCAGTGCCGAGATCGCGCGGTCGAGCGCGACCCAGGACATCACCTTGGACTGGGTGAAGTGCCGCTTCTCACCGCGGATCTCCCAGATCCCGTGATCCGGTTCCCGCCACTCCTTGGCGACCCCGTTCACCAGATGCGCCTGCAGCGACCACGAGTCCGCAGTCTCGACGATCCCATTATCCCGGGCGGCAGCGAGCGCCCCCAGGACTTCGCCATACACGTCGTGCTGCACCTGCTCGGAGGCGGCGTTCCCGACCCGCACCGGCCGGGACCCCGCGTATCCCGGCAGGTGCGGCAACTCGTATTCGGGCAGATACCGGCCGCCGTCGATGCCGTACATGATCTGCAGGTCGTGAGGATCACCGGCGACCGCGCGCAGGAGCCAATCGCGCCATGCCTGAGCTTCCTCCACGAACCCGTACGTGAGCAACGCGTGCAGCGTGAGCGCAGAGTCCCGCAACCAACAGAACCGGTAGTCCCAGTTGCGCACCCCGCCGAACTCCTCCGGCAGGGACGTCGTCGCCGCTGCCGCGATCCCGCCCGTTTCAAAGTTCGTCAGCAGCCGCAACGTCAGGAGGGACCGGCGCACGTGGGAGTCGTAGAGCTTATCCAGCTCCCCGGAGGCACACCAGTTCTGCCACGACTCGCGGGTGTTCTCGAAGGAGGCATCGACATCGATCATCGTCGGCACCGGGTCCCACGACTTCGACCACGTGAGGGTGAGGTCGATGCGCTCGCCTTGCGAAAGGCGCTGCCGGTTCTCATGCTTGCGATCGTGCCCCTCGGGCAGGGACGGGGCATGCAGGGTGAGGGAGTCGGGCCCTGCAACGAAGCGCAGCACGCGTTGGTTCTGTGGATCCGCGGTCCGGCTCGCCCACGGGACGATCCGCCCGTAACCGAAGCGGACCCGAAGATCCTGCGTCACCGTCACGTACCCGCTCGTACACTCCACTCGGCGGATGACGTCATTTCGCTCACCGTCAACGGGCATCCATTCCGTGATTCGCGCGGTCCCCTCTGGACCCTGGTACTCCGTGACGAGGATGAACGTTGCCTTGATGTAGGACCGGGAGGTGATCTCGCCGCCCTCGATCATCACCGACCACCGGCCATATTGCTCCCCGCCCAGCAACGCGGCGAAACTCGCCGTGGAGTCCAGGTCCGGCAGGCACAGCCAGTCCACATCCCCGGTCCGGGATATGAGCGCACATGTTCGACCGTCGCCAATGACGGCGTAGTTCTCAATCGGAGTGACCATTCTCCATTGTGCACACAACGGCCGAAGCCGGAGCAAAGAGTTGAATACCCCACAAAAAGCTCGAACGTCTGTGCGAGGTTGCGTTTGTTGTTTACCATAGAGGACGTGAGCGACTCTCTTCTCATCCGCGGTGCCCGGGAACACAACCTCAAGAACGTGCATTTGGATATCCCGAGGGACAACCTCGTTGTCTTCACCGGCCTGTCCGGTTCGGGAAAATCCTCTCTTGCGTTCGACACGATCTTCGCCGAGGGGCAGCGCCGCTACGTGGAATCCTTGAGCGCGTATGCACGGCAGTTCCTCGGCCAGATGGACAAACCGGACGTCGACTTCATCGAGGGGCTTTCCCCCGCCGTGTCGATCGACCAGAAATCCACGAGCCGCAACCCCCGTTCGACCGTCGGCACGATCACCGAGGTGTATGACTACCTGCGCCTCCTCTTCGCACGGGCCGGCACCCCGCACTGCCCCACCTGCGGGGAGGAGATCCGGGCGCAGTCCCCGCAGCAGATCGTCGACCAACTTCGGGAGCTTCCCGAGGGAACCCGGTTCCAGGTGCTTGCTCCGGTGGTCCGCGGCCGGAAAGGGGAGTACGCCGAACTTTTCCGGGAGCTGCAGACCCGCGGGTTCTCTCGGGCGCAGGTGGATGGGGAAACCATGTCACTGGCCGAACCCCCAACGCTGGAGAAGAACCTCAAGCACACGATCTCGGTCGTCGTCGACCGGCTCGTCGTGCGTGAGAACATCCGGACCCGCCTCACCGATTCGATCGAGACGGCACTGGAACTCGCCGACGGGCTCGTCATCGCCGATTTCGTAGACCTCGACGCGGATGATCCCGGCCGGCAGCGGCGGTTCTCCGAAAAACGCGCCTGCCCGAACGACCACGAACTCGCCCTGGACGAGATCGAGCCGCGCACCTTCTCCTTCAACGCCCCCTACGGGGCGTGCCCGGAGTGCTCGGGGATCGGTACCCGGCTGGAGGTCGACCCCGACCTCGTCATCCCCGACCCCGACCTGAGCCTCGCCGAAGGCGCGGTCGCCCCATGGTCGAGTGGGTCCGCCGAGTACTACCAGCGCATCCTCACCGCACTTTCGGACGACCTCGACTTCTCTATGCACGAACCGTGGAGCGCGTTGCCGAAAGCAGCGAGGAAGGCGATCCTGCACGGGAAGGACCACAAGGTCCACGTGCGCTACCGCAACCGATGGGGGAGGGAACGGCGGTATTCGACCGGCTTCGAAGGGGTCATCTCCTTCATCGAACGCCGGCACAGCGAGACCGAGTCCGACTGGTCGCGAGAACGCTACGAAGGGTACATGCGCGAAATCGCATGCCCGGTGTGTAGCGGTACCCGGCTCAAGCCCGAAGTTTTGGCGGTGACGATCGGGGGCAAGTCCATCGCGCAGGTGACGAACATGTCGATCCGCGATTCCAAGTCGTTCCTCGACGACCTCACGCTCGGGGCGCGGGAAGCGGCGATCGCGGGGCAAGTGCTCAAGGAGATTCACGCGCGGCTCGGGTTCCTTCTCGACGTCGGGTTGGATTACCTCACCCTGTCCCGCGCCGCAGGCACCCTCTCGGGAGGGGAGGCGCAACGCATTCGGCTCGCCACCCAGATCGGTTCCGGGCTCGTCGGGGTGCTCTACGTGCTCGACGAGCCGAGTATCGGGCTCCACCAGCGTGATAACCGCCGCCTCATCGATACCCTCACCCGACTGCGCGACCTCGGCAACACCCTCATCGTCGTCGAACACGACGAGGAGACGATCCGGACGGCGGATTGGGTCGTCGACATCGGCCCCGGCGCGGGCGAACACGGGGGCCACATCGTGCACTCCGGCTCGTACGAGGAACTGCTGGCGACCGAGGATTCCCTCACCGGCGATTACCTCGCCGGCCGTCGCGCCATTCCCGTACCCTCCGCCCGGCGGCAACCCGATCCGGACCGGTGGATCACCGTGAGCGGGGCGCGGGAGAACAACCTGCAGAACGTCACCGCGACGTTCCCGTTGGGATGCCTCGTGGGGATCACCGGAGTCTCTGGATCGGGTAAATCCACGCTCGTGAACTCCATCCTGTACAACGTCCTGGCCAACGAACTCAACGGTGCCCGCACCGTGCCGGGACGGCACGGCAAGGTCACCGGTATCGACACCCTCGACAAGGTCGTGCACGTCGATCAGAGCCCGATCGGGCGCACGCCCAGGTCGAACCCCGCGACGTACACGGGCGTGTGGGACCACGTGCGCAGGCTCTTCGCGGAGACCACCGAGGCGAAGGTCCGCGGGTACACCCCCGGCCGATTCTCGTTCAACGTCAAGGGCGGACGCTGCGAGGCATGCTCCGGTGACGGCACGTTGAAGATCGAGATGAACTTCCTCCCCGACGTCTACGTCCCATGCGAGGTGTGCCACGGCGCGCGCTACAACCGGGAGACCCTCGAGGTGCTCTACAAGGGAAAGTCCGTCGCCGACGTCCTCAATATGCCGATCGAACAGGCCGCAGAGTTCTTCGAATCGGTGCCGGTCATTGCCCGCCACCTCAACACGCTCGTCGAGGTCGGCCTCGGCTACGTACGGCTCGGGCAACCCGCGCCCACTCTCTCCGGTGGGGAGGCCCAGCGGGTGAAGCTCGCCTCAGAACTGCAGAAGCGCTCCACCGGCCGCACCGTCTACGTGCTCGACGAACCGACGACGGGGCTGCACTTCGAGGACATCCGCAAACTCATGGGCGTCCTCCAAGGCCTCGTCGACAAGGGCAACACGGTCATCATCATCGAACACAACCTCGATGTCATCAAGAGCGCGGACTGGCTCCTGGACATGGGCCCCGAAGGCGGTGACGGGGGCGGGGAGGTGGTCGCGACCGGCACACCGGAGGAAGTCGCGGCGAACCCGGCTTCCCACACGGGACGCTACCTCGCGACGGTGCTCAGCGGGCCGGAACCTGCCTTCAAAGCGGTCACCGCGGTCGCGGCGCTCGCCCGGCCGAAAGCGAAGAGCGCGCGGAACGCCGCTAAAGCCAAGGCAGCGAAAGCTAAGGCGGCAAAGGTCAAGGCCACGACCTGATGGCGGATCCCGCGACCTACCGACCCGCGCCCGGGGATATCCCCACCGATCCCGGGGTGTACCGGTTCCGGGATGAGCACGGGCGAGTCATCTATGTGGGCAAAGCGAAATCGCTACGGGCCCGCCTCTCCTCATATTTCCAGAACCCCGCCGGACTTCACCCGCGGACCTTCCAGATGGTCACCACCGCCGCGGGCGTGGACTGGACGGTCGTGGCGAACGAAGTCGAATCCCTCGCGTTGGAATACTCCTGGATCAAGGAGTTCGAACCCCGGTTCAACGTCAAATACCGAGACGACAAGTCCTACCCCTACCTCGCGGTGACGATGGGGGAGAAGTACCCCCGCGTGCAGGTGATGCGCGGAGCGAAGAAGAAGGGAACGAAGTATTTCGGGCCCTACTCCCACGCATGGGCGATCCGGGAGACGATGGACCTGTTACTGCGGGTCTTCCCCATCCGCTCCTGCTCCGCGGGCGTATTCCGGCGTGCGGAGCGCACGGGCCGGCCGTGTCTGCTCGGCTACATCGATAAATGCTCCGCCCCCTGCGTCGGCCGGGTGAGCCCGGAGGAACACCGTGAACTCGCCGAGAAGTTCTGCGACTTCATGGGCGGGGCGACCGGGCCCTACATCCGCCAACTGGAGGCGGATATGAAGGAAGCCGCCGCCGAACTCGATTTCGAACGAGCCGCTCGGCTCCGCGACGATCTTGCGGCGCTCACCACCGTGGTGGAGAAGAACGCGATGGTGTTCTCCGACGGTACCAGCGCGGACGTGTTCGCGATGGAAGCCGACGAACTGGAAGCCTCCGTGCAGGTGTTCCACGTGCGCGACGGCCGGATCCGCGGCCAACGGGGGTGGGTGACCGAGCGGGTGGAGGAAGTCAACGAGGCCCAGCTCATCGAAGCGCTCCTCACCCAGGTCTACGGCGACGCCCCGCAGGGGGACAAGGATGCTGTTCCCCGGGAGGTGCTCGTCCCCGTGGAACCCGAAAACATTTCCGGGCTGCGCCGCTGGCTATCGGAACGACGCGAGGGGCAGGTACGGATCCGCGTGCCCCAACGCGGGGACAAACGCATCCTCGCCGAAACTGTGCACCGCAACGCCCAACATGCCCTCGCCCTCCACAAGGCCCGGCGCTCCTCCGACCTCACCAGCCGCTCCCAGGCGTTGGCGGATCTGCAGGAGGCGCTCGACCTGGAATCTTCGCCGCTTCGGATCGAGTGCTATGACATCTCCCACACCGGAGGCAGCCACCAGGTCGGCTCGATGGTCGTGTTCGAGGACGGCTTGCCCAAGAAGAGCGAGTATCGCCACTTCAACGTCCGTGGGGACGACGGCGAGGGCGCCCGCGACGACACGGCCGCGATGCATGAAGTCATCCACCGCCGCTTCCGCCGCTACCTGGAGGAGAAGGCCTCGCCCGCGCCGGTGCAGGAGGAGGACGGCGCGCCGCGACGATTCGCCTACCCGCCCAATCTCGTCGTCGTCGACGGCGGGGAGCCCCAGGTCGCCGCGGCAGCTGAAGCGTTAGCGGAACTCGGCATCACCGACGTTTCACTCGTCGGCCTCGCCAAGCGCCTCGAGGAGGTGTGGCTCCCCAACGAGGGCTATCCGCTCGTGCTGCCCCGCAACTCCGAGGGGCTCTATCTCCTGCAGCGTGTGCGCGACGAAGCGCACCGATTCGCCATCTCCGCCCACCGCAAACGCAGAACCAAAGGGATGACCCGCTCCGAACTTGACGCGATCCCTGGGCTCGGACCCGCCCGGCAGAAGGCGCTCCTTGGTGCGTTCGGCTCCGTCCGCCAGCTGCGCACGGCGACGGTCGAGGAGCTCACGGAGGTTCCGGGCATCGGCCCCCAGCTCGCGGAAACGGTCTTGGCTGCGCTGCAATCCAAGTCGTGACATCCTATGAGGCATGAGCGAAAAGGCTGACACGGTGCCCCACGGCGTGCCTCAACTGGAGGCAGAGACTCCTGCCACACCACCAACGAATCCCGAAATAATCATCATCACCGGGATGAGCGGTGCCGGCCGTTCCCGCGCTGCCTCCGTTCTCGAGGATCTCAACTGGTTCGTCGTCGACAACCTCCCGCCGCGGCTGTTGGAGTCCCTCGTCGCGATGATGCTGCACAGCGGCTCGGGGGTGCGCCGCCTCGCGGCCGTGGTCGATGTCCGTTCGGGTCAATTCTTCAACGACCTCGTCAAGGTGCTCGCGGAACTCCGGGAAAGCCACATCGATTACCGGCTGGTGTTCCTCGACGCGTCCGACGAGGTGCTCGTGCGGCGCTACGAAGCGGTCCGGCGTCCCCACCCGCTCCAGGGTTCGGGCCGAATGCTCGACGGGATCGCCGAGGAACGGCAAATACTCAGCCACCTGCGCCGACGCGCCGACGTCACGATCGACACGAGCGATCTCAACGTGCACGACCTCGCCCGGCGCATCCGTGAGAGCCTCGGGGACGAGACGGACCGGACCCTTCGGATCAACGTCGTGTCGTTCGGGTTCAAGTACGGCCTGCCCCTGGACGCCGACCACGTCGTAGACGTGCGGTTCATCTCCAACCCGTACTGGATTACCGAACTACGCCACCTCAACGGCAAGGACGAGCCGGTCCGCGACTACGTGCTCCACCAGGACGGGGTCGATGAGTTCATCGAAAAATACGCCGAGGCGCTCGCCGGGATCCTTCCCGGATACGTTCGTGAGCAGAAACTTTACGTCACCGTGGCGGTAGGTTGCACTGGTGGCAAGCACCGCTCCGTAGCGATCACCGAGGCGATCGCTCGCCGGCTCCGGGGCACGGGGGAAACGGTGAGCACTCTCCACCGCGATCTGGGGCGTGAGTAATGAGCCGTTCCCACCAACGCCCACTGAAGGTCGTCGCCCTCGGCGGCGGACATGGATTGGCCGCCAGCCTGCAGGCGTTGCGGCACGTCACCGCCGATATCACCGCGGTCGTCACGGTCGCCGATGACGGCGGTTCTTCCGGGCGGCTTCGCCAAGAACTCGATGTGCTCCCGCCGGGGGATCTGCGGATGGCCCTCGCCGCGCTGTGCGCCCAATCGGACTGGGGCGTCACCTGGCGCGACGTGCTCCAACACCGGTTCTCTTCCGCCGGTCCGCTCAATGGGCACGCCGTCGGCAACCTCCTCATCGTCGCGCTGTGGGAACTCCTCGGTGATCCCGTTGCGGGTCTGGAGCTCATCGGTGAGCTCCTCGGCGCCGAAGGCCGCGTCATCCCGATGGCGGCGGTCCCCTTAGAAATCGAGGCCGACGTGAGCCACGACGGCTGGGCGAACAGTCAAACCATCCGCGGCCAGAGCCGGGTGGCGGTGACGTCCGGGCACGTCCACAAACTCCGCCTGCAACCTCCCGATGCGCCCGCCCGGCCCGAAGCGATCGAAGCGATCCACGAGGCCGACTGGGTCATCCTCGGCCCCGGATCGTGGTACACCTCGGTGCTTACCCACCTACTCGTGCCCGGCCTCGCACACGCATTGCGAACGTCGACGGCGAAGGTCGGGCTAACATTGAACCTGGCCTCACAGCCGGGGGAGACCGGCGGTTTCTCAGCCGCCGATCACGTGCGCGTATTTCAACAATATGCGCCCGAACAACGGATCGATACCGTGATCGCAGACCCCAGTGCTGTTGAGGATCTCGATGATCTCAACGACACCGCAAAAGGAGTTGGAGCAAGAGTGTTGTACCGA
>DATGUB010000076.1:0-10714 GCA_035301585.1 Beutenbergiaceae bacterium | reverse complement strand
TTGCGGGGCGTGTGGGGGAGCTTCAAGAACTTGCCGATGAACGCGAGCGCGAGGAGCCCGAGCGGGAGGCTGACGAAGAACAACCAGCGCCATCCCCAGTTATCGGTGATGAATCCGCCGGCGAGTGGGCCCGCGACCGAGGTCACCCCGAAGACGGCGCCCATGATGCCCTGATATTTACCGCGCTGGCGCGGGGGGATGATGTCGCCGATGATCACCTGCGAGAGCGGCATGAGCGTGCCCATCCCGATCCCCTGGATGACTCGCGCGCCCACGAGCCAGGCGAAGCTCGTGGCAAAGCCGCTCAGCGCCGTACCTGCGAGGAAGATCGCGAGCCCGGAAACATAAAAGACCCGGCGACCGTACAAGTCCGAGAGCTTCCCCACAACGGGCACGATGACGGCCGCGGCGAGCATCGCCGAGGTGGCGAGCCAGGAGTAGTACTTCATCCCGCCGAGCTCCGCGACGATCACGGGCATCGCGGGGGACACCATTGTTTGGCTGATCGAGGCGACGAGCATGCCGACCATCAGGCCGATGAAGACCAACTTCGATTCACGACTCAGCGCGAAGTGTGAGGGAGCAGGAGAAACCACAGGCGTATCCGTTCGCGATCTAGTGGGGAGAGAACCATTCAAGACCAACATTGCAGTTCGTGCAAATATTCCCGGGTGCTTATCCTTGAGTCATGTCAGAAAACGCCGCGCACCCCGGGGGCGAACGCCCCCCGGGCCAGCCGTGCGATGAGGAAGCCTCGCTCGGCCTGCGGGAGCGGAAGAAGCGGGCGACCCGCGCCGCCCTGCAGTTCACCGCGCTCCAACTCGTCGCCGACCGCGGGCTCGATCACGTGACGGTCGAGGACATCACTGAAGAGGTCGGGGTCTCCCCACGCACGTTCTTCAACTACTTCGCCACCAAGGAGGAGGCCCTCATCGGCACGGACCCCGACCTCCTGCCCGCGCTCACCGAGGCGCTCCGGGCCCGGCCCGCAGGCGAATCCCCACTGACGGCGCTGCGCGAGGTGCTCCTCGCCGACGCCACCCGCATCGCGGACGCGAGGGAGATCTGGCGTCTCCGGATGGCCCTGGGTCACCAGCACCCCGAGCTGTTCCACACCGCCGCGACGGCCACCGCGCGGATCGATTCCGCCCTCGCACACGTGATCGCGGAGCGCACCGGTACCGACCCCGATCACGATCCCCTGCCCCGGCTCGTCACGGGCGCAGCATCGGCCACTCGGCGCACCGCCCTGCACCTATGGGCGCGAGGAAACTTCCGTGAGCCCTATCCTGAAGTCCTCGCCCGATGCTTTGATGAATTCACCACCCTCATGTCCACCCGCTGACCGGTACCCACGCCGGTTCCTCACGAAGAAGGTCCTGTGCCACTTCTCCGAATGATCCTGCACCACCTCAAGCCCTACTGGGCGTGGATCGTGGCGATCGTGATCTTCCACCTCACCGCCACCCTTGCAGCGCTCCTTCTTCCCAGCCTCAACGCCTCGATCATCGATCAGGGCATCGCGAACGGGGACGTCCCCTTCATCTGGAACACCGGCGCACGCATGCTCGGGGTCACGCTCCTGCAGGTGAGCGCCGCGATCGCGGCGGTGTACTGCGGGGCGCGCACGGCGATGTCCGTCGGCCGGGACATCCGCGCCCGCTTCTACGCCCAGGTGAACAAACTCGGTTCCCTCGACGTCTCCCGCTTCGGCGCCGCGACCCTCTCCACCCGCGGCACCAACGACGTCCAACAGGTGCAGATGCTCACCCTGCTCACCCTCAACCTCATGGTCACCGCCCCGATCATGTCGGTCGGCGGCGTGGTGATGGCCCTGCGGGAGGACGCCGGCCTCGCGTGGCTCGTGTGGGTGGCCGTGCCGACCCTGTTCGTCATCGTCGCGATCCTCGTCAAACTCCTGCTCCCCCTGTTCCGGCAGATGCAGGAACGTCTCGACGGCGTCAACGCCGTCCTGCGTGAACAGATCATGGGGATCCGGGTCGTGCGCGCGTTCGTGCGCGAGGATTACGAGACCGACCGCTACGCCCGCGCGAACCAGGCGCTGACGAACGTCTCGATCCGCGTGGGGAGCATCTTCGTGCTGATGATGCCGCTGATCATGGTGATCCTGCAGGTCGCCACCGCCGCGGTGCTGTGGTTCGGCGGGCACCGCGTGGAGACCGGGGATATCGAGGTCGGCTCCCTCACCGCCTTCATGCAGTACCTCCTGCAGATCCTCGTCGCGGTGATGATGGGGGTCTTCATGGTGATGATGGTCCCGCGCGCCGCCGTGAGCGCCGAACGCATCACCGAGGTGATCCGCACCGAACCCTCCCTCCCCGTGGGCACCGGCGTGTCCGACGACGTCGCCCGCATGCTCCGTACGCCAGGTTCCGGCACGCTGGAGTTCCGCGGGGTGAGTTTCGGCTACCCGGGGGCGGAGCACGACGTCGTCTCGGATGTCTCCTTCGCCGCCCGGCCGGGCCAGACGACGGCGATCATCGGCTCGACCGGATCCGGCAAATCGACCCTCGTGCGGCTCGCCTCACGCATGTTCGACCCCCGCGAGGGGGAGATCTCCGTCTCCGGGGTGCCGCTGACGGCGTTCACCCCCGAGGACCTCGCCGGGATCGTCGCCGTCGTACCCCAGAACCCGTACCTGTTCTCCGGAACGGTCGCGACGAACCTGCGCTTCGGCAAGCCCGATGCGAGCGAGGAGGAGCTGTGGCGGGCGCTGCGGATCGCCCACGGTGAGGAGTTCGTTAAGGCCAAGAAGGAGCAGCTCGATTCGGCGATCTCCCAGGGTGGCACGAACGTCTCGGGCGGGCAACGCCAGCGCCTGTCCATCGCCCGTGCGCTCGTGACCGAGCCGCAGGTGTACTTGTTCGACGATTCCTTCTCCGCCCTCGACGTCACGACCGATGCCCAGGTCCGGGCCGCGCTGAAGGAGGCGACGAAGGATCGCACGATGATCATCGTCGCCCAACGCGTCTCCACCATCCGCCACGCGGAACAGATCGTCGTGCTCGACGCGGGCCGCGTGGTGGGGCTGGGCACCCACGAGGAACTCATGGAGACCTGCCCCACCTACATCGAGATCGTGCACTCCCAGGCGGGAGCGGACGACCCGCACGTCGGGGCCGCCCCGAACACCGGTGAGACCGGCGGCAGCCCGGCGGGGAACGGAGAGGCGCAATGAGCGACGAAACACCTGAAACCGGCGCTGAGGAAACGGCGGAATACGGCGCCCCGAACCAGCGCGTGAAGAACCTGTGGGGCTCGACGAAGCAGCTCGGCGCGCGCCTGGGGCCCGAACGCGGCCCGCTCGGGGTCGTCATCGCCCTCATCATCGCCTCCGTCGTCCTTTCCGTGCTCGCCCCGCGGATCCTCGGCCAAGCCGTCGACGTCATCTACTCGGGATTCATCGGCGGGCGCCTTCCCGCCGGGGCGGATCTGCAGAGCCTCATCGATCAGGCGAACGCCGAGGGGAACACCGACTACGCGGAGATGCTCGCGAAGTCCGGAGTGACCCCCGGGGTCGGCATCGACTTCGGGCTGCTCGGGCAGAAGATCGGGATCCTCATCGCGATGTACGTCGGTGCCGCGCTGTTCCAGTGGTGGAGCGGGTACCTGCTCAACCTGCTGGTGATGCGGGTGGTGTACAAACTCCGCGAAGACATCGAGACGAAGATCAACAACCTTCCCCTCGCGTTCTTCGACTCCCGCCAACGCGGGGACATCATGAGCCGGGTGACCAACGACGTCGATAACGTCCAGAACGCCCTGCAGCAAGGCTTCAGCCAGGCCCTCAACTCAGCTCTGCGGGTGGTCGGGATCGCGGCGATGATGTTCCTCCTCTCCTGGCGCCTCGCGCTCATCGCCCTCATCGCGTTGCCGCTCACCGCGCTCGTCGCCGGCCTGCTCGGCTCACGCTCACGGAACAAGTTCACCGAGCAGTGGCGCGAAACCGGCCGGCTGAACGGGCACATCGAGGAGACCTTCTCCGGGCTGGAGCTCGTGCGGATCTTCGGGCGCTCGGAGGACATGATGGCCGAGTTCGACGAACGCAACGACGCCCTGTACCGCTCGGCGTTCACCGCCCAGTTCTTATCGGGCTCGATCATGCCGCTCATGCAGTTCGTCTCGTTCCTGTCCTACGTGCTCATCGCCGTCGCCGGGGCGCTGCGGGTCGCCTCGGGCCACATCACCCTCGGGGATGCGACGGCGTTCATCCAGTACTCGCGGGAATTCTCCCAACCCCTGAGCCAACTCGGGGGGCTCGCGAACATGGTCCTGTCCGGCCTCGCCTCCTCCGAGCGGTGCTTCGAACTGCTCGATGCCGAGGAGCAGACTCCCGACCACCCGACCTCGCAGCTGCCCCGCCACACCGATGGCCACGTGGAGTTCGACGACGTCTCCTTCTCCTACCGGCCCGACACCCCGCTCATCGAGAACCTCTCCCTGGCCGTGAGCCCGGGCGAGACGGTCGCGATCGTCGGCCCGACCGGCGCGGGCAAGACCACCCTCGTCAACCTCATCATGCGGTTCTACGACCTGGACTCCGGGCGGATCCTCATCGACGGCATCGACACCGCCACCCTCACCCGCCAACAGGTGCGCTCCCGGGTGGGCATGGTGCTCCAGGACGCGGTGCTGTTCGAGGACACGATCGCCGCGAACATCCGCTACGGGCGGCTGGAGGCGACGGATGAACAGGTCGTTGCCGCCGCGGAGGCGACGATGGTCGACCGGTTCGTGCGGCAACTGCCCGAGGGGTACGACACGGTCATCGAACCCGATGCGCAGAACCTCTCCGCCGGGGAACGCCAACTCCTCACGATCGCCCGTGCCCACATCGCCGACCCCTCCCTGCTCATCCTCGACGAGGCGACCTCCTCCGTCGATACCCGCACGGAACTGCTCGTGCAGCAGGCGATGAACGAACTGCGCAGCGGGCGCACGAGCTTCGTCATCGCCCACCGGCTCTCCACGATCCGCGACGCCGATCTCATCCTCATGATGGAAGACGGCCGGATCGTGGAGTCGGGCAACCACGAGGAGCTCCTCGCGGCGAAGGGCGCCTACTACCGGCTGTACATGTCGCAGTTCGAAGGCGCGCAGGTGTAGCCGCGCCGTTTCCCTCCGCGTTCCGCTCCAAGGTGCAATGGTTTCGCCGGCTGACCGGCGCAACCGGGCGGGGCGAGGAGAGTGGCGGGTCTCCCCGCCCCGTCACTCGGGGGCGGCGCGGACCTACCCGCGGGCCATGACCTCCCGGATCTCGCGGCGCATGCTGGCCAGGTCCGTTTCGCCGAGCTGCTCGGCCACCTCGAATTCGGCGGCGACGTGGCCCGGGGCCCGGAACACCGCCACCCGGTCCCCGATCGTGAGGGCCTCCTCGATCGAGTGGGTGATGAACACCCCGGTCTTCCCCTCCTCCTTGACGAGTTTGACGAACTCCCCGCGCAGGCGGTCCGCCGTCAATTCATCCAGTGCGCTGAAGGACTCGTCGCAGAGGATGATGTCGGGGTTGAGCGCGAAGCAGCGCGCGATCCCCACCCGCTGGCGCATCCCGCCGGAGAGTTCGTAGGGGTAGGCCGTCTCCCGACCTTTCAGACCGAGTCGCGCCAACCATTCTCGAGCAGTTTCCAATCGCTCGGCTTTGGGTACCCCCATGTACTCCAATCCCAACGCCGCGTTCTGCTCAGCCGTGCGCCAAGGCAGCAGGCGGCCGTCCTGGAAGACCACCGCGATCTTTCCCTTGAGCGCTTCGAAATCATCGTGCGGATCCAGCCCTTCGACGAAGACCGAGCCGCTCGTCGCGGCGTACAGACCCAGGAGGAGGTTGAACGCCGTCGACTTGCCACAGCCGGTCTGGCCGACGATCGCCACGAGTTCGCCTCGGGAGACGGACAGGTTGAGGCCGTCGATCGCTTGGACCTGTTGACCGTGCCGGGTCACGAACTGCTTGGTGACGTCCTTGAATTCGATGAGGAGCTCATTGGACTGCTCGGTCGTCATTCGAGTGCCCTGTCTTTCTTTCACGTCAGCCATTACGCCCACTTCCCACGGGCGCCTCTTCCGATGCCGCCTGGCTCGCGCCCGGCTGCTGCTGCTCCGCTTCGCTCACTTGCGGCGCTGCCCCACTCGGGCGGTAGCGCAGCAGGCGACGTTCGAGGAGTTCGATGATCTTCTGGATGATCAGGACGAAGATCACGAGCGACGCCGTCCACGCGAGCACGCCGTCCATCCGGAAGAATTGCTGTTCCATCCGGAGTTGATAACCCACGCCGATCGTCGCGCCGGCGAATTCGGCGATGAGCACCACGCGGGTGCCGAGCCCGAGGTTGACCTTCCACGCGGTGAGCAGGTCGGGAACGATCGCGGGCAGCGTGACGGTGCGGAACATGTCGAGCCGTCCGCGGCGCGGCCTTAGCGACTTCGCCATATCCCGCAGTTCATTGGGGACGGCGCGGTAGGAGTCGTTGGCCTGGAAGGCGAAGCCGGTGAGGGTGACCATGAGTAGGAGGAACCAGATCCGGACTTCGACCGACTGGAACCAGATGATCGCGATCATCACCCACGCCAAGGAGGGGATCCCCTGGATCACCTGCATGTACGGCATGAGGACGTTCGCGAGTTTCTGCGACTTACCCATCGCCAATCCGGCGATGGTCCCCACGAAGAACGCGGTGATGAGTCCGAGCAGGATCCGGAACACCGTCGCGAGCCAGTCCCAACGCTGGCTGCCATCGACGAATAGCTCGACGATGCGCATGACCACGTCGTTGAGCTGGGGCAGGATGTAATCCGGGGTGCCCGCGGCGATGATCACCCAGAGCACGAGCCCCGCGATGATCGCGATCGTCGTTTCCACGGGGGGCAGGGACCTGGCGGACCGCGTCACTCGCCGGCGCCAGATCTCCCGCCCCCGCCCCGTCGGGGTTGTTGTAGCCATTTACTTCCCCGGAATCACTGTCAGGGGTGGCGCTTCGTCGAAGTACTCGATTGCTACACCGGCGTCGAACACGGCGGCGATGCCCTCCTCGATGTCTTCGGCCGAGCGTACGTTCAGGCCGAGCCGGTCATTATCGGAGATGAGCTCCGTTAGAGCATCGACGTCGCCGCCGTCCATGGAGTCGGCGATGATCTGCGCGGCTTCGGCCGGGTTCTCGAGCGTCCACTCCGCGGCGTCCTCGTAGGTCTGCTGCAACAGTTCGGCCTCTTCTTCGTGCTCATCGAGCCATTCCCGGTGAACGGCGACCCCGAGGAAGGGGATGTCGTCGGTGCCGTACTCCTCTTCCCACAGTTCGAACGGAAGCGGCACGTCGGTGATGTGATCGTGGCCCTGGGCCATGAGGTTGGCGTAGCCCGGCTCCCAGATCTGCACGGCGTCGGCTCGAGACGACTGCGCCTGCGTTCCCAGCCCGCCCGTGTCGTGGTTCTCCACGGTCACGTTGTTGATATCGACGCCCGCGGCTTGGACGAACCACAGGAACAGCGCGTAGTTCGTCACGCTCGTCGAGGCGGCCAGCGAGCGCCCTTCGAGGTCGGCGAGTTCCGTCACCTCCGGAGTGGTGGAGACGAGGCCGCCCCAATAGTCGTGCACGTTGAACAGATACACGACGTCGACACCTTCAGACAGCCGCACCGCCTCACTCATGAGCGAACCACTGCCGCCCACCTGGTACTGACCGGTGCTGAACTCGGTGTTGTAGGCATCGGGCGGGCGCTCGACGAAGGTGATGTCGAGGTCGTTGTCGAGGTCGAATCGCTTCTCGGCGATCACCGCCGGTAAGAACGCGCCGAGCGAGGGCGGGCTGAAGGCAACGATCTCGATCTCAGTCGCGTCGTCGGCCTCCGCCTCCCCGCCGGACGAGCTGCACGCGGCACTGAAGAGAAGGGTGGTTGCGGCCGCGGTCGCAATTCCCGTTCGTAACAAACGCATCTTTGCGCTCCTGACTTCATCGGTTCGGAAGGAAGCCCCCTCTCCTTCGGAAAGCGCTTCCCGATAAGAACTATAGTCGACCGCTGTGACCTGGGCAACCGCTTACCTGATTCAGCGGGGCGGGCTTTCTGGGAGTTGGCGCCGCGACTGGTTGGCGAATCCGAGCGCGGCAATGACGGCGATGGCGTAGATGCCGATGATCGCCGTCCACGCACTGACGTAGCTTCCGGTCCCATCCACGAGGGCGCCCACGCTGATCGGCCCGGCAGCAAAGCCGACGTACATGCCCGTCGCGACGAGCCCCGTTGCTCGCCCGATCGCGTGCGAGGGCACGGCGTGAATAACGCTCACCATGACCACGACGTTCGCGGCGACTCCGGTGGCGCCCATGAGCAGCGCCCCCAGCCAGATGAGTTGGGGGCTGAGGGTGCTGGACAGCAGGAGCAGGGCGAGCGCGCAGGCGCCGCCCACCGCCACTGCGGGCATCGCCAGATTGCTTCCGGCGCGGTCGGTGATCCTCCCCCAGATGATCCGTGCGACGATGCCGACGCCGCCGACGATCGCGGCGAGCAGCCCGGCCGTCTCCACCGAGAGCCCCAAGTCCTCGTACCCGAACAGCGGCAGGTAGAAGTTCACCCCTTGCAGCGCCGCTCCGACTAGGAACATGAATCCGGTCAACCACCACACCGAGCTCGGCAGCCTCGCCCCCACGATCCTCGACGCGGCGGTGTGCTCCCGAGGTTCGTGGGGAACATATCGCGCCACGAGCGCCGCGCCCAGGAGCAACATCGCCGCCGCGACCAGCGCCAACGCCCCGCGCCAGGTCGCCAGCACCGCAAGAGTTGGCAGAAACAGGCCGGCCGCGGCCTGGGTCATCTGCACCCCGGACTGCTTCACCCCCATGACCACGCCGCGGGACGACGGCGGCAGCCACTGCGCTGCAAGCCGGTTCGTGATCGGGTTGGAGAGTGCTTGGACGATTCCCGATGCCATCACCGCCACGAGCAGCACGGGGTAACTCGGTGCTGCGGCGGCGGCGAAGATTGCTCCCACGGCCCCGAGCACGAGGAGCCACATGACGCTCCGGGCGCCGGTGGTGTCAACGACCCGCCCGGCGCGAAGCGAGGCGATCGCGGCCGAGGCGAACGTCACGGTGCCGAGCGTGCCGTATTCCAGGCGGCTCAGCCCGAGCTCCGGGATGAGGAACGGACTGAGCGTGGAGATCGCGTAGACGATGAGCGGCCCTGCGCCCATCGAGACGGTCATGGCGGCGGCGAGCCCGGGAACTGAACGCACCGCTCGATCCATTCACTTCAACCTTCACGTCCGTGTTCCAACTCCGCATCGAGGTGGAACGCTAAATCGAGCAGCCGGCTCGCTCACTCCCCCATTCTGACTGCCGAGAACGACATTCGGGTTGGTTTCCGGAAGAAAACCAACCCGAATGTCATTGTCGAGGCGAATTACCGATCAGAGCGCGCCGAGAGCTTCATCGATATTCGGATCCTGCTTGATCTCCGGCACCTGCTGGGTGTACTTCACGACCCCGTTCTCGTCAATGATCACGACGGCCCGGGACATGACGCCAGCGAGCGGACCATCGGCGATCTTCACGCCGTAGTCATCACCGAAGGAGGAGCGGAAGACCGAACCCGTCACGACGTTCTCGATACCCTCCGCTGCGCAGAAGCGCCCGTGGGCGAAGGGAAGGTCCGCCGATACGCACAGGACCTGGGTGTTCTCCAGGCCCGCGGCGCGCTTGTTGAACTCACGCACGCTGTTCGCGCAGACCCCGGTGTCGAGGGAGGGGAAGATGTTGAGCACCACCCGCTTGCCGCGGAAGTCCTCGAGGCTGATCTCGCCCAATTCAGAATCGACGAGAGTGAATCCGGGCGCCTGGCTTCCGACTCCGGGAAGCTCCCCCACCGTGTTGATCGGATTTCCATCGAGCGTAATCTGTGCCATAAAAGTTTCCTTCCTCACAGCAACGTTGGTTGGATTACCTCTCTCAGGGTATCGCTAACGCTCGCCGCCGCCACCGGTCCCCAGGGGAAGGCTCCGGCACGAGTCCGCCCAGTTCACGGCAGAGGGGACGGGGGAAGTGCGGTTCAGTCATCCACCGCGTCGTCCTCGTTCAAGATCATGAGGCCCATGATGGCGCCCTTGAGCACGACTCCGCGCAGCGCGGGAGGAACCTCGATCTCGCCCCCGCTCGCGTCCACCAACCCGGCCGACTCCAGCATCTGCAGAAGTACCGCGACTCGTGGGGCGATCTCTTCTTTCCATTGAGAAAGGTCAACCGGCTCCTCCGGCGCGCGATCGGCCACTGCTGCACGGAGCTTCTCCGCAACCAGAAATACGACCATCGATGACAACATGGTGCGGCGTGGCCCTAGTTCGTGGGCGAGTAGCTCCGAAATGAATGTAGAGGCGAGCATCTCCGCGGTTTCCAGGGGAGGAAGCTCGCCGTGAGTGAATTCCTGAGCATATTCACCGGGTCGGATCCTGCTGCGATCACGCTCGATGACCTCCGCAAGCTTCAGTGCCTCCCACCACGCGTACAACTCGGGTACGTCCCTGGTGGAATTGACGGCGCGGACAGGGGATCCGGCCTCGATGGCCTCATCGGCCAAGCCGAGGTCGAGCGTTTCCGTCTGCGCAGCGGGGGCAGCAACCCCCCGAGCCGTCACGCCGATCATGCCCGCTACCGTCGCGATCTCCGCGCGGCGGACCCCGCCCGCCGGTGTCGTTGCTTTGCCGTTCCCCAGC
>DATGUB010000075.1:0-6900 GCA_035301585.1 Beutenbergiaceae bacterium | reverse complement strand
TGCGGTCGGCGGAGCCGGGATTCGCTACCCTGCCCAGGTGAACACCGACACCCTGAGCCGCCTGGCCGAACTCGTGAACGAGCTGGCCGTGGTCCGCGGCCGCGTCACCCTCTCCAGCGGCCGGGAGGCCGACTACTACGTGGACATGCGCCGCGTGACCCTCCAGCACGAGGCCGCCCCGCTCATCGGGCACCTGCTGCTCGACAAGCTCGAGGAGGCCGGCCTCGGGGTGGGCGAGGCCGAGGCCGTGGGCGGGCCCACGATGGGCGCCGACCCGGTCGTGGCCGCCGTGCAGCACGCCGCGGCCAGCCGCGGGCTCGCGCTCGACGCGTTCCTCGTGCGCAAGGAGTCCAAGGGGCACGGGATGCGCCGCCAGGTCGAGGGCCCGGACGTCGCCGGCCGCCGCGTGGTCATCCTCGAGGACACCTCGACCACGGGCGGCTCGATCCTGCTCGCCGTCGAGGCCGCCCGGCGCGCGGGCGCGGAGGTCATCGGCGTGGCAACGATCGTCGACCGCGACACCGGTGCCCGCGAGGTCTTCGCCGAGGCGGGCCTGCCGTACGTGTGGCTGCTCTCCGCCGAGGACCTCGGCCTCGAACCGCAGTAGCGGCCCTGGTCAGCCCACGCCGTAGGTCGTCCGGGCGCCGCTGCACGTCTCGAGCGCATCGGAGGGCACCGGGTCGACGACCGTCACCCTCCCGAAGGTCACGTCTGTCCCGATGACCAGTCGACGCCGGCCGAGGTCGAGTTCTTCGGATGTGACCGTTACGCCCGGGCTCAGCACCGCGAGATGGGTCGAGCCGTCATCGTCCAGCTGCACGTAGAGGCACGAGTCGTCACCGACGAAGAGTCGCCCGGAGTGCATCACCGCGTCGTTCTCCATGTCTGCCCGGCGTCGATGCCAGCTCCTATCAGCGCACTTGCTCGCGAATCCGGCTCAGATGTGGTCGATGAAGTCGGCGATCGACTCGTGGATCTCGCTCGGGCGGAACGGGAACCGTTCGACGTCCTCGGCGTTCGTCGACCCCGTGAGCACGAGGTAGGTGCGCAGCCCGGCCTCCATGCCCGCCACGATGTCGGTGTCCATGCGGTCGCCGATCATCGCGGTGGTCTCCGAATGGGAGGAGATCCGGTTCATCGCCGTGCGGATCATCACCGGGTTCGGCTTGCCCACGAAATAGGGTTCCCGTCCCGTCGCGGCGGTGATGAGCGCCGCCACCGAACCGGTTGCGGGCAGCGGCCCCTCCCGGGAGGGACCGGTGACGTCGGGGTTCGTCGCAATGAACCGCGCGCCGCCTTCGATGAGCCGGATCGCGGTGGCGATCGCCTCGAAGGAGTAGGTCCGGGTTTCCCCGAGGACGACGTAGTCGGGGTCGATATCCGTGAGGGTGTAGCCCACCTCGTACAACGCCGTCGTGAGCCCGGCCTCCCCGATGGCGTACGCGCTGCCCTCGGGCACCTGATCCGCGAGGAACCTCGCGGTGGCGAGTGCGGAGGTCCACAGATCCGACTCCGCCACTTCCAGACCCGCCGCGCGCAGGCGGGCGGCGAGGTCGCGAGGGGTGAAGATCGAGTTGTTCGTCAGCACCTGGAACGGGAGCTGCTGCTCGCGCAACTCGGCAAGAAAGTCTGCCGCGCCGGGCAGAGCGTACGACTCGTGGACGAGCACGCCGTCCATATCGGTGAGCCAGGATTTAATCGTCATGCCCCTACTGTATGAGCCGGAGCCCGCTCGTGACAGGCATACTATCCTCGTGTCCGAAGAATTCACCTCTGCCACACCAGCTGCTCATCTCCGTGCGCCCGGGGCCGACCTGCCCGGCGCTACGGGAAGCGAAACCGAGCCGGCCGCGAGAGCGGTCGGGGTCGGGCCGTGGACCGGTGAGTGGCCCACCCAGGAGCACTACGATCCGGAACTGCTCGCGACCGGCGATCGGCGTAACGTCGTCGACGAATACCGGTACTGGAAGCTCGAATCGATCGTCGCGGATCTCGACACCCGGCGCAGCCCGCTGCACGTGGGGATCGAGAACTGGGGCCGTGACTTCAACATCGGCTCCGTCGTCCGCACCGCGAACGCCTTCAACGTCGCCGCCGTCCACATCATCGGCCGACGGCGATGGAACCGCCGGGGCGCAATGGTCACCGACAGGTACCTGCACGTGTTCCACCACGAGACGGTGGCCGAGTTCGTCGCCTGGGCGAGCACGGCGGGGTTGGAGGTGCTCGGTGTGGATAACGTGCCCGGATCCGTGCCGCTGGAACACCGCCCCCTGCCCCGGAAAGCGGTGATGGTCTTCGGGGAAGAGGGCCCGGGTCTGAGCGAGGAGATGCGCGCGGCGGCCGCGCAAGTCCTGCACATCACCCAACATGGCTCCACCCGCTCCATCAACGCGGGCGCCGCCGCGGCGGTGGCGATGTGGGCGTGGATGCTGCAGCACGGCGATCCGGGGAAAGGATGAACGTGCATAGGGGAGCGGAACTGCCAGCGGAGTTCCTCACGCACCTGGCAGGAAACGCCCGCGTCGACGTGTCCGACCCCGCCGCGCTCCGCCGCGCCTGGGAGGCCTGGGCGACCCTGTACGACCCGAACGGGCAGGAGCCGTCGCCGGAAGCCTTCGACGCCTACTTCACCCGCCCCGAACTCCCCACCCCGCTGAAATCCTGGCGCTTTGCGGGAACGGTACGCAAGTCCCAACAGGCGATCCTCGAGGCGGCCCGCGAGGTGCCGCCCGACCGCGCCGGGGAAGGGCTCCACCTCGTTGCCCCACCGGGGGCGGGTAAAACCCTCATCGGACTGCTGCTGGCGATGAGAACTGGGCACACGACGCTCGCGCTCGCCCCCACGGCGACGATCCGCCACCAGTGGGCTCGAACGGCCCGGTCGCTCGCGGCCGGGACATGGGGCGAGGACGATCCGGGGGTCTCCCATGGAGCGGTGAGCGAAGACCCGCACGAGCTGGGCGATCTCACCGCGCTCACCTATCAGATGCTCTCCGTCGTCGGCGCGGACAACCCGTTCGAGGAACTCGCCCGGCGGCGCTGGATCGACGAACTCGTCGACGGCGGCAGAACCGCCGCCGACGCCGCGGCGTGGGTGGCGGAGCTCGAGGAGACCAACCGCAAGTCCTTCCGGCGCGGGATCAAGCGCCGGGCGCGGGCGATCCGGCGCGACGTCGTGCGGGAAGATCCCGAACGGCTGGAGGAGGTGCTGCACCCGAACGCGCGGGAACTCATCGACCGGCTCGCCGATGCGGGGATCGGCACGATCATCCTCGATGAGTGCCACCACCTGCTCGACCACTGGGCGCTCGTGGTGCACTGCCTCGTCAATAAGTTGCGGGCGCGGGGGATCACCCCGCAGTTGATCGGGCTGACCGCGACCCTGCCGTCGGTCGAGGACGGCGAGGCGTACGAGAACTACACGCGCCTGCTCGGCGAAGTGGATTACGAACTGCCCACGCCGGCGGTGGTCAAGGAAGGCAACCTCGCCCCGTACCGTTCCTTCGCCTGGTTCGTCAGCCCCACCCAGCCAGAGCTGGAATTCATCGCTCACCACGAGAAGCGCCTCGCCGAGCTCATCGCAGAAACCTTCCGCGGGGATGAGGGAAAGGCCTTCCTCGCTCGGGTACTTCAGGCGGGGGAGGGAACCTCGACGCAGCGGCTTGCGGAGGCGTTCAAGACTGATTCCGTGGTTGCTGAAGCGGCCTGCCGGATGCTTTCGCAGGTCGCCCCGGGAGACCCGCTGGTGAAACTCTTCCCACCGAGCGCAGCAGTACGCCCTGACACCGACCAGCAGATCCGCCTCCTTGCCCGGTACGCACTCACCGTGCTCCTTCCCGACCCAGGCTCCGCCTCGGAGTGGGCCCGGATCAAGAGCGTGCTCGTCGATTTCGGCTACCACCTCACCGACCGCGGGATCCGGCGCGGGCGAGACCCCATCGACGCGATTCTCGCCACGACGGTAGCCAAGGATCACGCCGTGCTCGAGGTGCTCCGGCTGGAACGGGAGAGAACGGCGCAGGTGCGCGCCGTCGTCGTCTGCGATTTTGCTGTGCACGGACACCTGCGGGGCATGCAAGCGGCCGAACGAGGCGAAGGACGTGCGGGTGCGCTTCGTTGCCACGGGATCCTCGCAGCGGCCCGGGAGATCGCGGACATGCGGCCCGTGCTCGTGACGGCGCAGCACCTGCGGGTGCCGAGGGGTGCCAGCGAGTACCTTGCGAAACGGCTCGGCGATCTCCTCGGGGAGGAACTGGCGGCGGTCCCGGTCGAGGGGTTGCCGCACGTGTGTGAGATCGAGCCGGCGGCAGGCTCGGCGCGGGTGCTCGCCGCGGTGTCGGAGTTGATGACCCGCGGCGAGATCGGCCTCATCGTCGGTACTCGCGGGCTGCTCGGGGAGGGGTGGGACTGCCCGGCGGTGAACACGCTCATCGACCTGTCCGCCGTCGCCACCTCCGCCTCGACCCAGCAGCTCCGCGGCCGTACCCTGCGCCTGGATCCGGCATGGCGGGAGAAGGTCGCCCACAACTGGGCGATCACGTGCGTCATCGAACCGAGCGTTGACGTAGACGGGCTCGG
The DNA here is from genome assembly GCA_035301585.1 of Beutenbergiaceae bacterium. Lineage (GTDB taxonomy): Bacteria > Actinomycetota > Actinomycetes > Actinomycetales > Beutenbergiaceae > HY158. The sequence goes on along the minus strand of DATGUB010000075.1, from coordinate 2,319 downwards.
CGATGTTGATCGGCTGCACCGCAAACTCTCGATGGTGTGGGGCCTCAGCCTCGAGGGGAGCGACGCGGTGATCAAGGGCGCCGAACACACCCTCAGCCCCGAGCACGCGCAGATGCTGGGCGATCTCACTCACAAGGAACGCAAGGCGACGACGGCGCGGCTCAACCAGATCTGCGCGGATACCTTCCCCGCGCGGGCCGAGACCTATCGGCGATGGCGGGTGGGGGAGGAGTACGTCGGCCTCGCGATCCCCGCGGCGCGGATCTCGCCCGAACGCCGGGTCGCGAACCCGTTCCGATCCGGGATCACGTTCGAGGCGTTCTTCACCGTCGTGGCGAGCCTGGTGGGGATCGGACTGTACCAAGGACTCAACTCGTATCTCCGTGGCGGCGGAAGCCTCGCCGCGGGCGCAATCACCGCCGTGTGCTTCGTAGCGCTGTTTGCGTACCTCGCCCGGAAGAACCTGCGGGCGCTGTGGCAGGCGGTGAAGCAGTTCGCCCTACCGCTGACCGCCTACAAGGGGGCCGCGCTCGCGATCGCCGCGACGCTGGCCCGGCGTGGGGAAGTCCCCGAGTTCGGTGCGAGCAACATCCACGTGGTGGCCGAGGGCGAGGCGAAGAGGCCCGAGGGGTACACGGTGAGGGTCGTCGGCGGCACCGACGCGGAGCAGGCGGCGGTGCTCGACACCCTCCGCGCCCTGTTCGAACCGATCACCTCACCCCGGTTCGTGTTGGAGGTGGGCGTGGGCGAACTGGGCTGGAAACGCCCCTTGAGCCTCATCGCTGTGCGCGTCCTCGGCCATTTCGGGTACCGGTCCCGGTTCTTCGGCCTGCCCCGCGCGCTCGGCAGGCGCCGCGACGATGCGCAGTTCTTCGCCGCGCAGTGGGAGAAGCTCGTGGGGCCGTGCGCGCTGCACGAGATCACCAGCCCCGAGGATATGCAGATTCTCACCACCGCAAGGAAACAGTTCGGCGGCGGCGCGGCCCGGGTGGGCCGGCGTGAGGTGTGGGCGTAGGGACGTTGGGACGCGCCGAAATAGGCGGAACATCCCGGTCTGGGTACGGTCCGGGTACGCCTGTGGCGCAAACGGTGTTCGCCACGTGGTCCCAAGATGCGTTTTGGCTCCGCAACGTGGAACAATGGGGTGCGGAAAATGTCCACTACACCTTGAGAGGGTCATATGGCTATTGCAACGCCAGAGCAGTACATCGAAATGCTCGACCGGGCGAAGGAGAACCAGTTCGCCTACCCCGCTATCAACGTCACCTCATCCCAAACCCTCAACGCCGCGCTCCAGGGTTTCGCGGAAGCGGAGTCTGACGGGATCATCCAGGTTTCCATCGGTGGTGGTGAGTACTGGTCCGGCCCGACGATCAAGGACCGAGTGACCGGGTCGATCGCCTTCGCGAAGTTCGCCGCGGAAGTGGCGAAGAACTACGGTGTCACGGTCGCCCTGCACACCGACCACTGCCTGAAGTCGAAGCTTGACGACTGGGTGCGCCCCCTGCTCGCCCACGAGATCGAGCAGGTGAAGCGTGGCGAGACCCCGCTGTTCCAGTCGCACATGTTCGACGGCTCGGACATCCCGCTGGATGAGAACCTCCGCGTGGCCGAGGAACTGCTCGACCTCTCCCAGCAGGCACGCACCATCCTCGAGATCGAGGTGGGCGTCGTCGGCGGCGAAGAGGACGGCGTCATCGCGGAAATCAACGAGAAACTCTACACCACCCCCGAGGACGGGCTCGCGACCGTGCGGGCACTGGGCACCGGCGAAAAGGGTCGCTACATGACCGCGCTGACCTTCGGGAACGTCCACGGTGTGTACAAGCCCGGCGCGGTGAAGCTCCGCCCCGAACTCCTCGGCCAGATCCAGGAAGTTGTGGGCAAGGAAGTGGGCAAGGACAAGCCGTTCGACCTCGTGTTCCACGGCGGCTCCGGCTCCTCCGAGGAAGAGATCGCTACCGCGGTACGCCACGGCGTGATCAAGATGAACATCGACACCGACACCCAGTACTCCTTCACCCGCGCGGTTGCCGAGCACATGTTTCGCAACTACGACGGCGTGCTCAAGGTGGACGGCGACGTCGGCGTGAAGAAGCAGTACGACCCGCGCGCCTGGGGTAAGTCCGCTGAGGACCTGATGGCCAAGCGGATCGTCGAGGCTTGCGAGCAGCTCGGCTCCGCCGGTAACAAGATGAGCTAAGCAGCACACCCCCGATCGAAAAGGGTCTTATGCCGGTTCTTAAGCGGAACCAACGGCATAAGACCCTTCTCGTTTGCGTGGGGTCGGGCTGTTCCGTTCGGTAGCGGCCCGCAGCT
>DATGUB010000074.1:0-4441 GCA_035301585.1 Beutenbergiaceae bacterium | reverse complement strand
TGGAGGCACCATGCCGTTACTTGGCCGAGACGTCGTTTTAGTTGACGCACTTCGTTCCCCGTTCGGGCGGGCGCGCCCCGATGGGCTCTACGCCCACACCCGCGCCGATGACATCATCGTTGCCGTCGTGCGCGACCTGCTCCGCCGTAACGACGCCGTACCCGCAGCGCAGATCGGGGAGATCGCGATCGCTGCCACCACTCAGGAGGGGGATCAGGGCCTCACGCTGGGCCGCACAGTCGGGCTGCTCGCAGGTCTCGGCACAGACATCCCCGGGTTCGCGATCGACCGCATGTGCGCCGGAGCCCTCACCGCCTCGACCCTCACCGCGAGCATGATCGCCGTCGGTGCGGTCGACGCCGCGATAGCCGGGGGCGTCGAGCACATGGGCAATCACCCATTGGGCGCAAATTTCCAGCCCAACCCGCGTTTCCTCTCCGAGCGTATCGTCGCGCCGGACGCGCTCAACATGGGCGCGACGGCAGAGAACCTCCACGACCAGTACCCCGCCCTCACACGGCAGCGGGCCGATAGTTTCGCCGCGGAGAGCCAGCGCAAGTACGCCGAGGCACTCGCGGCCGGCTTCATCTCTCCCGACCTCGTTCCGATCGGGATCGCCGATCCCGAACGCGGCTGGGGCCTGGCCACCGCGGACGAACCACCGCGGCCGGGCACCACGGTCGAAGGAATGGCTGACCTGCCCACGCCCTTCCGCCCCGGCGGGCGGGTCACCGCAGCAACGTCCTCCCCGCTCACCGACGGCGCCACGGCGGCGCTGCTCGTAGCGGCGGAAAAGGCAGCGGAGTGGGGCGTGGCTCCGCGCGCCCGGCTCGTCTCCTACGCGTACGCGGGCGTGCCCGCCGAGGTGATGGGGCTCGGTCCGATCCCCGCGACGGAGAAGGCGCTCGCCAAGGCCGGACTGACGATGGACGATATCGGTCTCATCGAGATCAACGAGGCGTTCGCCGTCCAGGTGCTCTCCTTCCTCGACGCCTTCGAGATCGCCGACGACGATCCCCGCGTGAACCCCTACGGGGGCGCGATCGCGATCGGTCACCCGCTCGCGGCCTCGGGGGTTCGACTCATGAGCCAACTCGCTCGACAGTTCGAAGACAACCCGCACGTGCGCTACGGCATGACGACGATGTGTGTAGGCCTCGGCCAGGGCGGCACGGTCATTTGGGAGAACCCCCACTATGGAAAGGATGCCAAGTGAGTGAACGCATCACCCGCGCGTTAGTGCGCGATGTGCCCTTGGAGGAGCTGGGTACGCTCGCGCTCGTCACGCTCGACAACGGAGAAGACCACCGGAAACCCAACACCCTCGGCACCGAAGGGATGCAGGGCCTGGGCGAGACCTTCGCCGCCCTGCGCGCCCGGGCGGAGGCGGGCGAGATCGTCGCCGTCGGAGTGACGGGCAAGCCCTTCCACTTCGCTGCGGGCGCCGACCTGCACCAGGCGGTGTCGATCAGCAGCAAGGAGGAAGGCACGGCCGTCGCCAAGGCGGGCCACGACGCCTACCGCAACTTGCTCGACATGCCGGTGCCGACGTTCGCCTACGTCTCCGGGGTCGCTTTAGGCGGCGGGCTGGAACTCGCCCTCTCGTGCGCGTACCGCACGGTGGCCACCTCCGTGCGCAACATCGGACTGCCCGAAGTGGCGATCGGCCTCATTCCCGGCTGGGGCGGCTCCTATCTCCTGCCCCACTTGATCGGGATCGAGAAAGCGATCCAGGTCATCCTGACCAACCCGCTCGCAAACAACAAGCAGCTCACCGCCGCGCAGGCGACGGAGCTCGGGATCATGGACCTCGAGCTCTCCCCTGCCGATTTCCTCGCAGAATCCCTCCGGTGGACGGCGCGGGTCATCCGCGGCGAGGAGCAGGTCGCCCGGGCGGAGATCGAGGGCGAAGAGTTCTGGTCGGCAGCTGTGGCCGAGGCGGGCAAGAAGGTGCAGGCGCGCCTGCACGGCGCCTCCCCCGCGGCATCGAAGGCTGTCGAACTCCTCCACCTCGCCGGCGAAGGCGACCGGGAGAAGTCCTTCGCAGCGGAAGACGAGGCGCTCGGCGAACTCATCACCTCACCGGAGTTCGCGGCGTCGATCCACGCTTTCAACCTCACTTCCTCACGGGCGCGTAAACCCGCGGGGGCGCCGCCGAAGGATCAGGCCCGGCCGGTGAAGAAGATCGGCGTCGTCGGTGCCGGTCTCATGGCGAGCCAACTCGCGTTGTTGTTCGCCCGGCAGCTCGAGGTGCCCGTGGTCATGCGCGACCTCGACGAGGAACGGGCCCAGCGAGGCCGGGGTTTCGTGCAGGCCGAGGTGGATAAGCTGCGCGAGCGGGGGCGTTTGAGCGAAGCCGGTGCGAACCGGGTGATGTCCCTTGTTTCTGCAACGACCGACATCAACGAACTCGCCGAGGCCGATTTCATCATTGAAGCGGTGTTCGAAGAGATCGAGATCAAGAAGAAGGTGCTCGCAGAGCTCGCGCCGTTGGTGAGCGAGGAGACGATCTTCGCGACGAACACCTCTGCGCTTTCCGTCACGGAGATGTCGGCCGACCTCCCCCACCCGGAGCGGATGGTGGGACTACACTTCTTCAACCCCGTCGCGCAGATGCCGCTCGTGGAAGTGGTGCGCACGCCGAACACCGACGACACCACCTACGCGACCGCCTTCGAGGTGGCCAAGGGGTGCCGGAAGACGGCTGTCGCCGTGGCCGACCGGCCCGGGTTCATCGTCAACCGGCTGCTGGTGCGGCTGCTCGGTGAGGTCCTCGGTTCCCTCGAGGACGGCACCAGTGTTGCCGACGCCGATGCCGCGCTGCGTCCCCTCGGCCTGCCGATGGGCCCGTTCCAGCTGCTGCAACTCGTGGGGCCGGCCGTGGCCCAGCACGTGCTCGACACCCTGCGCGAGGAGCTCGGGGACCGCTATCCCACGACTCCGGGTCTCGCGCAGATCGTTGAGAACGGCACCCCGTTCGTTCACTTCGAGGGTCGGCCCTCCGCCGCGAGTCCGGTCAACGATGAGATCGCGGAGTTCTTCGGTTCCCGCGCAGGGAATGGCGAAACTCCTGAGGAGCTCCTCGCGCGGGTGCGCGATGCGCTCGCCCAGGAGGTGGGCTTCATGCTCGAGGAAGGGGTCGCGACCGACGCCGATGATATCGACCTCGCGATGATCATGGGCGCGGGCTGGCCCTTCCACCTCGGCGGCATCATCCCCTACCTCAAACGCACGGGGGCGCTCGCCGCCTGATGTTCGAGGCACGAAAAAACCGGGGATGCCCGCGCCTCCCCGGTTTTTTATTGGCTAGCGCCTACTTCTTGTTCACCAGCGACCGCAGCACGTACTGGAGGATCCCTCCGTGGCGGTAGTAGTCGGCCTCACCCGGGGTGTCGATCCGGACTACGGCGTCGAAGTTGACCTCGGAGCCGTCCTCCTTACGGGCGGTGACCTGAACCGTTTCCGGGGTGGCGCCGTCGTTGAGGGCGGCGATGCCGGAGATGTCGAAGGTCTCAGTGCCGTCCAAGCCGAGGGAGTCGGCGCTTTCGCCTTCGGGGAATTCCAGCGGGAGCACGCCCATCCCGATGAGGTTGGAGCGGTGGATCCGTTCGAAACTCTCGGTGATGACCGCGCGGACCCCGAGCAGCACCGTGCCCTTGGCCGCCCAGTCACGGGAGGAACCGGAACCGTATTCCTTACCGGCGAGGATGACGAGGGGAACGTCACTCGCGGCATAATCCTGAGCAGCGTCGTAGATCGACTGTTGCTCCCCGGTGAGGAGGTTCTTCGTGTAGCCGCCCTCGACGCCGTCCAGGAGCTGGTTGCGCAGGCGGATGTTCGCGAAGGTGCCGCGAATCATCACCTCGTGGTTCCCGCGGCGCGATCCGTAGGAGTTGAAATCGCGCCGGGCGACCCCGTTCTCGCGCAGGTACTGCCCCGCCGGTGACTGCGGCGCGATCGAACCTGCGGGCGAGATGTGGTCGGTGGTGACCGAGTCGCCGAGTTTCGCGAGCACACGCGCCCCGGAGATGTCCGAGACCGCGTCGGGGGTCATCGTCATTCCTTCGAAGTACGGGGGCTTGCGCACATAGGTGGAGTCCTCGACCCATTCGAAGGTGTCGCCCTCGGGGGTCTGCAGGTTCCGCCAGTGCTCATCGCCGGAGAAGACGTCCGCGTAGTCCTCGGTGAACATCTCCCGGGTGATCGAGGAGTGGATCGTTGCCTGGATCTCCTCGTTCGTGGGCCACACATCCTTGAGGAACACGTCGTTGCCGTCGGTGTCGGTGCCCAGCGGTTCGGCCTCGAAGTCGAAGTCCATCGTTCCCGCGAGGGCGTAGGCGATGACCAGCGGCGGGGAGGCGAGGTAGTTCATCTTCACGTCCGGGTTGATCCGGCCCTCGAAGTTCCGGTTCCCGGAGAGGACCGAGACGACCGAGAGGTC
>DATGUB010000073.1:0-12271 GCA_035301585.1 Beutenbergiaceae bacterium | reverse complement strand
CAATATGCGCGATGTCGCCGTGACCGAAGGCGATAAGACCGAGGCAGAACTGCGCCTGGGGGTCTCGACGAACACGTGGGGCGTTGCCGATCTCGTCGAGCGGGTCGAGGGGGCTGACGAAAACGCCGTCGAGGCATTGGTGCGGGAGTACGACGAGAAATACGACGTCGTCCCCGAGCTTCTCGACGGGGGCGGGCGACGGGAATCGCTGCGCTACGGCGCACGCATCGAGTTAGGCCTGCGTTCCTTCCTCTCCGAGGGCGGGTTCGGCGCGTTCACCACCAACTTCCAGGACCTCGGCGGGCTCCGGCAACTCCCCGGCCTCGCGGTGCAGCGCCTGATGGCCGACGGCTACGGATTCGGGGCCGAAGGCGACTGGAAGACGGCGATCCTCGTGCGGCTCGCGAAAGTGATGGGGTACGGGCTACCAGGAGGTGCCTCCCTCATGGAGGATTACACCTACGAACTCACGCCCGGCAAAGAGAAGATCCTCGGCGCACACATGCTCGAGGTGTGCCCCTCGCTCACCCAGGGCAAGGCGCGGCTGGAGATCCACCCGCTCGGCATCGGGGATCGGGAGGATCCCGTGCGGTTGGTTTTCGATGCCGACAACGGGCCCGGCGTCGTCGTCGCGATGTCCGACATGCGCGACCGGTTCCGGCTCACCGCGAACAAGGTCACGATCGTTGGCCCCGATGCCGAACTTCCCAACCTTCCCGTCGCGCGCGCGGTGTGGGAGCCGGAGCCCTCATTCACGACCGCGGCCGAGTGCTGGCTCACCGCAGGCGCCGCGCACCACACGATGATGACGACGCAACTTCACCTCGACGTTATCGAAGACTTCGCGGAGATCGCGGGGATGGAACTGGCGGTGATCGACGAGAACACCTCCACCCGTGGCTTCCTCAACGAACTTCGCTGGAACCAGGCCTATTACCGGCTCAAGGAAGGGCTGTGAGGTGAAGGTCGCACGCCTGCACGGACCGGGCGACCTGCGCATCGCGCAGGAGCAACAGCCCGTCCCAGCGCCGGGCGAAACCCTCGTGCAGGTACGGGCCGTTGGGCTGTGCGGCTCCGATCTCCACTGGTATGAGGAAGGAAATATCGGGGACGCCCCGCTCACGCGCCCGCTCGTGCCAGGGCACGAAATCGCCGGGATCGCACGAGGCGGCCCGCATGAGGGGCGCCTCGTCGCGGTTGATCCCGCCATACCCTGCCGCTCGTGCCCGATGTGTGAGGCAGGCCATCGGAACCTGTGCCCAACGGTGTCCTTCGCCGGGCACAGCACCTGCGATGGCGGCCTGCGTGAATTCATGCCGTGGCCTCACGCGCTCCTGCATCCCGTGCCTGAGGAGCTCTCCGCGGCGGAAGCGGCGTTGCTCGAGCCGCTGGGGGTGGCCCTGCACGCCTGGGATCTTGGCCACGCCCGCATCGGCGACACCGTAGCGATCGTCGGCGCCGGCCCGATCGGTCTGCTCACGGTCCAGCTCGCCCGCGCCGGGGGAGCAGCACAGATCATCGTCGTCGAGCCTCTCGAGCACCGGCGTGCGGCCGCGCGAAGTTTCGGAGCCGACGCGGTGTTGAGCCCCGAGGAGGCCGATCTCCGGGCCTGGCAGGAGTTGACCGGCTCAGGCTGCGATCTCGCCTTCGAGTTCGCGGGCAACGACCCGGCGATCGCGGCAGCGTTCCGCGCCGCACGGCCCGGTGCGCGGGTTCTCCTCGGGGGGATCCCGAGTAACGACTCCAGCACGTTCCAGGCGGGATTGGCCCGCCGAAAAGGACTGACGATCCTCATGGTCCGGCGGATGAAGGAGATGTACCCGCGCGCGATCGAGTTGGCCTCTTCCGGCAGGGTAGATCTCCGTTCGCTGGTCTCCCGCGTCCTGCCGATCTCGCAGGCGGATGCCGCGTTCGTCTCTGCCGGTACGCGGGATGGGCTGAAGGTGATCATCGACCCCGGGGCCTGATCCAATAGCGCATGCGGGCATCTCGACCCGAGGCGAGAACAACTAGCCTCGGGAGACGGCGGGCAACCGGCTGGAGAAGAGTGTGCCGAGGAGGCCCATCCCCGCGAGGAACAGCAGCGACCACGTGATGCCGAGGGCAGCGAGCGTCGAGCTCAACGCGCCGACGAGGAGCAGGATGAGACCCATGGCGGAGTTCGACACCGCCACATAGGTGGTACGCATATCACCTTCGGCCATGTCGATGACGTAGGTCTTGCGCGCGACCCGCACCCCGGTGTGAACGAGGGTGAGCACAAAATAGGCGACGATGAATACCATCGCGGGGCCCGCGCCGTCGCCGCCGAATGCCGGGAGTGAGACGATGATGACGAGGGCGATGATGGTGATCGCGGCCACCGCCGATCCGGCGGCCATGAGACCTTTACTCGAGCGGTCCGCGAGGCGACCGAAGATCCTGCCCCCGAGGAGAGCCGCGAGGCCCGAGGCGATGATGTAGCCGCCGAGACCGGCGAGCGTGTCGCTGCCCGCTTGGGCCGCCATCGTGACGATGAAAGGTGGGCTCAGGGCGGAAACCAGGAGAAGGCTGCGGGCGATGACGAAGTTCCGGAACGGGCGGTCGGTGCGAAGCAGGTGGAGCATGTCCGCAAACCAGGTCCCCTGCTCCGTTGGTGCGGGGCCGGGCTTTCCGGCGGGTTCGCGGATGCCGGCGTACACCACGGCCACGGCCACCCAGAGAAGCGCACCGGCGGTAAGGAGCCAGGCGATCTGCCCGCCGGAAAGATCGTCCCCGCCGAAGTATCTGATCCCCAGGCCCAAGGTGATGACGACCAACCCCGAGGCAGTCGTGGAAAGACCGTTGATCTGGCCCCGTTCGCCTTTGGGGATGGTGCGCCCCTGAATATCTTTAGAGGTGATCGACCCGAGGGCGCGGCCGAGAGAAAAGAGGGTTAAGGCCCCGAGGATGACGACGCCGGCCGGAAACCCACGGCCCAGCGCCGCAGTGAGGGCCATGATCCCCACCGCGAGGGCCTGAACGAGGGCGCCTGCGACGAACAGCCATTTCCGCTGCCGGAACCGCAGAATGATGGGGGTGAGGAAGGCTTGGGGGAGCATCGAGCCCGACTCGCGGATCGGTACCAGGAGCCCGGTCAGCGCAGCGGGAACCCCGAGCGCGTGGAACAGCCACGGCAGCACCGTGGAGGCCTTCATCGTCTGATCGCCCGAGGACTGCAGCGTGCTGGCAAGTACGAGCCGCAGCCCGTTGCCCGCAAGGTCCGCGCGCTGCTGTTCGGGCAGTTCGCCCTCCGCCTCCGGGCTACGGCGCACGATCGCCGAATACACGCGCTCTACTCTTCTCACAGGTGAAACTTATGCCAGCGCGCGAGGAACCGCTAGCGAGGTGAGGCTAACCTCATCGGGGGTGAATTACCATGGCGGGATGCGTTTTCGACCCACGGTGCTGGCGACCCTCATTGCGAGTGCGCTCCTGCTCGGATCCTGCACCCGCCCCGGCCCGCACCAGGAGGCGCCCCAACCCGAGCGCGGGCGAGCGCAGATATCGGAACAGGAGGAAGAGCTCGCGGTCATCAACGGCACCGAAGGGGAGATGGCGCTAGCTGTGAGCCAGGCCCTGTTCGACTCGGCGCCCACCGTGGTGACAGCGCCCGGGGAAGACTCGCGGGCCCAGGACGTCGGTGCGGAGATCGCGACCGAGATCGGGGCACCGATGCTCCTCGCCTCCGGCGCCGAATCCGATGGCGCGGACCCGGGAAGGAAACCCCTTCTCGCCGAGCTCGAGCGCCTCGGCGCCGAAACGCTCCTCTGGGTCGGGCAGGGGCCGGGGCAGCCGGAGGATGGTCCCTGGGAGGTAGTGCCCGTGGATCCCGATGCGGAGGAGACTCCCCCGGAAGCCGCGGAAGACGTGCATGGGGAACCGGTGACGAACGCCGCGGCGATCGTGACCGATTCCCCGCAGAGCGCAGCGGCGAAAGCAACCGCGGAAGCCGCCGGGGTGCCGCTCGCGGAAGTCGCCGGCGCAGATCCGAACCCGCAGGCGTCAACCGCGGCGATCGAGTTCTTGACCGAGTCCGACGCCGCAGCCATCCTCGCGATCGGGACTGAGTTCGAGGATCCTGGGCTGGTGGACTGGCAGGTGCGGTCCGCCGGGACGGGATATGAGTTGCCCGGGGGCGGGCAGCTGGTGCTCGGGCCCCGCCAATACGTCGCGTTGTATGGAACTCCCGGCGCGTCCGACCTCGGGGCGCTCGGGCACCAGGATCTGGACGAGGCAGTCGAGCGGGTTCAGGAGCTCGGCGCGGAATACCAAGCACTCGCCGATAGAAAGGTGGTCGCCAGTTTTGAGATCATCGCGACGATCGCGTCCGGTGAGGCCGGCGATGACGGGAACTACTCCTCTGAACGGGCCCTGGAGGATCTTCGGCCCTGGGTGGAACGCGCGGGTGAGGAGGGGATGGTCGTCATCTTGGACCTGCAGCCCGGGCGCACGGACTTCCTCACCCAGGCGAAGGAGTACGAAGAACTCCTGAAACTGCCGCACGTGGGTCTCGCCCTCGATCCCGAGTGGCGGCTGACGGCCGACCAGGAGCACCTCGCCCAGATCGGCTCGGTCAGCGCCGGTGAGGTGAACGAGGTAGTTCACTGGCTCGCGGACCTCACGAATGAGGAAGGCTTGCCGCCGAAGATGCTGGTGCTCCACGAGTTTCGAACATCCATGATCACCCACACGGCGGACGTCGACCTTTCCCGCCCAGAGGTCGACGTGCTCATTCACGCCGACGGGCAAGGCACCCAATCGGCGAAACAAGAGACCTGGCGCGCCCTTCACGCCGAAGCACCCGAGGGGATCGGATGGGGATGGAAGAACTTCCTTGAGAAGGATTCGCCGACGCTCACGCCGGAGCAGACCGTCAGCGAGGTCGACCCGGTTCCCGACCTCGTCACCTACCAGTAGCCCGCGACGAGGCGGCCTCAGCGTTCGGTGAGCTCACCCAGGTGGGTGTTGTTCGGCCCGTAGACCTGCATGACATCGCCGTCAATGACCGCTTCGGTCGGGTCAACCAGCCACACGTCGACGCCGGGGCAGTCATTCTCCTCATCAATCTGCAGGGTCATCGTGACGTCATCCCCGTGCTCCTCCCACGTGCCCTCAACCTTGTTGCAGCCATCCGTGCCCGTGATGAGCCCTTCTTGAGTGAACGTGAGCACGACCTCACCCGAGGCGTCCTCCCAGGTCCCCTTCGCTGCCATCGACACGAATCCGCATCCCGCGCCGGCGAACGCGGCCAGCGCAAGAACGCCCACCGCCGCTGCGCTTCTGCGCAACCCATTCATCGTCATCTTCCCAATCTGGGCGCAGCGCCCGAACGCCTACGCCCGGGAGTGGCGGCCTTCGCTGATCTCCTCGATCACCTTGGCGTTGAATGCGGGAAGGTCGTCGGGGTTTCGGCTCGAAACCAACCCCCGATCAACAACGACCTCCTCGTCCACCCACGTCGCCCCGGCGTTCTCCAGGTCCGTGCGCAGGCTGGGGTAACTCGTCAACGTCCGCCCCGATACCACTCCGGCCTCAATGAGGATCCACGAGCCGTGGCAGATCACGCCCACCGGTTTACCGTCGGTAACGAAATCGCGCACGAACCGGGCGGCGTCAGGATCCATCCGCAAGTGATCGGAATTCACCACCCCGCCGGGAATGACGAGCGCGTCGTACTCACTCGCACGCACCTGGCGGGAGGCGAAGTCCACCTGCTGGGTGTGTCCGTTCTTGCCGGTAATGACCTCCGTGGATGAGGAAACCATCGTGAGGAGCGCTCCGGCCTCGTCGAGCTCGTGCCACGGGCTGGTCAGTTCCACGTCCTCAAAACCGTTCGTTGCAATGAAGGCAACATTTTTGCCATCGAGCACAGCCATCATCGTCTCCTTTTCGTTGCGCGCGCACATGCGTGCATGAGTCCCCATTCTGCGCGGGGGCAGGGCGCGGAGGCGAGGGGTTGACCGGAGCAGATGTGCCCGTGTTACAGACCGAGGTGGTGCAGCAGCGCATCCCGCACGAACTCGGCGCCCGAGGGAGAAACGCGCGTGTAGTTCTTCGCGAACCGAGGATCGTCGGCGTACATGCGGGCCAGGCCCGCCACGGCCTCGTGTGGTAGATCGTCTGTTTGCCACGCCACGCGCAGGAAGGTGAGGTGCTGGGCGGCGACCTGCTGCGCAGCGTCGCTGGAGGGACCTTCGGCGCTCGCGATGACGGCGTCCCACGCGTCTGTGAGATCCTGCAGCTGCATCTGAAACTCCTCCCGGCCGCGTTCCCCGAGCTCCGCCCACCACCGGTTGGAGCGGTCCGCCGCCTCATCTCCCCATCGCTCGCGCACCTCGGCGTCGTACTTGCGGTGGTCGAATCCCTTGAACATTTGTTTCGGCACGAGTTCTTCTCCTTTTCCTAAGGCGGCGATGGTCGACTCCACCGCTGCGAGTTGTGTGGAGATCCGCGCGAGTTCGCCCGTGAGTTGGTCCCGCTGGTGAGTAAGGGCCTCGATGGTCCCCATTCCTCCGTTGAGGAGCCGGGAGACCTTCGCAAGCGGAACCCCCAGGTCCCGCCACAGCAGTATCTGCTGCAAGCGCACGAGGCCTGCCTCGTCGTAGCGGCGGAGCCCGCCCGGGCCGGTCGAGGACGGGGCGAGTAGGCCGATCTCGTCGTAGTAGCGCAAGGTGCGTGAGGTCAGCCCGGTTGCGTGCATGACTTCACGTATCGTCCACTCGGGGTTCATCTCCATAACCACCGTTGTACCGGTTGACGCGGCGTCAAGCGCAAGCCCTTAACGTGATCGGGGCCGTCCGCATACCAGGTTCCCAATGGTCCCCGTTGCGCACCGTTTTGAAAAGGGGCTGGGCGGGCAAGCCGCGGGGTGCCTAACGTCGGGGGATGGACAACATGCAAGGAACGGTATTTCATCTCAACGAAGCGGATCCGCAGAAACACGCGAGCGTATTGCGCAATATCCGCCACCTCATCAAGGAGCTCGACGACGACTCTCCGGTGGAGCTCGTGACCCACGGCCCGGGAATCGCCGCGGTGCAAACGGGAGCGGAGGCGGCCGGGGATATCGAGGATGCCATCGAGCGGGGAGTGATCATTGCGGCGTGTGAGAACACCATGGCCGCGCAGTCGCTCACCCACGCCGACCTCATCAACGGCGTGCGAACGGTGCCGGCCGGCATCGCCGAAATCGTGCGCAAGCAGCGGGAGGGCTGGTCGTATGCCAAGCCGTGAGCAGTTGACGGAGTTCGCCGCGCCGCCGTTCAATTCCCTCAGTGACGTGCGGGGCGATCCGCTCAACGCGGACTTGCGGATCCTGTTCGCGGGAAACCAATACATGGTGCTGCCCGAACTCATGGGAGCCTTCGACGGCGAGGGGCCCCGCAGCGTGTTCTACGAAACGTTGCCGCCGGGAATCCTCATCCAACAATTCCGCGCCGGTGGGATCCGGATCGGCAGTCTGGAACTGCGGTTCACTCCCGACGTGCTCGCCGCGAGCCCCGCCGCCCTGGGCGAACTGCATGAGGAGGGGGCCTTGAGCGAACCGCAGACCTATGCGAGTAACGATCTCACCCTGCTCGTCGCCGACGGGAACCCGAAGGGCATCGGCGGGTTGAGTGATCTCGGGGCCCCCGGGATCCGGGTGGCGCTGCCGGATCCGCAGACCGAAGGGGTCGGCGACCTCGCGCTCGCGGCCCTCGAGGCTGCCGGGGGCAGGGTGCTGCGGGAGGAGGTGTGGGAGGCAAAGCGGGACTCCGGCGAAACCGTGCTCACGAGCATCCACCACCGGCAAAGCCCCGCCTGGATCTCTCAGGACTGGGTGGACGCCGCGATCGTCTGGTCGACCGAGGCGACGCATCTGCAGCGGGACGGCGCACCCGTCCAAGGCGTGTCGATCGACCCCGAACACAACCAACGCGGAGAGTACGCGGTGGCCGCCGTCACCGGCGCGCCCCACGAAGAGGCGGCGAAGGAATTTCTGGAATTCCTCACCGGCGCGACGGCGGCACACATCTACGCCGAGTTCGGTTTCGACGTTCCCCGTTGATTATCCGCTGCGTAGTGGTGCCATAGGCTGCCGGCATGTCGAATCGCCCCGTGCCCTTCGAGGTGCACGAATCCGGAGCCCTGTTCCACGGAACGAAGGTGAACCTCGCCGTGGGGGACCTCATCCGCCCGGGATACCCGTCCAACTTCGCTTCCGGGCGCACCTCCAACCACGTTTATGTGACCGCGACGCTCGACGCCGCGGCGTGGGGCGCGGAACTAGCGGCGGGTACAGGTCGGGGCCGGATCTACATCGTCGAACCAACCGGGGAGATCGAAGACGACCCGAACGTCACCGATAAGCGGTTCGCCGGCAACCCCACCCGCTCCTACCGCACCCGCGCACCCGTGCGCGTCGTCGGTGAGCTCATCGACTGGGTCGGCCACTCACGTGAGCAGCAACACCGCATGCGCGAGAGCCTCGCCGCGTTGGAACGCCGCGGCGAGAACATTATCGACGACTAACGGTCGCGTTCCTTCTTGTCGCGGCGGGCCTGCTCCTTGCGTTGCGCGGCGATCCGCTGTTCTTCCTTCCGTACCTGCTCGAAGGAGCGCTGCTCCGCGACGAGCCAATCCGGCTTCTGCGCATTCAGCGCATTGATCTCCTCACTCGTGAGTGGGTCGGTGATCCCGCCGCGGGCGAGCCCGGAGTTGGAGATCCGCAACCGAGCAGCCACGACCTGCCGGGGGTGGGGACCGTTTCGCCGAAGGTCGGTGAGCCACTCCGGCGGGTTCTCCTGCCACGCATCAAGCTGATCGCGGGAGATCGGACCAGCGCGGAACTCCTCAGGGGTCGCCTCGAGGTAGACGCCGAGCTTCTTCGCCGCCGTCGCGGGTTTCATCGTTTGCGGGGTACGTTTCGCCATGGGGTAAGCGTAGCCCGCTGCCGCACGCGAACCCGAAGGAGTGGGCAGCGTTACCCCTTCCGAACCGGGTCGGCGCGGGAAGACCCTGCTAGTGTTGAGGGGTTGGTCCGCTCGGTCTCGCCCCGGACCTTCGGCGTGCAGGTCACCTCAAATCCTGCTCAAACCGCCGCTTTCGCCCCTGATGGGGCTTATGGCACCCCCGGTGAGACAGAACTCCCGATAGGCCAGTACACTGACTTCTCATTTCGCGCGCCTCGGCGTGCCGCACGACCTTGCCAGCGCCCTCGAAGAGCGCGGCATCATCGAACCCACTCCCATCCAAGCCGCGACGCTGCCCGACTCCCTCGCGGGCCGGGACGTCCTCGGCCGGGGCCGGACCGGTTCCGGCAAATCCTTCGCGTTCCTGCTCCCGCTCGTCACCCGCCTCTCGCAGAAGCGGGTCCGGCCGCAGACGAAGAAGCCGCGCGCCCTCGTGCTCGCCCCCACCCGCGAACTCGCGACCCAGCTGCACGAATCGCTCACGGTGCTGGAAAAGCCCGCGCGGCTCACCTCGACCGTCATCTTCGGCGGCGTCGGCCAGAACCCGCAGGCGAACGCGCTCGCCCGGGGCGTCGACGTCGTCATCGCCTGCCCGGGCCGGCTCCTGGACCTCATGGGCCAGGGCCTGTGCGACCTGTCTGCGGTGGAGATCACCGTCATCGACGAGGCCGATCACATGGCCGACATGGGCTTCCTGCCCGGCGTGCGCCGCATCTTGAACGCCACCCCCAAAGGCGGGCAGCGGATGCTGTTCTCCGCGACGCTCGATGCTGGGGTGCGCACGCTCGTCACCCAGTTCCTCCACAAGCCCGTGACCCACGAGGCGGACTCGGCCCATTCGCCCGTGTCCGCGATGGACCACCACGTGCTGAGGATCGAGGCGGGCGCCCGCACGCAGGTCGTTGCCGAACTCGCCGCTGCCCCCGGCAACACCATCGTGTTCACGCGCACCAAATACGGCGCGAAGAAGCTCGCCAAGCAGCTCGTTGGCCTCGGCGTGCCCGCGGTGGAACTGCACGGCAACCTCAGCCAGAACGCCCGCACCCGGAACCTCGAGGCGTTCCATTCCGGCCGGGTACGCACCCTCGTCGCAACCGACATCGCGGCCCGCGGGATCCACGTCGACGACGTCGGCCTCGTGGTGCACGCCGACCCGCCGAGTGAGCACAAGGCGTACCTGCACCGCTCCGGGCGGACCGCCCGTGCCGGCGCTTCCGGCACCGTCATCACCCTGGAACTGCCCGAGCAGCGCGGCGACGTCCGCAGTCTGCTGCGGCAGGCGAAGATCCGGCCGACGTTCACCAGCGCCGCGCCCGATGCCCCGATCCTCGCCGAACTCGCCCCGGGCGAGCGTGAATTCCTCACGCCGGCCGAAGCGGCGCAGCGGGCAGGCGTGCAACCGAAACAACCGCAGCCCGCGGGCAAGGGCGGTGGCCGATCCGGCCGCAACCGTGGGCCGAGGACTCGCGGTAAGGGCGGAGCGGCGGGCCGGAACCGTGGCGAGCGCCCAGGTGGCTCGCGCCGTTCCCGCAACCGCGGCGCACAGCCAGCCCGGGCGGGCTCGGCTCCCCGGACCGCGGCGGACTTCTCCCGCAGCATCGGCTAGGGGCGGCGGGCCGGGATGAGGAAACGGCGCCACCGGCGTCGTCCTCATCCCCACCGCGCACACGGCCGGGTCCCTTGCCTACCTCGCGTGGAGCCACGCGGCATTTCGCCCACGCATTCTCCTTCGGAACCTAGCGGGGCTTCCACCCCCGGCCACTGCGAGGAGTGCCGCGCAGCGATGCGCGGTCCACTTCCACATTGATCATCAACCTCGTGAGGTCGCTTTCCACCCGCTAATACGCGGGCTATTTATTATTTCCCGGGTTTCCCGGCCGCTGAATTCAGTGGGTGGGATATTCCTGCTATTTTTTTGCAAACTGTCTCAAATTCTGGCAATCTGTCTCAAAGTCTGGCGAATCGACCAGGTGGATGAGTTTGATCGCCCAACCGCGAGCGCCAAGAGTGACTACGACGCCACTCTTGGCGCAATAACGCGTCGGGGTTCAAAGAGGAGAACAATGAAAAAGTCAGTTTGGGGAGTAGCGACTTTTGCTGCTCTCGCGCTTAGCTTGAGTGCGTGCGGGGCTGATCCCGCTGCCACTGAGCCCGAACCCGCGACCGAGGCGGAGGGCGAAGAGGCGCCAGAGATCGAGGGTGACGGCTCGGAAATCATTATCGGGGGAAGCCTGTGCCTCACCGGCATCCAGGCGCCACTGGATGAACCCATCATGCGCGGAATCGAACTCGCGATCGACGAGTTCAATGACAACGGCGGGGTGCTCGGTCAAGAGGTCAAGTTCGTCAACCTCGATGGCAAGAGCGACCCGGTCACCGTCGGCAACAACGGCGAACAGCTCGTGGACATGGGCGCCGACGCGATCATCACCCCCGCCGACTTCGACTTCGGTGGCCCGGCCGCGCGCGCCGCGCAGTCCGCAGGCATCGTCGGCATCTCCCCGGGTGCGTCCTCGCCGCTGTTCGGCTCCGAGACCCTCGGTGACAAGCAGTTCACCATCGCGATGTGGAACACCACGATGGGTGCGGCCGCTGCTGAACACGCCTACGAGGAGGGGTACGAGAACGCCTACGTCGTCACCGACACCTTCATCGACTACACGAAGTCCCTGAGTGAATACTTCATCGAGACCTGGGAACACCTCGGTGGTGAGGTCGTTGCGGAAGACACCTACACCCAGGGCGACCAGAACTTCTCCGCCCAGCTCCAGCGCCTCCAGGCAGTAGCCGACGACGTCGACGTCATCTTCGTGTCCTCCTACATGCCAGACCTCGGGCTGATCATCCGCGACATCCGCGCCGCGGGGATCGACACCCCGATCTACGGCGGGGACTCCTACGACGACCCCGAGCTCTGGAGCGTGCTCGGCGCCGACTACGGCAACGACGTCACCTACTCCACCCACGCCTTCCTCAGCGAAGAAGCGAACCCGCTCGTGCCCGACTTCATGCAACTGTACGAAGACACGCATGGCGAGGAACCCGACACCGCCCTCGTGGCGATCGGATACGACACCGCACGCGCAGTGCTGCTCGGCATGGAGGAAGCTGACACGACCGATGGTGACGCCGTCGCCAAGGCGATGACGGAGATCGAATACGAACTCCTCACCGGGAACCTGCAGTGGTCGAGTGCCGAGGATGGGCACGACCCGCAGAAGGAAGCCGCCCTCGTGACCCTCGACGGCGGGGAGATCCAGTTCAACGAATGGCTCAAGCCGGAATGGGCACCCGCCCCA
>DATGUB010000072.1:0-3577 GCA_035301585.1 Beutenbergiaceae bacterium | reverse complement strand
ACCCTGTTTGGGTGAACGCTTAGAAGATTAACCCAAAAAATTTGCTTCGTCCAACTTGGGCGCGGCTCAGGACGATTTTCCGCGCCAGGACTAGGCTCGAAGCGTGTTTGAGTCGAGGATCGGCGCTGCGCCGGGCTCCCCATCCTCGGGGGAGTTCCAGTTCGGTGGCCGGGGTGGGCGCGGTGTGCGCCGCTACGCGGATCTGCGGGAGAATGCGGAGATTCTCGGCGAAGGTACGTGGGCCGTCGTCGCCGAGTTCGATGGTCCGTGGCACGCTTGGCAAGTGGCGGAGGCGTACGAGTGTGAGGATAAATACACGCCTGTGATTCCCGTCACCGCGCCGCCGGAAAGTTGGCGGCCCGCCCCGGCGTCCCAGTGGCATTCGAGCCTCACCCGGACCGAATACACCGCTCGCGTACGGCGCATCCAGGGGCTCATCGCCGAGGGCCGGATCTCCCAGGTGAACCTGTGCCGCGTCCTGTCCGCTCCCACCCCCGAACCGCCACCCGCCAAACAAGTCCACCACCAGATCGCCCTCGCGCACCCCGCTCCATACGGGGGCTGGTTCGACTTTCCCGCGGCCACCGGACCGAAAACCTGGATCGCCGCCGCCTCCCCCGAACTCGCTTTCCGGGTGCGCCGCGGCGCGCTGAGCTGCACCCCGATCAAGGGCACCGCCCCACGCGCCGAGGCGCTTCGAGCCAAGGACTACGCGGAGAGCCGCCTCGTCGCCCGCGCCCTGGCCGATCACATCGAAGGCGCCTGCCCCGAGCCCGCCGTTTCTCCCGCCGAGGTCGAGGCGCACCCGGGGCTGGTCCAACTCGTCGCCAGGGTGGAGGGGAGATTGCGCCGCGACCCGGCAGGAGATCCCGGCCAATGGGCGAACCTCCTGCCGCTGCTGCTTCCACCGATGTCCGTCGCCGGGGTGCCGATCCGACCGGCGTTAACGGAGATCGCCGCGCTGGAGCCGGTTCCGCGCGGTCCCTACTGCGGAGCGATCGGCTGGATCGACGTCGACGCCGGAGAGGCGTGCTTCGCGGCGATGATCCGCTCCTTCTGGTGGCGAGAGGGGCACCTGAGATTCGGAACCGGAGCGGGCATCACCGCCGATTCTGACCCGCTCGCGGAGTGGGCGGAGACGGAGCTCAAAGCAAGCCGCCTGTTGAACATCGTTACCGGAGGTGCGTGGTGAGCGTGGCCCCCGGGCAACCGATCGCGGTGTGGTGCGATGGCGATCTCCGGTCGCCGCGCTCGCCCGATCCCGGCCTCCTCAGCGGCATGGGCGTGTTCGAAACGCTCCTCGTCACCGCAGGCACAGCCTTCGCCCCCACCCGCCACCTGCGCCGCCTTCAAAAAGGGGCCGCCCGGATGCACCTGCCGATTCCCCGCTCCGAGACCCTCCACGCCGCGGTCGATTCGCTGACGGCGCAGTGCCGAGGCGTGCAGTTCGCGCGGCTCCGGCTCACCTGGACCCCCGGCCCCAGCGGCGCCGGATGCCTGCTCGGCACCGTCGCCGCGTTCACGCCGCAGGAACGCGTGCGAGCCGTCCGCTCGCCCTACCGCCGCAACGAGTATTCCGCGCTGACCGGGGTGAAGAGCACCTCATACGCAGAGAATCTCCTCGCGCTGCGGCACGCTCAGAGCCTCGGGGCCGATGAAGCGATCCTTGCCAACAGCCGCGGCGACCTCTGCGAAGGGGCAACGAGCAACGTCTTCATCGAGCAGAGGGGGGAACTTCTTACGCCCCCACTCTCTAGCGGTTGTTTACCCGGCGTCACCCGGGCGTTGGCGCTGGAATGGGGGCGGGAAGCGGGCCTTCCCATCCGAGCCACCGGTCTTCCCATTTCTGTGATGAACACCACGGAGGCGGCCGCCGTGACCTCGGCCCTCAAAGGTGTGGTGGCGCTGACAGCGATCGACGGCCGACCCCTGAAACTCGGCCCATTAACACGGGAACTCGCAGCTGAGTTCCGCCGGCGGCGCAGAAGAACCCGCGACCCGTGAGGTTGCCTCGAACGCCGCCCGGTGCCGCGGCGTTGCCACGGAGTGATCCGCGACTGTTATCATCGACTTAGCCGGGCGATTGGCTCAGCGGTAGAGCGCCTCGTTCACACCGAGGAGGTCACTGGTTCGAACCCAGTATCGCCCACCCAAGTTGTTCCCACGCATGCGTGTATGTCTAAACGGCCACCGGCTCGGCCGAAGGGGCGAGCGCTGATCGTGATGAACGCGCTGCAGGAGAAGCGAGGCTCGCATCCGCGCTCTTGGCATCTGCGCATCTGACCTACGCTGACTACTCTGCAGGGGCCTGCCTTTCCTCCACGGACGTTCGCGGATCGAGTCCATGGATGACGCAGCGTCACTTCTTTCCAGTTACTGGGAGGGGATGCGATCGGAGACCTTGAACCTGAGCGGTACCCGTGTGCGCACCTACGTGCGGGCGGCCATAGATTCGTGGAGATCGCAGATGGCGCGGATTGGCTGCGCACCGGGCCCTGACGGCCGGGGCCGCACCCGAAGGTATGGCGTTTCACAGCTCGCGCTCGCGCATCGTGGATGATCTCCCGATCGTAGGAACAGTAAGATGGAAGATCGGCATTGCTTGCCGTGTCCATCCCACTACTTTAGGAGTGCCCTCGTGCCTATCGCTCTCACCATCAACGGTTCCCCCGTCGACCATGGTGAAGGGACGACGGGCACGGACCTGTTCAAGGACGACCGCGACATCGTTGCGATGCGGGTCGGCGGGGAACTCAAGGATCTGTTCGTCGAGCTCCGCGACGGCGATGTGGTCGAGCCTGTGCGGATCGACTCTCCCGACGGGTTGGAGATCCTGCGCCACTCCTGCGCCCACGTGCTCGCCCAGGCGGTGCAGCAGATCAACCCGGATGCGAAACTCGGGATCGGCCCGCCGATCGCGGATGGGTTCTACTACGACTTCGACGTCGCCGACCCCTTCACCCCGGAAGACCTCAAAGCGATCGAGAAGCGCATGGGGCGCATCATCAAGGAAGGGCAAACCTTCCAGCGCCGAGTGGTGAGCGAGGAGGGGGCACAGGCCGAGCTCTCCGGCGAACCCTACAAGCTCGAACTCATTGGTCTGAAAGGTAATGCCGCAGACACCGAAGGGGCCTCCGTCGAAGTAGGGGGCGGAGAACTGACGATCTATGACAACGTGCGCCGGGGTGGGGACGTGGCGTGGAAGGACCTGTGCCGCGGCCCGCACCTGCCCTCCACCCGGCTCATCGGCAACGGCTTCTCACTCATGCGCAGCGCCGCCGCCTACTGGCGTGGGAGCGAGAAGAATCCCCAGCTCCAGCGCATCTACGGGACCGCCTGGCCCTCCAAGGCCGAACTCACCGCCTACAAGGAGCGGCTCGCCGAGGCGGAGCGCCGTGACCACCGCCGGCTGGGCGCAGAGCTCGACCTGTTCTCTTTCCCCGAGGAGATCGGCTCCGGCCTGCCCGTCTTCCACCCCAAGGGCGGGATCGTGCGGACCGTGATGGAGGAGTATTCCCGCAAGCGTCACATCGAGGCGGGGTACCAGTTCGTCAACACCCCCCACATCACCAAGAGC
>DATGUB010000071.1:0-2406 GCA_035301585.1 Beutenbergiaceae bacterium | reverse complement strand
CGGCTGTCCTCGCTGTTTCCCGAGCTCGATTTCGACATCGCCCACGCCTGGCGCGGGGCGCTCGGGGTCACGCGAGACTGGTGCGCCGGGATCTTCTTCGACCCCGACCAGCGGATCGGGGTCGCCCGCGGCTATGCCGGGCATGGAGTCACGGCCACGCATCTGGCTGCGAAGACCCTGCTCGACCGGGCCTCGGGGACATCGACTCCGCTGACCGGGCTGCCGTGGAACGATCACGTCTCCGGACAGTGGGAGCCCGAACCGATTCGGTGGTTGGGCATCCGGTCGATGTACAAGATCTTCGGCCTCGCCGATGCGTGGGAGTCAGCGACCGGGGCGAAGAAGACGAGCCTGCTCGCACGGTTCGGATCCCGCTTGGCCGGGTTGCACGAGTAGGCCGGTCGAGAGTGACCGGTCCGGCACCACCGCCGCTGATGTCCAGCGAATCATAGATCTCGAGAAAGAGAACCGGAAACTGCTCCGAGCTGACCAGATCCTGTAGTCGGCTTTCTTCGCGGCGGACCTCACCTGCCCCCTCGGAAAGCGGCACCTCCAATGTTCACAGAGCGGGCTTACGTCGGTCGTGATCACCTGCGAGATCGTCGGCTGGCAGGTATCGAGGTCGTCGCGTACCGAGGTGGCTCGGGACGCCCCGCAGATGGGGATCTGCCAGCGTCGACGTGCCGATGGGGATCTGCCCGGTCTGGTGCATCGCTCGAATCCCAGGGTCCGGTATCGAGCATTCCGCTGTCGCGAGGACCTGGCCGAACAAGACACCGTCAGGTCTGTCGGATCTCGTGGCGATTCATCCGATAATGACCTTGCCAAGGCACTGAACTCACGTGGCAAAGCCGAGCTGATTCGAAATAGGGGGCCGTGAAGGGGCACTGCTGGTGTCGAGATCGCCACGGCAGATTGGGTTCACTGGTGCAACGCGTACCGACCGCATGGCCTGCTGGGGGTCGTAGAACTAGGGCAGCTCTCGCCACGATCCCAGCTCCACAAAAAATTGGTGACGAACCAGGCCCTAGGCCACCGAGGTGCCGAACAGCATACCCACAAGGAATGTCGCGGCGAGCGCAATCGCGCCGCCGATACAGGTGCGGGCGACGGCGGACCACCTGTTCGCGCCGCCGACCCACGCCGCCACGTAGCCGGTGATCGCGAGGGCGACGATGGTCGCACCAAACGTCACCGGGATATTCATCGACGTCGGCAGGAAGAGGATAGTGAGCATCGGCAGGAGCGCGCCGACGAAGAACGAGAGCGCGGAGGCGAGCGCTGCGTACCACGGGTTCACAACGTCGTCCTCGTCGATGTTGAGCTCCGTCGAGAGGTGCGCCTTGAGCGCATCCTTCTCGGTGAGCTCCTTCGCCACCACCTCCGCGGTGCTGCGCGTGAGCCCCTGAGTCTCATACAGCCCGATGAGCTCCTCGAGCTCGCCATCTGGGTCGACTCGGAGCTCCTCTCGCTCTTTGTCGATCAGGGCCCGCTCGCTGTCACGCTGGCTCGAGACCGAAACGTACTCGCCGAGGGCCATCGAAATCGCCCCACCGACAACGGCGGCCGCGCCGGCAAGCAGGACCGGCGTGAAGCTGTTCGTCGCGCCAGCGACTCCGACCACGACGGCGGCGGTCGAAACGATGCCGTCGTTCGCGCCGAGCACTCCGGCACGAAGCCAGTTGAGTCGCTGTGCCAGGCCATCGATCTGGTGTGGTTCTTCTCGCTCGGCTTCGTGGCCGCGGGTGTTCCTCATGGTGCAGATTGTACGCGCTGTGACGCCGCGCACGTAAACGGCGGAGCGAGGCACGTAGGACCGTTCCACCAAGCCGACACGGAGCCCGTGGGAACCGTCCTCGGGTCATACGCAGCGGTGCCCTCTGCCTCCGCTCGCGAGGAAGGGGCAGACTGAAGCCATGACGAAATCCCGCATCTCCCCCATGGCCGCCACCTACCCGGCGTCGAGCATCCGCAAGATGTTCAACCTCGCCCTTGACTTCCCCGATGCCGTGAAGCTCACCGTCGGCGAACCGGACTTCACCACTCCGGAGCACATCAAGGCCGCCGGCATCCGCGGCATCGAGAACGACAACACCCGCTACGTCGCCAACGCCGGCACCCCCGAACTGCGGCAAGCGCTGGCCGGGAAGTACTCCGGCCGGTGGGGGCGCAACCTCGGACCGGAGAACGTGATGGTTTCCTTCGGCGCCATGGAAGCGCTGACCTTCGCCCTCGACGTCACCGTCTCCCCGGGTCAGGAAGTCGTCATCCCCGACCCCAGCTTCCCGAACTATCTGGGTCAGGTGCACCGCCTCGGCGGGGTGGCCGTGTCCGTTCCCGTGCGGGAGGACAACGACTTCAAGCTTCGCGCCGAGGATGTGCGTTCAGCCATCACGGAGCGGACCG
>DATGUB010000070.1:0-7866 GCA_035301585.1 Beutenbergiaceae bacterium | reverse complement strand
GCGGAGAACGAGTCCGTCCACCCGGGGGAGATCGCGGGGATGGCGCTTGCGGAGGCGCTATTCCTGCGCAACCTGTGAGAACGGTACCCCGCTGAGCCGCGCGCTCCAGTGCAGCAGACTACCGCCGCTCTCGCTCAGGCGCGTGAGCGTGAACTCCCCGTCGTGGCGGCGGGCCCGGGAACCCAGGTTCGCGAGCCCGGAGTTACGGGCGCGGTGCTCGCTGATCCCCACCCCGTCATCCTCCACCTCGACCGTGACCGTGCTCGGGGAGATGATGAGACGCACGTGCACCGAGGCCGCCTGCGCGTGGCGGGCCGCGTTCGCGAGCCCCTCCCGGACCACCGCGACGAGGTCATCGGTGAGGGATTGGGAGAGCCGGGCATACATGTCCTCGAGCTGGGCGCCTTGTTCCTCGGCGGTGAGTCCGGTGACTTCTGCGCCGTCGTCGTCGATGAACAGCAGGACGAGGGAGGGGGCGAAACCGAGCCCGGTGCGGGCAAGGGACACTTCCCGTTGCAGCCGTTCGAGGATGGGTTCGGAGTCGTCCTCGCTGGAAATCGTGCGCACGATCGCGCGGATCTGGCGCACAGAGTCGTCGACGCCGTCGATCGCCTCGGCGAGTTCTGCTTTCATCCCCGGGTCGGTCACCGTTTCCACGGCTTTGGTCAGTTGTAGCCCCGTGGCAAAGAGCTGCTGAATCGCAAGATCGTGTAGGTCCCGGCCGATCCGTGCGCGTTCCTCCATGAGCGCGGCGAGGTCCTTCGCCGCTCGAGCCTCGGACAGTTTCAGCGCGAGCGCCGCCTGGGCAGCGATCGCCTCGGCGATGGTGAGTTCGCCGGGAGTGAATTCGGCCGCGCCCCGGTGGCGGAGCAGGATGATCACGCCGTGGGAGTTGCCGTTTGCCACGAGCGGCGCGTAGAGGGCGGGCCCGAACCGGCCGAATTCCGGAACGCGCAGCGTCCGGGCGCGGGAGAGGGAATCGACGATGATCCCCGTACCGTTCTTGATCACCTGCCGGGCCCGGCCCGAGGGCGGCATCGCGATACCCAGGAGGTCCTCGGAGTGCTCGCCGTCGATGATCTCGATGAGCCACTCACCCTTCAGCCCGGGGAGCACGATGCAGGCGGTGTCCGCCTCGGCGACCTGCCGGATCCGGGAGGCGATGAGTTCCAGGGCGTCCTCGACCTCGGGGGTGTGGAGCATCGCGGCGGTGATCTCCTGGCCCGCTGCGAGCCACTTCTCCCGGGTGCGGGCCTCCTCGTACAGGGCGCTGTTCTGCACGGCGATCGCTGCGGCGGAGGCGAGCATGTGCATGTGCTCAACGTCCTCCGCGTTGAAACCGTCGGTCTTCTCCGCCACGTAGAGGCGACCATACATCTTCGTTCCGATGAGGATGGGCACCCCGAGGAAGGAACGCATCATCGGGTGATGGTCGGGGAAACCCCGAAACTCCGGGTGGGTGGTGAGGTCGTTCAGCACGAGCGCCCCGTCCGAGGGGATCGCCGCGAGTACTCCCACGCCCGCCGGGTGGGCGAGCACCCCCCGCACTTCGTCGTCGACGCCGTGGCTGACGAACGGGTCGATCTGCCCGGCATTATCGAGCACCCCGATCGCGGCGTACTTCGCGCCGGTCAGGGCGCCGGCGGCGGTGACGATCTCCCCGAGCACCTCGTGCAGATCGAGGTGGGAGGTCACGAGCAATAGCGAATCGATGATCTTCTTCATCCAAGCCTCACAACGTCATCGGCGCCCGCCACGCTCTGTGGCCGGTGGGTCACCACTATCACACCACGCTTGGGCGAGCCGTCGGCCGAGGGGGCGCGGGCGAGGCCGAGCATGTGGGCGGTGAGCGCGTCGGCGGTCTCGTTATCGAGGTGCTCACCCGGCTCGTCTAGCAGCATGAAGGGTGCGGGCGAGCACAGCGCCCGGGCGAGGAGCAGACGCCGCCGTTCCCCGCCGGAGACCATCGTCGCGTTCTCGCCCAGTCGGGTGTGCACCCCTTCGGGCAGCCCTGCGAGGAAGTCGGCGAGGCCCGCCGCCGCGAGCGCCTGCGCGGCCTCCGCCTCGGTCACGTCACCGCGGGCGACCCGGAGGTTCTCCAGGATCGTGGTGTCGAAGATGTGAGCGTCCTCGGCGGTGAACACAGCTGTTTTCGCTGCTTCGCCGTCGACGAGGGCACCCGTGGTTTGCCCGCGCAGCTCCACCATGCCCCGGCGTGGAGGGAGCAGGCCCGCGAGCGTTGCCAGGAGCGTCGTCTTTCCCACCCCGGAGGCACCGACGATCGCGAGGGTCTGGCCGGGCACGAGGTCAACGTTCAGCCCGCTGAGTACGGGATCCTCTCCGGGGTAGCCGATGGCGAGGTTCTCTGCTCGGATCCTCGGCGGTGCCGACGAGTCCGCCTCTTCCCGGCCGACCTCAGGCTCGGCGCGGGAGCTGGTGAGGACTTCCTCCAACCGGCGCGCCGCTGCGGCAGAGTGCAGGGTCTGCACGGCGGCGGCCGGCAGGGCATCGACGGCCTCGAACACCGCGAGCGGGGTCAGCACGATCACCGCGAGCAGCACGGGGGTGAGGCCGCCGGCGCCGACGTCGCGGCCGCCGATGAGGAGCGCCGCGACGACCGAGACGCCCATCGCGATCGTGTTGAGCGCCGGTGCGATCGCCGCGGGCCACGACGCGCGTCGCAGCGCCCCCTGCAGATCCTGCTCGGCGCCGGCGAGATCGGCAAGGGTGGCGCCCATGCGGCGCGACACGCGCAGCTCATCGGCAGTGTCGACGACGCTCATCGTCGCCGCGGCAACGTGGGCGCGAGCCTCGACCGTGTCCTGCTCGCTGCGCCACGCGGCCAGCGCCGCCGCAGCGGGGGAGATCGTGCCGGTCAGGGCCAGCATGAGCCCGAGCACGAGCGCGGCGCGGGGAGAAAACACGCCGATGAGCACCACTGACCCCACCCCGGCGAGGAGCGCGCTGAGGAGGGGCATGAGGGCGCGGACGACGAAATCACCGATCGCATCGACGTCCGCGCCGAAACGCGCGAGCAGGTCCCCCCGACGCAGGCCGATCGTCACCTGGGTCGGCGCGCTCGCGAGGCGGCGGTAGGTCTCCTCGCGCAATTGGGCGACCCCGCGAAGGGCGACATCGTGTGAGAAGAGCCGATCGAAGTAGCGGAAGACCCCACGGGAGATGCCGAGCGCGCGGACGGCGACGACAGCGACGGTGAGGTCGAGGATGAGGGGGCGCTGGCTCGCACGGGCGATGAGCCACGCGGAAACCGCAGCGAGCCCGATCGCCGCCCCGAGGGCGAGCACGCCGAAGGTCACGGCGATCGCGACCCGTCGCCACGGGGTGCGCAGGAGCGTGAGCATGCGCCGCAGCGAGGCGAGGTCGGTGCGTACCGATCCGAGGAACGATTCAACGTGCACGGGCGGCCTCCGTGAGGCAGACCTCGTCGGCGATATCGATCACTGCGGATCGGTGCGCGATGACGAGCACTCCCTTGCCCGCCGCGGCCGCAGCCTTGAGGGAGGTGGTCACGATCTCCTCACTCGCGGAATCAAGATGCGCGGTGGGCTCGTCAAGGATGAGGAACGGTGCATCGAGGATGAGGGCCCGCGCGAGCGCGAGACGCTGGCGCTGGCCGACGGATAGCCCCACTCCGCCCTGGCCGATCCGCCGCTGCCACCCCACCTCGCCGACGACGTCGGCCAGCCCCGCGGCCTCGATCGCCTCCTCCCGTTCGGCAGGGGTGCCGCCGAGCGTTTCGGCGAGAGTGCCGGGTTCGAAGGTGGGGCGTTGCGGGACCCAGGTCACCAGTTGCCACCAGGACTCCAGGTCGACCTCTGCGAGATCGAGCGGCCCGGAGTCGGTCGTCAGGACCACCTGGCCGCGATCGGGGGAGATGAGCCCGAGCGCGACGTTCATCGCCGTGGTCTTCCCCGATCCGGACGGCCCGGCGAGCACCGTGATCCGGCCCGGGCGGACCCGGGCGCTCAAACCCGCCGGCGCCATGCGGTCCCGGTCACCGGCCCGGACGCTCACGTCTCGGAGCTCCAGCTCGCGTACCTGATTGACGCGGCGCGTGCCCGTTGCGGGGGCGGGGAGGGCGAGGATATCCAAGGCGCCCTCGGCAGCGGCGACGCCGTCGGCGGCGTTGTGGAACTGCACCCCCACCTGCCGCAGCGGCAGGAGGACCTCAGGTGCCATGATGAGCACCGCGAGCCCCGTCACGAGGTCGAACTTGCCCGAGACGAGGCGTAACCCCACACCGACGGCGACCATCGCCACCGCGATCGTGGAAATGAGTTCCAGGACGGCTCCGGACAGGAACGCGACGCGGAGGGTCGCCATCGTCGTGCGCCGGGCGCGTTCGGCGAGGTCGCGAACGCGGGCGGTGGGGC
This sequence comes from Beutenbergiaceae bacterium, assembly GCA_035301585.1. Classification (GTDB taxonomy): domain Bacteria; phylum Actinomycetota; class Actinomycetes; order Actinomycetales; family Beutenbergiaceae; genus HY158. The sequence goes on along the minus strand of DATGUB010000070.1, from coordinate 3,472 downwards.
CGTCGGCGCGCCCGAAGGCGCGCAGGGTGGGGATGCCGGCGACGAGGTCGAGGAGCTGACGGCCGAGGGCGGTGAGCGCGGCGAGGCGGTCGCTGGCGAACTGGTTCGTCATCACCCCGATCAGCCACATGAACACGGGGATGAGCGGAATCGCGATCGCGAGCGTGAGCGCGGCGAGGAGATCCTGGGTGGCCATGACGACGAGGAGCGCCGGGGTGAGGATCACCGTGAGCATGAGCTGAGGGAGGTACGCCGTGAAATACGGGTCCAGCGCGTCCAGGCCGCGGGTGAGGAGGGTCCCGGTGCGCGAGGCGTTATCCGCGGCCCACCTCGGCCCGAGCCTGGACATGTGGGTGAGCACCTGGGCGCGCAACTGCGCGATCACTTCCCGCGCCCCGATGTGCCCGATCCGGCCGAGGGCGACCTGCAAGAGGCCCCGCAGCGCGAAGAGACCGGCGATGATCGCGATCTGCCCGGACGTCTGGGAGACCTGCCTCGCCCCGGTGACGAGATCACCCAACACCTGCGCGAGAGTGAGCGCGATCGCGACGACGGTCGCCGTCACCGCGATGCTCAACACCACGGTGTATCCGATCGTGCGCCGCGCGGAGCTCGCGCGGCGCAGGAGTCGGGGGTCGAGAGGTTTGGCCACTAGTTCTTCGGGTGCAGGTCTGCGGGTTCCACCTTCGGCAGGCCACCCCCAGCGGGGATGTCTTCGACCCGCAGTCGTTTGCGGAACACCCAGTAGGTCCACGCCTGGTATCCGAGGACGAACGGCATGAGCACGACCGCTACCCACGTCATGATCTTCAGCGTGTACGGGGTGGAGGAAGCGTTCGCGATCGTCAGCGAGTTCTCCGGAGTGAGCGCGGGCATGACGTTCGGGAACAGCGCGCCGAAGATGAAGATGACGACGGCGGCGATCGCCACCGTGGTGGAGAAGAACGCCCACCCCTCCGATCGCCTCGCGGTGAGGAACACGGTGGCCACGAGAGCGATCGCGGCGACGAGCACGGGGATCCAGGTGAGGGTGTGCGAGGAGTAGGCGAGCTGGGCCCATAGCGCCCAGATCCCGGCGGCGACGACGGCAGGTACAGCGAGGCGGGCAGCGAGTTTGCCGGTGCGCGCGCGCATCTCCCCCTCGGTCTTCAGGGCGAGGAAGATCGCCCCGTGGGTGAGGAACACTAGCGCCGTCACCGCTCCGCCCAGCAGCGCGAACGGGTTGAGGAGGGACCAGAAGGAGGAGACCATCTCGTGCTCGGGGGTGAGGTCCACGCCGCGGATGAGGTTGGCGAAGGCGACCCCCCACAGCACCGCGGGGATCCACGAGCCGATGGTCACCGCCCAGTCCCAGCGGGCCCGCCATGCCGGGTCGTTGATCTTGCCGCGGTACTCGAATGCGACCCCGCGGATGATGAGCGCGGTGAGGATGACCAGCAGCGGCAGGTAGAAGCCGGAGAACATCGTCGCGTACCACTCGGGGAAGGCGGCGAAGGTCGCGCCACCGGCTACGAGGAGCCAGACCTCGTTACCGTCCCAGACCGGCCCGATCGTGTTGATGATGACGCGTCGTTCGGTATCGGTGCGCCCGAGTGGCCGCAGTAGCATACCGACCCCGAAGTCGAAGCCCTCGAGTACGAGGTAGCCGGTCCACAACACACCGATGAGGATGAACCACACGAGAGAAAGAGTTGGGATGTCCATGTCCGATCCGATCAGTATGCGAAGGAGAGGGTGTCGTCGTCGTCGCTGGGCGCCACCGGGGACCCTTCCGTCTCAACGACCCCGACCCGGGCGTAACGGTGCATGAGCTTGTACCAGACCACGGCGAGCACGCCGTAGATGACGGTGAAGGTGATGAGCGAGGTGAGCACCGTTCCCGCAGGGATCGTGGAGGAGACCCCGTCCTGGGTGAGCATCCGGACCTGATCCACGCCCGTGGGGTTCGGGACCACCACCCAGGGCTGGCGGCCCATCTCCGTGAAGATCCACCCGAACGAGGCGCCGAGGAACGGCATCGGCAGGGAGAGCAGGGCCAGGCGGGCGAACCACGGATTGTCGGTGACCTTGCGTTTGCGCAAGTACCAGGCGCCTGCGAGTGCCAGCGCTGCGGAGAACGCGGCGAACCCGATCATCAACCGGAAGGACCAGTAGGTGACCGCGAGGTTGGGGGAGTAGTCGACCCCCTCGGCGTAGCGGTCTTCGTAGTACTCCTGGAGTTCAGGCACCCCTCGTACCTCGCCGTTGAAGTCGTTCGTCGCGAGGAAGGAGGTGAGCCCGGGCACCTGCAGCAGATGGGTCACCCCTTCACAGGAGTTGGACAGGTCCCCGACGGTGAGGATGGAGAACGCCGCGCCCTGCTCGGTCTGGCACAGGCCTTCCGCGGCGGCCATCTTCATCGGTTGCTGCTCGAACATCAGCTGCGCCTGCCAGTGCCCCGAGAGCGTGACCCCGACGCCGGAGGCGACGATCGTGATGATCCCGAGGATCGCTGCGGGGCGCCACACCGAGCGGGCCTCCTCTTCGCGGCCCTGTTTGACGGCGCGGACGATCCACCAGCCGGCGATGCCCGCGATGAAGGTGCCGGCGACGAGCAGCGAGGTAGCGATCGTGTGGGTGTAGGCCGCCCACATCGTGTTGTTCGTCAGCACCGCTCCGAAGTCTTCGAGCTCCGCGCGGCCGGTTTCGGGGTTGAACACCGCACCCACGGGGTGCTGCATCCAGGCATTGGCCGCGAGGATGAAGACTGCAGACAGGTTCGTGCCGATCGCCACCAACCAGATCGTGGCGAGGTGGATGCGCTTGGGTAGGCGGTCCCACCCGAAGATCCAGAGCCCGAGGAAGGTGGATTCGAGGAAGAACGCGGCGATGCCTTCGATCGCGAGCGGCGCGCCGAAGATGTCCCCGACGAAGCGGGAGTAGGCGCTCCAGTTCATCCCGAATTGGAACTCCTGGACGATCCCGGTGACGACCCCGATCGCGAAGTTGATGAGAAGGAGTTTTCCGAAGAATTTCGTGAGCTTCAACCACTTCTCGTCACCGGTCTTGTGCCAGATCGTCTGCATGACGGCAACAAGGGGGCTGAGCCCGATCGTGAGAGGGACGAAGATGAAGTGGTAAACCGTGACGATGCCGAATTGCCACCGGGCAACATCTAATGCTTCCACGCGCGGGTCCTACTTCCTAGAGGCGAGATGTTCCCAATGCTAGGAACCTGTCTGGAGATATTTCTGGGACATAAGGCCTACAGCTTTAGGAAGTGTGCGATACTTGGCGTGACGAACCGGAGCGGCCATACCCTTCCGGGGAGTCCAGCGAGATCCGCTTCTCTTGCTCGCGCGGCGTAACGGTCAGCGCGCGGAGGGGCACCGGACCCACATGGTCGGCGTGGATGTCGTTGGCGGGGATACGAAACGCGAAGGATCGCGAACGGCGCCCCAGTACAGACTTTTATCGCGGCGCAACGCGCCAA
>DATGUB010000069.1:0-34079 GCA_035301585.1 Beutenbergiaceae bacterium | reverse complement strand
TGTGGGTGCCGGGCGCCGCGTCCGGGGGAGAGCAGGAGTCCGTGGATGCCGAGGCTGGCGCGGGGACGCCCGGGGACCTACGGTGAGCGCATGAGTGAAGCACGCGAGCCGTCGGGGCGCGGTGAGCCCCCGTACGGCGTGCTCGTGGTCGAGGACGAGGAGATCGCGGCGAAGGCGCACGCGTCTTACGTCGACCGCGTCGACGGGTTCCACCTCGTCGGGATCGCACGGAACGCGCAGCACGCCCTCGCCGCCCTGACGGATCGGATCATCGGGATCGACGGGGAGCGGATCGACCTGGTGCTCCTCGACATGAACCTGCCCGACGGCCACGGGCTCATGCTCGTGCGCAGCCTCAGAGCCCGCAAGGTGCCGGTCGACGTCATCGCGGTGACTGCGGCCCGCGACATGCAGGTGGTCCAGGAGGCGCTGTCCCTGGGCGTCGTCCACTACATCCTCAAGCCGTTCACGTTTCCCGTCTTCAAGACCAAGCTCGAGGCGTTCCGCAGCTTCCGCGCGTCATTGGGCGCCGACGCGTCCGGGGACGGCCAGATCACGCAGTCGCAGGTGGACGCCGCCGTGGACGGGTTGCGCGCGGGGACCGGCCCGCAGCGGGCGAAGGGCGTGCCGGACGCTGTGCAGGACCGGATCCTCGCACTGCTCGCGGACGAGGGGCACTCCGCCGCCGAGGCCGCCGACCTGATCGGCGTCTCCCGCGTCACCGCGCGGCGCTACCTCGAGGCGATGGCGGACGTGAGTCTGCTGGAGCGGAGGCCGCGCTACGGCAGCGCGGGGCGTCCCGTCCTCGAGTACATCGCGATCGCCTGACGGAGGCGGGCCGACGCTGCCCGGGCGGCCGTTGCCCGCGCCGACGCTGGACGCTGCCCGGGCCGATGCCGCCCGGGCAGCCGCTCAGCGGGATCCTCGCCAGGCGGCGGTCTCCTCGCGGGCGATGTCAGCGGCGAGCCCCACGTAGGACGCGGGACTGAGCTCTGCGAGGCGGGCCGCGTCCTCATCGGGCAGGCCGAGCCCGCCGACGAACTCCCGCAGCGCCGGCCCGTCGACGCGGTGGCCGCGGGTCAGCTCCTTGAGCTTCTCGTAGGGGTTGTCCATCCCGTCGATCCCGCGGAGGAACGCCGCGCGCATGACGGACTGGATCGCTTCCGCGAGCACCTCCCAGTTGCGATCGAGGTCGGCCGCGAGCTCGTCGGTGTTGCACTCGAGGCGGCCCAGGCCCTTGACGAGGTTGTTGAGGGCGAGCAGCGAATGCCCGAACGCCACCCCGATGTTGCGCTGCGTCGTCGAATCCGTGAGATCGCGCTGGAGCCGGGAGGTGGTGAGCGTCGAGCCCAGCGAATCGAGCAGCGCGTTGGACAGCTCGAGGTTCGCCTCCGCATTCTCGAACCGGATCGGGTTGACCTTGTGGGGCATGGTCGATGAACCGGTGGCACCCTCGACGGGGATCTGTGTGAAGTACTCCATCGAGATGTACGTCCACATGTCCGTGGCGAGGTTGTGGCAGATGCGGTTGAAGCGGCTGATGTCCGCGAACAGCTCCGCCTGCCAGTCGTGCGACTCGATCTGCGTGGTCACCGGGTTGAAGCTGAGTCCCAGGTGCTCGACGAAGTCCTGTGCGATCGCCGGCCAGTCGACGCCCGGGGAGGCGACGATGTGGGCGGCGTAGGTGCCGGTGGCGCCGTTGATCTTGCCGAGGTATTCAGTCGCTTCGATCCGGCGGAGCTGGCGGCGGAGGCGGTGCACCGTGACGGCGAGTTCCTTGCCGAGGGTCACCGGGGTGGCGGGTTGCCCGTGGGTGCGGGCGAGCATGGGAACCGCGGCGTTCTCGACGGCGAGTTCCTTGATCGCCTCGACCATTTCGAGCGCGGCCGGCAGCCATTCCTCGCGGACGGCGGCCGCGATCGTGAGCGCGTAGGAGAGGTTGTTGATGTCTTCCGAGGTGCAGAAGATGTGCACGATCTCCGCCACCTGCGGCAAGACGGTGGCCGAGCCGAGCCTGTCTGGGGCGGCGGCGAGGCGGCGCTTGAGGAAATATTCGACCGCTTTGACGTCGTGGCGGGTCTCGGCCTCGATCGCCGCCATCTCGCCGATCTCGCTTTCGCCGAACGTCGCGACGATTTCGCGCAGGTACGCGACTTCTTCCTCGGAGAGTTCTGGTGCTCCGGGCAGCGCCCCGGTGGCCGTGAGGTGGATGAGCCATTCCACCTCCACCTCGAGGCGGGCCCGGTTGAGGGCCGCTTCGGAGAGGTGGTTGACGAGCGGGGCGGCGGCGGCGCGGTAACGCCCGTCGAGCGGGCCGAGGGGAATAGCGGGTGAGATCGAAGCGAGGTCCACACGGGTCATGGCACTAGTGTGCCAGTGCTCCGCGCCCGCCCGCGCGGTCGGTGCCTGTGACGTCAACCGCTCACCGCCCGCCTGAGTGGCGGTTCGGCCATGCCGCGGAGAGTCAGAGCCGGGAAGTCACCTGGGTGCGCACGAAGTCGACGATGCCAGGAGTCGCGCCGGTGATGTTCTCAAAGGTGATCGTGAAATCTCGGGCGTCCCCGTAGTAGGGATCGTTGACGTCGAGGTCGCCGGCGGCCACGGCCTCAGGATCGAAGCTCCGTAGCAGCCGGACCTTCTCGCGCGCTTCGTCCGATGGCGCGAGCGAGCGCAGGGCACGCAGATGAGAATTGTCCAGGGCGAGGATGAGATCCACGCGTTCGAAATCCGCGCGGTTGAACTGCGCCGCCTGGTGCCCGGAAAGGTCGAGGCCGTTATCGGCGATGATCTCCTCGGCACGGTGGTCTGCTCCGCCACCGACGTGCCAATCGCCCGTGCCCGCCGATTCGATCACGACGTTCTCCAGGCCGGCGCGATCGAAGGCGTCACGCAGCATTACTTCTCCCATCGGGGAGCGACAAATATTTCCAGTGCACACAACACTGATCGTGTACGGGGAAGCCATTCCCTATTCTCAGCACATTTCCGCCCGTTGTGCACCTCCACGCGTACCAGGCGTGACCCCGCGGCGGCTATTTCCCCACCGGTTCGCCCGTCCACACCACCGGCTCGGGCTGCGCGCGGCCGGCAACGGCGTTCCTACCGTGGCGGCACGGGACCTCACTGGAGGGCCCGAAGAAGATGTGAAGCCCGGGGCGAAAGAGAGGTGGCCGAGTGGGATCGGCAGCAACAGTGGCGGCGGCGTGCGCCGAGGTGAATGACGGGGTCTACGAGTTGCGGCAAGCGATCTCGCTGACGTGGCAGGGGAACGCCGCGCAGGAGTTCGCGGAGAAGGTTGAGGAATGCGCTTCGCGGGCGGGGAGCGTTGCCGCGGACCTCGCCGCGGCGGTCCGGCTCATTCAGGTGCACGAGCACCACATCCGGCTCGTGCGAATCGCGATGAGCGGCGGGTGAGGGGCAGTGGGCGAAAGCGCGCGCGTGGAGGAACTGCACATCACCCCGGAGTTGTGCGCCGCTGTCATCGTCGACCCGGGGGAGCTGCACGCGAATTCCCACCGGTTGCGCAGCCTCGCCGAGCGCCTGCGCAGCCAACTCCAACTTCTCGAGCAGGTCGGGAACGGGCTCGCCAGCGCCCATACCGTGCCCGGTGGGGCCGTGAGCGCCGCCCCCGCCCAGGCCGCGCTCGGGCTGGGCGTCTTCCGGCTGCGCCGCCTCTGCGTCACCATCGAGCACCTCGCGGCCGCCCTCGGCGAAGTCGCCCACCGATATGAGGAAGCGGAACGCAACATCAGCGACCGGTTCCGCACCGGCCTCAGCGGCGGGTACCAATGGTGGCGGGACACGTTCGGCACCTGGCTCCCCAGTCCCATCGACCCGCTCCTCTACCCCGTCAATCGATTCTTCACCGCCGGGGCCCAGGCCCAGATGCAGGCACTGACCGACCACCCGCTGGCGACGCTCGCCAGCCCCCGCATGCGCATCGCTGCGATCTTCTCCGCCGGCGTCATCCGTTACAACCAACTTCGCGCGCTGAGCCCCATCGGCTGGTTCCGCCTCCTGCCCGACTCGTTCGGCGCGGCGACCGGCCTGCACCGCGCCCTCAGCCCGATCTGGGATCCGAACTCCCCCGGAATCGACCGCGCGGGAGGCGCGGCCCTCGCCCGCGCGCTCTCGGGCGTCATCGCCCCCGGCGGCGATGTCGGCGATGGTGCCGCCGTGGGCGCCCGAGTGGTGGACGCCGTCCACGCGGGTCTGGGGCACCGGGGCATCAGGATGGAGCGAATCGGCCCGAAGCATGACGACGGCGATCCCACCCGGGCACCGGTTCGCACCTTCGCGGATTCGATCGCGGTGATGAAGGAGTTGGAGATCGCCTCGGGCGCGCAGTCAGGGGAACTGCGCATCGACCGGGTCACCTCGGCGCAGGGAGAGCACTCCTGGCAGGTCTTCATCCCCGGCGGGCAGGGCTTCGACCCGAGGGACGTGCACGCGCTGTTGCACACGGTGAGTTCCGTCGATTCCAACCCCACCCCCAGCACGGCGATGGTGGTCGCGGCGCTGCGGGAGGTCGGGGTGAAGAAGGGGGAACCGGTCGTCATGGTCGGGCACTCCCATGGCGGTATCACCGGCAGCATGCTCGCGAACGACCCGCGGGTGCGAGCGGAGTTCGACATCCCCCTGGTCATCACCGCGGGGAGCCCCATCGACCGGCACGACATCCGCCCCGACACCCACGTCGTCTCCTTCGAACACACCGAAGACTTCGTCACCGGTCTCGACGGCGTGGAATGGCAGGCGAAACCGGGAATGACCCGGGTGGATCGCACCCTCGGGGAGTCCAGCGACCCGGAGACGGCCGCCGGGGTCGGCCCCGTGCACAGCCACGACTTCCCGAACTACATCGAAACGGCAGAGCTCGCCGATAACCATCCCGACCTTGCCCACACCCGATCCTGGCTCGAAGCGGTGATTCCCGAGGGGGAGGTGGAGACCTTCCGGTTCCGAGCGGAGATCACCCGGTAGGTCGGCGGCGAGGGATCAGCGCCGGCGGCTGCGCCGATCGGGAAGGATCGCGATGACGATGGTGGAGATGAGGGAGACGATGAGCGAACCCAGCACCGCGGAACCGAAGCCCTCGATGTGCAGCCCGTAGTTGAACGAGTCGGTGACCTTGCTCGTCAGCAGCAGCATCAGCGCGTTGACAACGATGAAGAACAACCCGAGGGTGATGATGTACAGCGGGAAGGTGAGTACCTTGACGATCGGGCGGATGATCATGTTCACGAGAGTGAACACGAGCGCGATCACCGCGACGACGATGAGCGTGTTCTGCCACGTGCCATCGGTTTCGAGGGTGATACCACCGAGGAGCTCGGCGGCGAGCCATATCCCGATGGCGTTCGCGATGACACGGAAAACAAACTGCATGCCCCCATCTTGCCACGCGCCCGCCCTGCGCGGGAGTGTGAGATCAGGCATCATTTACACATGACATCGGATTCAAAGGAGATGCCCATGGCGGGAGAGTTCACGCTTCGCCCCTCCGTCAGCGGACTCCCGGCGTACGTGCCGGGAGCCTCGGGAGATGACCCCAGTATTTACAAGCTTTCCTCGAACGAGGTTCCCAGCCCACCCGCCCCGGCGGTGCTCGCCGCGATCTCTGATGTCGCCGCGGAGGCGAACCGTTACCCAGAGATGTACGGGGACACCCTGTGTCATGCCCTCGCCCAGCGCCACGGGCTCAGCGAGGGCAACCTCATCATCGGCAACGGCTCGGTGTCCCTGTTGGAGTTGATCCTGCGCGCTGCGGTGACCACCGGGGATGAAGTGGTGTACTCCTGGCGGTCGTTCGAGGCCTATCCGATCCTCGTACAGGTCACCGGAGCGACCTCCGTGCAGGTACCCAACACCCCGACCGGCGAGCACGACTTCGAGGCGATGGCCGCGGCGATCACCGAGCGCACGAAGATCGTGATGGTCTGCACGCCGAACAACCCCACGAGCCAGGCCGCCACCCACTCCCAGATCGGCGCGTTCCTCGACCGCGTGCCCTCGAACGTGCTGGTCGTCCTCGACGAGGCGTACGCGCACTTCGATCGCACCGAGGAGAAGGTGGATTCCCTCGCCCTGCTCGGTGGCGGGGAGGCGCGCGCCAACCTCATCGTGTTGCGCACCTTTTCCAAGGCGTACGGGATGGCCGGCCTGCGCGTGGGGTACGCGATGGGTCCGAGCGGCCTCATGAGCCAGCTCCGGAGTGCCTCGACCCCCTTCGGCGTCAACGCGCTCGCGGGGCGCGCCGCGCTCGCGGCCCTGGAGAGCGAGGACTACACCGACGAGGTTGTTGAGGCCGTCATCGCCGAACGCGCCCGGGTCACTGCGGAATTGCGCGCGCAAGGCTGGGACGTGGGGCAACCGCAGGGCAACTTCTATTGGCTCCCGATCGGGGAGCGTTCCCATGCCTATGCCGCGGAGGCGCTCGCAAGCGGCTTCACCGCCCGGCCCTTCCCGGAGGGCGTGCGGGTGACGATCGGGGAACCCGAGGCGAATGACCTCGCGCTCGCCCTCGCCGCGACGTGGGCCCGCGGCCTCGGACTGACTCCCGTTCACCCCGACTAGCGCGCCCCCTTCTCATAGTCTGAGACGCGCACTAGGGTGGAGGAGCAGATTTTGTGGCGCAGGCAACTTGCCGAAACCCACAACTGCAGACCAATAACTCCATACCGTTCACCTTCAGAGGGAAGCGAGTTTCCGCTGAAATCCTGCGGTTCACGGGCGTGGTTCCCGAGAACTGGCCGCGCCCCGTCCTCAGCCGATTGTGCGAACGGCACAAAAAGCTCGAAGACGTCGGTAGGTTTCCTACGGATATAAGTTACGCTCCCGTAGCCTACGCTGGCGTAGGTTGCAGTCGCGGCTTGTGCCCCTCTCACCAAAGGAGCTTGTGTGATGACCACCGACACCTACCGGGAGACCCCCGTCGTCGGGGAGCAGGACACCACCCCCGTCCAATTGCTCTCACCACAGGGCACCCGCGCGCACCACGATCACTACGCGAAGCGGGTGGCCCACCTCGATCGAGATGCCCTCGAAGGCTTCTACCGGGACATGGCGCTCGTGCGCCGGTTCGATCGGGAGGCCACGGCCCTGCAGCGCCACGGCGAGCTCGGCCTGTGGCCCCCGAGCTTCGGGCAGGAAGCCGCCCAGGTGGGCTCCGCTCACGCCACCGCCCGGCGGGACTTCATCTTCCCCTCCTACCGCGAACATGGCGTCGCCCACGTCCGGGGCCTGGACCTGCCCGATCTACTTCCCCTCTACCGCGGCGTGGCGCACGGCGGGTACGATCCGCACGCCCACGACTTCACCACCGCCTCCCTGGTCATCGGGTCCCACACGTTGCACGCCGTCGGTTACGCGATGGGGATCCAGCGCGACGGCGACGTCGGCACCGGCGACCCCGGGCGCGACCGGGCCGTCATCACCTATTTCGGGGACGGCGCGACCTCCCAGGGTGACGTGAATGAGGCGCTGGTGTTCGCGGCGTCGAACAACGCCCCGGTCGTATTCTTCGTCCAGAACAACCAGTGGGCGATATCCGTGCCCGCCCAGACCCAGTCACCCGCGCCGATCGCGTGGCGGGGGCGCGGGTTCGCGATCCCGAGCGTCCGGGTGGACGGCAACGACGTGCTCGCCTGTTACGCCGTCGCCGACGAGGCTCTTGAGCGCGCGCGCAGCGGCGGCGGCCCCACCTTCATCGAGGCGGTCACCTATCGCCGCGGGGCGCACACGACCTCGGACGACCCGTCCCGGTACCGCACCCAGGAGGAGGAAGACCATTGGGCGCAGCGTGATCCGATCGACCGGCTGCGGGCCCACCTGGAGTCGCTGGGCACGGCCGCGGAGTTTTTCGACAAGGTCGAGCAACTCGCAGACGAGTTCGGCGCCCACACGCGCGAACACTGCCGCGCCCTCGAGGCGCCTGCCCCGGAAACGATGTTCGACCACGTGTACGCGAGCGAGCACTCCCAGATCGCCTACGAGCGGGAGTGGTTCGCCGACTACCAGGCCGGGTTCGAGGAGAGCGCATGAGCACCGTTGAAAAACTCCCCTTCGGCCGGGCGATCAACGCCGGGCTGCGCCGGGCGATGGAACGTGATGACAAGGTGCTCCTCATGGGTGAGGACATCGGGCCCCTCGGCGGGGTCTTCCGGATCACCGACGGCCTCATCGACACCTTCGGCCCGGACCGGGTCGTCGACACCCCCCTCGCGGAATCGGGGATCGTCGGCACCGCGATCGGCCTCACCTACGCCGGCTACCGTCCCGTGTGCGAGATCCAGTTCGACGGGTTCATCTTCCCCGCCTACGACCAGATCACGACCCAGCTCGCGAAGCTGCACTACCGCACCGCGGGGACCCACACCGCCCCGGTCGTCATCCGCGTGCCCTACGGCGGCGGCATCGGCGCGATCGAGCACCACAGCGAATCGCCCGAGGCGCTCTTCGCCCACACCGCCGGCCTGCGCGTCGTCACCCCGTCGAACCCCGCCGACGCCTACGTGATGATCCAGCAGGCGATCGCCTCCCCCGATCCGGTGCTGTTCTTCGAACCCAAAGCCCGGTACTGGGACCGCGGGGAGGTGCCCACCGGCGCTTCCGACGCCGATCTGGGCATCTCGGAGCGGGTCACCACGCCAGCGGGTACCGCGCAGCTGCAATCCGCGCGGATCCTGCGCGCCGGCACCGACCTGACGATCGCCGCCTACGGGCCGACCGTGCGCACCGCGCTCATGGTCGCCGACGTCGCCGCGGAGGAGGGCACGGATATCGAGGTGATCGACCTGCGCTCGATCTCCCCGATCGATTTCGAGACCGTCACCGCCTCGGTGCGGAAGACGGGGCGGCTCGTCGTCGCCCACGAAGCCCCGGTGTTCTTCGGAGCGGGCGCGGAGATCGCCGCCCGGGTGAGCCAGGAGTGCTTCTATCATCTCGAGGCGCCCGTCGCCCGGGTGGGCGGGTTCCACACTCCCTATCCCGTCTCCAAAGTTGAAGAGGAATACCTGCCCGGGCTCGACCGGGTGCTCCACGCCGTCGAAGAATCGATGGCGTACTAGGTTGAGGAGACTACGTGCCTGAATTCATAGATTTCCCGCTCCCCGACGTCGGGGAGGGCCTCACCGAGGCGGACATCGTCGACTGGAAGGTCGCCGTCGGGGACACGGTCGAGGTGAACGACGTCCTCGTCGAGATCGAAACGGCGAAGTCGCTCGTCGAGCTCCCCAGCCCCCACGCGGGCCTCATCACCGCGATCCTCGCTGAGGTCGGCGCCACTGTGGACGTGGGCGCGCCGATCATCACGATCGATATCGATCCCAGCGGCGAGCCGAACGCCGCGCCGCCCGCGCCCGCGCAGGAGGAATCCGCCACGGGGGACGACGCCACGGAGGACGGCGGCAGCGGCGGCGTGCTCGTGGGCTACGGCACGAAGGTGCCCACCGCGACCCGCCGACCCCGGAAGGCCGCGCCCGCACAGGCCGCGCCGCGCCGCTCCGAGGCGATCGTCCTCGCCAAACCCCCCGTGCGGAAACTCGCGAAGGATCTCGGGGTCGACCTCGCCCGCGTGCCTGGAACCGGCCCGGGCGGGATCATCACCCGCGACGACGTGCGGGAGGCGGCCGAGAGCTCGCAGGTGGAGAACCTCGTCGTCTACCCCGGCGACGACCGGCCGTGGCTCGATGGCGGGACGGTCTCCGCCGACGGGCGCCAGACCCGGGTCCCGGTGCGTTCGGTACGCCGGCGCACCGCCGAGGCGATGGTCACGAGCGCGTTCACCGCCCCCCACGTCACCGTGTTCACGACGATCGACGTCACCCGGACGATGAAGCTCGTGGAACGGCTCCGGGAGGACAAGGAGTTCGACGGCGTCCGGGTCACCCCCCTGCTCATCGCCGCGAAAGCGCTCATCCTCGCGATCCGCCGCCACCCGCAGATCAGCGCGGCCTGGGACGACGATGCCCAGGAGATCGTGTACAAGCACTACATCAACCTCGGGATCGCGGCAGCGACCGACCGGGGCCTGGTGGTGCCGAACATCAAGAACGCGCACCGGATGGGACTGCGCGACCTCGCTGATGCTATCGCTGACCTCACCCGCACCGCGCGATCAGGCAAGACGCCGGTCGCGGCGATGCAGGATGGCACCGTGACGATCACCAACGTGGGGGTCTTCGGCATCGATACCGGCACCCCGATCCTCAACCCCGGCGAGTCGGCGATCCTCGCCTTCGGAGCGATCTCGCAGCGCCCGTGGGTGCACAAGGGCAAGATCAAACCCCGCTGGGTCACCCAACTCGCGTTGAGCTTCGATCACCGGCTCGTTGACGGCGAGCTCGGTTCCCGGGTCCTCGCCGACGTCGCAGCGGTGCTCGAGCGCCCCTCGCGCGCCCTCGTGTGGGGCTGACCCGCGCCGTCCCCCCGCGTCACCAGTTCTCGCCGGAGCCGTCGCCGACGCCGGCCCCCTCCTCCTCGTCGCCCTCGCCGTCCTCTTCGTTCGCGCGCTGGTTGCGGTCCTCGAGTTCTTCCTGCTGGGGGTCCTCGGGTTCCTGCGTCTCCTCCGGTTGCTCCGGGTCACCCGAATCGGGAGAATCCGGCTCGCCGGAGTCCGGGTCCTCGCCCGTTCCGCCATCCGGTTCCTGCCCCTGGGGGTCCTGCTCGTCCTGCGCCTCCTGTTGGCCCTGTTCCTGGCGCTCCTGCGCGTCCTCAGCAGTGTCGCCGCCTTCACCGGAATCGGCGCAGTCGGCGAGCATGTCGAGCGCCTGGGTGTAGTACTCCTCGGCCATTTCCGCGTCGCCGACGGACAGGGTCTCATCCGCGGTGCCTTCCAGGGCGAGGGAGTAGTTCACCCGGACCGCGCACTCCTCCGGTCCGCGAGGCTGATCCTCGGGGTTCTTCGGGACCTTCTCGAGGGCGATCTCGAGGCGCTGGCCCGCGGTGAAGAACTTCCCGGCGGAGTAGTGGGCCGTCCCCTCGTTGTAATACGCCTTCCACGGCTGGACGACGTTGACGAACTGGGTGTTCTCGTACCGCGCCGCGGCGGTGGCGTAGTTCGCCCGGTCGTAGGAAGCGGTGCCGATGAGGTTGAGCCCGACGGCGGAAAGGAGTTTCAGCGCGACGAGCGCCGCGAGGATCACGACGGGCAGGGACCACCGCAGGAGCCGGGTGCGGCGCCGGGCGAGTTTCTCCGCGAACGCGGCATCGCGCAGCTCGGTGTCGGTCGCAAAGGTGATGGGGGGCAGGCTCATCGGGGCACCTCCACATCCGGCGTGCCCGTGGGAACATCCGGGCTACGAGAAGAAGACTCTGCCGGCGATCCCGTTCCGGCGAGCGGGTCGTGCTCGCCCCGGCCGGTTCCGCGTCGGCTGGGCACCTGCCGCAGCAGATCCCACCCTTCCCACGCGAGCAGCGCGGCGAGGAGGAAGGCGCCGATCCAGTACACGCCGCGGTACACGATCGCGTCCCGCCGGCCATCGGAGGAGGCGTCGTCGATATCGATATCGTCGATGAGTTCCTGCAGGGAGGAGGAGTCGAACCGGTGCTGGTAGGGCAGGCCGAGGTCCTCGGCGACCTGGCGCAGCTGGCTCTCGTCCAGCTTCGAGATCGCCGGTTCCTGAGTGCGTGAATCGATGATCCAATCGCCCTCTTCGGGCTCGCCCACCCCGGTGTACCGGAGCATCTGGCCCCCTTCCGGGGTTCCGTAACCGAAGATCGCGCCACCATCGACGAGCGGGTCGAGCGGCGCGTAGGATTCGATGTCCTCGGGATCGGAGGCCGACCCGCGGGTGTTCTCCCCGTCGGAGAAGAGGAACACGAGGCGAACGTTCTCCGGGTTGCGTTCCTCGGCACGGTTGAGCACCTCGTCAAGCATCTCCAAGGGCCGGTCGATCGCCGAGCCGGCGGAGTAGTTCGACACCTCTTGGCGCATCGTTGCCGCCCAGGAGCGCACGGCGCGGGCATCGGAGGTGAGGGGCAGTTGCCGGGAGGCCTGGGAGTCGAAGGCGAGGATCGAGTACTGCGCGGCCGGGATGATCCGCGTGAGCTGGTCGATGTCGTCCCGCACTCCCGCCAGGCGGGTGTCGCCGTCGTCACCGTAATCCTGGGCGGCCATCGATCCGGTGCGGTCGACGACGAAGTACACCTCGGCGTTCGTCAGCAGCGCATCGGGGACCCGATCCTCGATCGAGGGGCCGAGCCCGATGATCGTCATCAGGGCAACGATCCCGAGCCGGCGCGCCCAGCCGGTCCGGTTCGTGCCCGGGCGGAGCAGTTGCCATACGCACAGCGCGCCGAGCGCCACGGCGAAGATCGCGGTGAGCCACAGTGGCCAGATCGGTTGCAGACTCATGACCGCAGCCTCCACACGAGGAGGAGATAGAACCCGGCGAGCACCATCATCGCCCCGTACGGGCCCCGCGCGGAATCGGAGATGAGCACGGTCGGGCTCGCCTCGATCGTCGTCGACTGCGAATCGTTGATCCGATCGAGCACGCCGTCGACGAGGTCGGGGTTCGAGGCTTCATAGAACAGCCCGCCGTGTTCGAGCACGATCTCGCGGTATTCGTCCTGCTGCTCCTGGGTCGACTCCCCGGCGTGGATGCCGAACAGGGCGATATCGCGCTCCTCCACGAGGTCCGCCGCTTCCCCGAGGGTGTAGATCGGTTCGCCCTGGATGTCGTTGTCCGTGGCGAAGATGATCGAACGCGAACGGTCCGGGTCGGCTTCGTCGAACATCAGCGCGCACGTGGCGAGGCCATCGCCGATGAGGGAGGCCGAATCGTCGTCGGGAAGAACGGTGCCCTGGATGAAATCGACGAGCCGGTCGTACTTCTCGTAGTCCATCGACCAGCCGAAGGAGTCGAGATCGAAGGAGAGCACGTATTGGGCCTCCTCGAGTTCGCGGGCGATCATGTCGTAATCGTTCGTCAGCGGGAACACGGTGCGGGAGGTGGTGTTCCAGATCGACAGGGCGATGCGTTCGCCGTGGAAGGAGGGGAGGAGTTCGAGGAAACGTTCGACGATCTCCTCGTCGTAACCGATCATCGAGCCGGAGACGTCGAGGCATAGCACGATGTCGCGGGAGGTGAGTTCTTCGGAATACTCCTGCTTCTCCACGGGGCGGGCGGCGAGCACCCCCGTGGCCACGCTCGCGCCCAGCAGCAGCACGAGCCCGGCGATGATCCCGGTGTTGTAGACCCGGAGCTGGTTCTTGAACGAGGGCAACGTGCGTACGTAGGTCGAGTTCGCCAGCCACATCGTCTTCTCGCGGGCGACCGGCCGCCGCTTCGCCCACCACCCGAGGAGGAGGGCGATGACGACGACGGCGATCACCGCCGCGATCGCCCACGGGTACATCAGCAGGGAGGTCACCACGTGCTGATCACCTCCCGCGCGCTCGCGGTGGCCGCCATCGCTTGGGCGTCGGTGTCGTAGGCGAACGCGGGTTCCTCATACTCCGCGAGGAGGTGGGAGATCCGCTCCGCCCCCTCGAACTTCGCGATCTCCCCGGCGGTCATCCACATCGCGTCCCGGCCGAGGCGTTCGGTGGCGAATTCGCGCAGGATCGTGTTGAGTTCCAGGTGCAGGGCACGCAGGTCGACGTTCCCGCTGCGGTACTGCTCCTCCGCCGTCTCCACCTTCGCCAACGTCTTCTCCCGAAGCGACGCCCAGTGCGAATCGGGCAGATCGGGAGCGGGGCGGGGCCGGGTGTGGCGCATGACCCACCAGTACCACGCGGCGATCCCGGCGAGCAGCGCGAGCCCCACGGCCCACACCCAGGCCGAATACGCGGCCGGGGCCACGGGTTCGTGGATCGGGGCGGCAATCGCGAGCCCGGCGGCCGAGAGGTCAACGGGAGACACGTTTTTGCCTCCCCAGGGCCGCGATGAGTTGATCGATGAGGTCGTCCACGCTCGTCGCCCGCACGGATTCGATCCCGCGCCGGCGCAGCATCTTGCGCACCTCGTCCCGGCGCTCCTGGACGAACGCCTCGGCCTCCCGTTTCAAACCCGGGCTCGCGCGCAGGAAACGCGGAATATCCAGGTGAGCATCGACGTCGTCGATGTTGAGATCGTCTTCGTTCGTCGGCAACGCGTCGGCCACCTGGATAACCATCACTTCATGCCGGGTGCGCAGCCGCTTGAGGGTCATCTCATGCTCGGGGCGCGGCCGGGTCTCGTCGGTGATGAGCACGATGAGGGAGCGGCGATTGAACCACGTGAGGGCGCGGTCGAGCACCCGGCCCGCATCGGAGGGGGCGGCGTCCAGCGTCATCATCGAATCGATCCGCGAGAGCAGGAGTTCCATGTGGGAAACACCGCCGCGGGCGGGGATCTGCACGATGTTCTCGCTGTCCCCGGCGACGAGGGCGACGAGGTCGCCGCGCGCGCGGGCGAGGTAGCAGATGAGCTCGGCGGCGAAGGTCGCGATCTCGGACTTCTTCTCCCCGCTGGGCGCCGTGGCCGCCATCCCACGGCCGGTGTCGACGGCGAGCACCATCGCGAGGTTCGCTTCCCGGACGAACCGGCGGATCACAGGAATGCCGGAGGCAGCGGAGGCCTTCCAGTCGATCACCGAGACGTCGTCGCCGGGCTGGTAATGGCTCATGTCGTCGAAGTCTTGCCCGTTGCCGGAGAAGATCGACCGGTGGCGCCCCTCGAGCAGCCCGGTGGCGAACCGGACGGTGGGCAGGTCGAGGCGGGCCCGTACCTGGGCCAGCCGGGAGGGGGATTGACGCGCCACGTTACGGGGTGGGCACCGCGGCGAACACGGCGTCGATGAGTGCCTCGGGGGCGACGTTGTTCGCCAATGCGTCGTACGTGAGCACGAGGCGGTGGCGGAGCACGGCGTGGCGCAGGGCCTTGACGTCGTCGGGGATGACGTAGGCCCGGCCGGCCTGGAGCGCGAGGGCCTGCGCCACCCGCATGAGCGCGATCCCACCGCGGGGTGAGGAGCCCACGCGCACGTGGGCGTTGAAGTTCGGGAGCGGGCGGGGGCCGCCGCCGCGGGTGGTGTTGATGAGCGCGACGATGTACTGCTTCATCACCTCATCGACGTAGACCCGGCGCACCATCTGCTGCAGGAACAGCACGTCGTCGGTGGAGATGGGCTCGGTGCTGAGGTCGGCCTCGATCGAACCCGCATAGATGCGGCTGAGCACGTCGACCTCGTCCTCGGGGCCCGGGTAGGTGATGATCTCCTTCATCAGGAACCGGTCCATCTGCGCCTCGGGCAGGACGTAGGTGCCTTCTTCCTCGATCGGGTTCTGCGTGGCGAGCACCATGAACGGCTTCGGCAGGCGGTATTCCGTGCCGCCGATCGAGGTCTGCCGTTCCTGCATCGCCTCGAGCATCGCCGACTGGGTCTTCGCCGAGGACCGGTTGATCTCGTCCATGAGCACCATGTTCGCGTGCACCGGCCCGAGCTGGGTGGAGAACTCCCCCGTCGCGTAGTGGTAGATCTGCGTTCCGATGATGTCGTTGGGCATGAGGTCCGGGGTGCACTGGATCCGGTGGAAGGAGCCGGAAACCGCATCCGCGAGCGTCTGGGCGGCCGTCGTCTTCGCGAGCCCGGGCACCGACTCCAGCAGCACGTGCCCATCCGCAAGCAACGAGGAGGTGAGCGCGGTGCGCAGCGCCTGCTGACCCACGATGCGCTGGTCGAAGATCCGAGAGACCTGCGCGAGGAGCGCAGCGACCTGTTCTCCCTCGTCGTAGGAGATCGGAGAGGTCGTTGGTGCCAGGCGGGAGGTGGAAGTCGTCATGGTTCTCGCTTAGTTACGGTTGGTGGCCAGACTCCCGCGATTATGCCTTATCCCCAGCGCTGGTGCACACCCGGAGTGTGAAGAGTGGGGGGTATACGTGACGAGAATGACTCCAGTGGTTTCACCGCCGAGGTAGCCCGGCAGAACGCTGTGGGGAAGTTTTTACTCAATTGCGACGGGCTTTCTTCCCCGCACCCTCACCGCCTGGTCCCACTGGGGAAGGTTTTCCTGCATAGGCCACGGATTACTTCCCCACAAAGGTCGCGGGCACGTGCATGGCGCCGGGCGCACGTGCACGCGGCGCCGGGCGCGCTGGCAGCGATGGGCATTACAGGGCATGCGGGGATAGGCTGGAACGGTGAGTATCGCAATCCGTCCCACCACGGAAAAACGCACCTGGTGGTGGGTGGCAGGGGCGGTCATCGCAGCGATCACCGCCACTCTCCTCACCCTCGCGCTCACCGGAGCTGCGAAAGCAACCCTACTTTCCGATTCCGGTGCCGTCGTGCGGTGGGGGCGCCCCCTCATCTCCGTACTGGTGGACATCGCGAGTGCCGTGACCATGGGCGGCACCATGCTGCTTGCCTTCGTGCTCCCGCGCACCCACGGCGCATGGGAACGGGTGCGGGTGATGGTCATGGTGAGCGCGCCCGCGTGGACGGTTGCGCTCGCCGCGCAGATCATCTTCTCCTACGCCGCGACCGCTGGCCGGCCGCTCGGAGCACCGGGGTTCATTGATGAGCTCCTGTACTACGTCACCGAACTCGGCGCGGGCAGGGCCCGGCTCACCGCGCTGGTCCTCGCGGCCCTCACCTCCGTGGTCATGGCAGCGATCTCGGGTTACGGCACCGCGTTGTTCGCGTGGGTGATGAGCGTGAGCGTCATCATCCCCGTCGCTGTGACCGGGCACGCGGCCGGGGCGGAGAACCACGACCTCGCGATGAACGCGAGCTTCATGCACATCATCGGCGCCGGGCTGTGGATGGGCGGACTGCTGTGCCTCATGGCGTCGTTCACCCTCCTGCGCCACCCCGAGGAGGCGCAACGGAAAGACACCTCCCGGCGGCGCAAGGCCCGGCCGATGAGATTCTCCGAAGTCGCCACCCGGTACTCCTCGATCGCCGCCTGGGCGTTCGTCGCAGTCGCCGTCTCCGGGATCGCGAACGCGTGGGTGCGCGTGGGCGCACTCGCTAACCTCGCCACCCCCTACGGATACACGGTGCTCGCGAAATCCGCTGCGCTCGTGCTGCTGGGAATCGCCGGCTGGTGGCACCGCCAGCACACCATCGCGCAATTGGACGCCGCTCCGAAGAAGTTCTGGCGCCTCGCCGGAGTCGAGCTCCTCATCATGGGCGCCGCGATGGGGATGGCGGTCGTGCTCGCCTCGACGGCCACCCCGAAGCCGCAGGAACCCGTGGACGCGCCGAGCCCCACGATGATCCTGTCCCAGCGGCCAGAACCCATCCCGCCCACCCTCGAGCGGTGGTTCACCGAATTCTTCCCCGACCTGCTCTTCGGGTTCGTCGCCGTCGCGATGATCGTCGTCTACGTGAAATGGGTGATCCGCCTGCACCGGCGGGGAGACGTCTGGCCGATCCACCGAACCGTGGTGTGGGTGTGCGCTGCCGTCGTGTTCGGCTACCTCAACCTCGGCGGACCGGCGGTCTACGGGCACGTTCTGCTCAGCGCGCACATGCTCGGCCACATGGCGATGGTGCTCATCGTGCCCATCCTCATCGTGCTCAGCGCGCCGGTCACTCTCGCCCTGCGGGCATTACCCGCCCGGCGCGACGGCTCGCGCGGACCCCGGGAATGGATCCTGCTGCTCGTGCATTCGAAGTGGGGCAACTTCTGGTCCCACCCGATCATCGCCGCGGGAAACCTCATCGCCTCGATGCTGCTGTTCTACTTCACCCCGCTCATCGTGTTCGCGATGACCACCCACATCGGCCACGTGCTCATGGTCGTGCACTTCACCCTCGTGGGCTACCTCTTCATCAACGTCATCATCGGCATCGACCCGTCGGCGAACCGGCCCGCATATGCCATGCGGCTCGTGCTGATGTTCGCGACGATGATCTTCCACGCCTTCTTCGGGGTCGCGATCATCTCGATGAAGGGCCTCATCGGTGCGCCGTTCTTCGGCCAACTCGGCCTCTCCTGGGGAGTCGATGCCGCCCTGGACCAACGCATCGCCGGGGAGATCACGTGGGGTGTCGGGGAGTTCCCCAGCCTCGCGCTCGCGATCTCCTTGGCAGTGATGTGGGCGAAGTCCGAGGAACGGGTAGCTCGGCGGGTCGATCGGGCAGCGGACCGCGACGGGGAGGCCGACCTCAAGGCCTACAACGCGATGCTCGAGCAACTCGCCCACGAGGACGCGCACGAGGACGGCCCGGGCCAGCGCGAAGAGCAGCGGAGCTGACCGGGCCCCCGCAGGGGCCGCCACCGGCGCCGGGGGAAAGCGCCCGTGGTAGACATGGAGAATGGCTACCCCATTCCATGACCTGGACGAGTACATCTCCCTCCCGCGGCTCTCCGGCCTCGCGATCTCCCCGGACGCGCGCCGGCTCGTCACCACAGTCGCAACGGTCAATGACGACAAGACGAAGTACACCACCGCGCTATGGGAGATCGACCCGACCGGGGCTCGGCCCGCCCGGCGCCTCACGCACGGCACCCACGGGGAGAGCGGCCCGGTCTTCACCGCGAGCGGGGACCTGCTGTTCACTTCCGCCCGCCCGTCCAAACAGGACGGCGACGATGACGCCGCGAAGCTCTGGCGCCTCCCCGCAGCCGGGGGCGAGGCGCACGTCGCCGCGGAACTTCCCGGCGGGGTGAGCGCGGCGCTCACGGCTCGCGAGGCGCACGCGACCGTCGTGAAGGGGAACGTGCATCCTGAGGCGAACAGCCTTGAGGAGGATGAGAAGATCCGCAAAGACCGCAACGAACGCAAGGTCGATGCGATCCTGCACACCGGCTACCCGATCCGGCACTGGGATCGCGACCTCGGCCCCGACTACCCGCGGCTCTTCCACCTCGGCGAGGAGCCCCGCGACCTCACCCCGGACGTCGGGGCGGACCTGGTCGAAACGGGCGCCGCCCTCAGCCCCGATGGCACAACGATCGTCACCTCGCTGCGCACGTCCCTGGGCCGGGGCGATGAGAAATCCACGCTCGCCCTCATCGACGTCGACACCGGGGATCGGCGGGTCGTCTTCGAGGAGGAAGAGTCCTTCGCCGCTACGTTCAGCCCGGACGGCTCGCTCATCGCATTCATCGTCGAAACGATCCCCGACCCCCATACGGCCCCGAATCTGCACGTATGGGTGATGGACGCCGACGGCGGGAACGCCCGAAACCTCAGCGGCGACTGGGACCGCTGGCCCACCTCGCTCACCTGGCTGCCCGACTCGTCCGGGCTCCTCATCACGGCCGACGACGACGGCCGCGGCCCGATCTTCCACCTCACCTTGGCCGGTGAGGTACGCAAGGTGACGAATACCGATACGACGTTCACCGACGTCGTCTGCGTCGAGGCCCACCGGGCTTTCGCCGTTCAGAGTTCCTACGCCCAGCCCGGGGAGGTCGTCGCCGTCGACCTGGAGTCGGGGGAGGTCACGCGCCTGGCGAACCCGCACGAGCGGCCCGCCCTGCCCGGCGAGTTGCGAGACGTGGAAACCGCGGCCAGCGACGGGGTCCGAGTACGCAGCTGGCTCGCACTGCCCCGCGGAGCATCCGCGGAGAATCCCGCGCCGCTGCTCCTGTGGATCCACGGCGGCCCGCTGAATTCGTGGAACGCGTGGTCGTGGCGCTGGAACCCATGGCTCGCGGTCGCCCAGGGCTACGCCGTGCTCCTACCGGATCCGGCGCTCAGCACCGGCTACGGCCAGGAGTTCATCCAACGCGGGTGGGGGAACTGGGGCGGAGCGCCCTACACCGACCTCATGGCGGCGACCGACGCCGCCGTCGACCTGCCCGAGATCGACGAACGGCGCACCGCGGCGATGGGTGGTTCGTTCGGGGGCTACATGGCGAATTGGGTAGCCGGTCACACCGACCGGTTCAACGCGATCGTCACGCATGCGAGCCTGTGGAACCTTCACAGTTTCGGGCCCACCACCGACGCCGCGTTCTACTGGGCGAAGGAGATGACGCCGGAGATGGCTGCGGCGAACAGCCCGCATGCGCACGTGAGCAAGATCGTTACGCCGATGCTCGTCATCCACGGGGACAAGGACTACCGCGTGCCCATCGGAGAGGGGCTCGCGCTGTGGTACCAGCTGCTCGCCGAGTCGGGCCTGCCCGCGCATGAAGATGGTTCGAGCGAGCACGAGTTCTTGTACTTCCCCAACGAGAATCACTGGGTGCTCACTCCCCAGCATGCGAAGCTCTGGTACGAAACCGTGTTTGCGTTCCTGGCTGCGCGCGCCGGCGGGAAATAGGGCCCCTCACCTCCCTCCGCGCACCCAGCGCCGGGGCCGAACACATCACGCGTGATTGCGGTTATCCCGATCCTCCGCTATCCTCCTCCGCAGTGCCCTGCTCAAGGGTGAGCGCAGGCTCTCCCCGCTCCGGCGGGAACTTCCCACGTCCGTTGCAACCGAATCGGTCGATGTCCATGAAGATACGTAACCTAGCCACGATGGGCGCGTTCGCGCTCCTGCTCGCCTCCGGCATGGCGGGCGCGCATGCGAGTCCGGGGCAGTCGGTGGAGGATCTCACCGACTCCCTCACCGCAGAAGATCTCGTCACCGCCCTCATCGGGGATTCCACGGACGTGACGAACGTCGAGTACACCGGATCGCCCCTCGCCGCTGGGTCCTTCAGCGGATTCGAGGATGCGGGCATCGATGCCGGGATCGTCCTGTCCACCGGCTGCGCCGAAGGCTCTGAGGACGCCTCCTGCTCCAGCTCGATCCTCGGGCCTAACGAGAGCCCCAACACGGGAGTGATTCTCGGCGAGGCTGGCGACGCTGACCTCGATAACCTCCTCGACGGCGTGAACACCCAGGACGCCGCGGTGCTGGAGTTCGACTTCGTGCCCGATGCCGAAGCTGTGACCTTCACGTACGTCTTCGGGTCCGAGGAATATCCCGACTTCGTCGATGCGGGCTACAACGACGTCTTCGCGTTCTACGTGAACGGCACGAACTACGCGACCATCGACGGCGAGGACGGGGAGACCCCGGTCGCGATCGACACGATCAACGAGGAGACGAACTCCGACTACTTCCGCAAGAACTACGTCACAGATCCGCAGATCGATATCGAACTCAACGGCATCACCACGTTGCTCACGTTCACTGCGCCCGTGAACGAGGGCGAATCCAACCACATCAAACTCGCCATCGCGGACTCTGGTGACGGCGTCTACGACTCCGCCGTTCTCATCGAGGCGGGCTCCTTCCGCGCCAACAACCCCCCGGAGGCGGACGACCAGACCGTCCAGACCTACGAGAACACCCCCGTGGACATCACGCTCACGGGCTCCGACCCCGATGACGATGACCTCACGTTCGACGTGACCTCCGACCCGGAGGACGGATCGCTCTCCGGTGACGGTGACACGTGGACCTTCACCCCGGATGAGGACTTCGTGGGCGAGACCGAGTTCACCTTCGTCACCGATGACGGTTCCCTCACCTCCGAGGAGGCGACCGTGACCATCGAGGTGCTCCCCCTCACCGAAGTCGCCGACCTGGGCAACGTGACCGTGGAGCAGGCGGAGTGCGTCGAGGGCGAGATCGTCGGCCCCGAGATCACCCTCCCCGACGTCGACGGCGTCTCGTACGACGTGGACGGCGACGTTGCTCCCGGCGCGGAGGTCACCGTGGTCGCCACAGCAGAGGAGGGCCACACCTTCGCCGCAGAGATCGACGGGTGGGACGTGAACGAGGATGGGCAGAGCGCGCAGCAGCAGGTCACCCTCGACGCCGCGCCCACGTGTGAACCGCCCGAAACCGGCGGCGGCGACGACGGCGACGATGACGGCGACGACAATACCGGCGGCGGTGCGGATGATGACCCGACGCCGACCGAGCCCCCGAGCGGGCAGCCGCTGCCGGAGACCGGACAGAGCTCCGTGTCCTCCAGCGTCACCGCCGCATTGGCACTCGTGTTCGCCGGCTCCCTGGCACTCTTCGCGGTGAAACGCCGCAAGCGCCTGGGCTGACCCGCGAGGCACTGCTGAGGGCGGGTGGAAGCGCGGCTTCCACCCGCCTTCGCCGTTCCTGGAGCCCCGAGCGTCGAGGCGAATTCACGGCTCGTTCCCGATCGGGCGAGCCGAACCGCAACAGGCTCTAGCGGGAGTCTTCCTCGTCCGGATCCAGCATCGAACGCAGGAAGGTCACCGTCTCTTCCCACGCCTCCCGCGAGGCGTCGGCGTTGTGGAAGGCCGGAAGCGAATTGTCGAACGCGTGGTCGGCACCTTCATAGAGGCGGAACCGCGCGCCGTCGGCTTCCACATGCGCTCGGATCTGTTCGACCTGGTCCATCGGGATGAATTGGTCCGCAGTGCCGAAGTGGTGGAGGCTGGGAATTCGTACGTGGAGGTCCAGCAGGGTCGGCAGCGCCGAACCGTAGTAGCTCACCAGCGCGTCGATCGGCGAGGAGCCGTTCGCCTCCGCATCCGCCGCGGCAGCGTAAGCGAGGCCGCCCCCGTAGCAGAAGCCGACGCAGGCGAGACGATCCGTGGCGGCGAGGGCAGGCAGATCCGACTTCAGGCGCGATGTGGCCGCGAGGAGGTCGCGGGCGGCCTGCTCCCAGGGTGTTTGGGCCATGAGCTCCATGCCCCGGGCGAGCAGCTCTGGATCGTCGTCAGCGACGACCGGGTCGGCGAGCCGGAAATACAGGTCCGGAACGTCGACGACGTACCCCTCGCGGGCGAGATCAGCTGCACGCTGGCGGATATAGGTGGAGACGCCGAAGATCTCCTGTACGATCACCACGCCGGCGCGGGGTGGTTGCGTCGGGATCCACCGGTGGACCGGGAGTTCGCTGTCCTGGCGCGGCACCATCACCGTCTTCGTCGTGTACATACCGCCAGTCTGCCCCAAAAAGTCCGCGCGAGTGTTCAGGCCGCCTGCGCGTCCACGCCCACGGCGCGAAGAACGAACACCGTGACCGTGTTGATTTCATGCTCCCGTTGCACCCCCGCCGGGGGAAGGCTCCACCCCTGAAGGCAGGAGTGGACCAACCGCACGGTCGCATCCAGATCCTGCTCCGGCATGGTGCCCTCGTCAATTCCCGCACTGAGGATGCTCTTGAGCAGTGCGGCGACTTCGAACACGTGCTCACGGAGCCGGGCAACCGTATCGGAAGAGACGACGCTGCGCAGATCAGTGCCAGGAGTGAACTGGTACCCGTGTTGGAGCATGAGCTGCTCGCGGACGTAGACCCGAAGCTGCTCCTCTGGGTCGTCGACGCCCTTCAACGCATGGCGAAGGTTGCTGACGAAGTGCCCCGTCTCGTACTCGATGAACGCAAGGAGCAGATCCTCCTTATCGGCGAAGTGGTTGTACACCGACGTGCGCCCGACCTTCGCCCGCGCGGCGATCTGCGCGAGGGTCACCGCTTCGAAACCGCGTTCCTCCATGAGTTCTCCGAGCGCTCCGAAGAGCTTCTCTCTCACCCGGGCACGATGTTCAGCTAGCGACGATCCAATAATTTTCGGCACGTTTCCATCATGCCACTTGGTGACGAAACTGTCGAAAGGGTCGTGATGTAGCGGCCCCGCCTGCTCGCCCGCCCCGGGCGCGGGCTGGGATGGAACCAGGTTATCCACAGGTAGTGTCCACAGGCATGTGTGCAAATGGTGGGGAGCTGTGGACAGACCGGCGTGTCGCCGGTCGCCGTCCACGCGCTGCCGCGGATGTTGCGTGCGCCGGACCAACTACCTCTCCACAGATTTTGTCCACAGCCGTGTGGAGAGCCAGCGTTTGCGCAGGTCAGGCTGTGGAGGAGCCTGTGGATCGGGGCTGCGAGGAAGCTCGTTCAGCCGTTTCCTGGCGAGTCCCTGCGCGTTCTGGTATGGCAATTTTCGCCGCTGGGCACGGGGGCGAAGGACACTCGCGTAACCTTCCTACGCGCGTTTCAACCAAAGTTATCCACCGGAGTCCCTCGCCCCTGTGGATACTGCGAAGCGACCGGTCTAGCGCAAGCTTCGATGCCGTCAGCGGCGATCCAGGGCCCGCAGGTACTTGCTCGTGATCCTCGCCTGCACGGCCCCGGTGAGCTTGGGTGCGATGCGGGCCGCCCACGAGTGCGGCCTGGAGTAGCCGTCGATCCGCAACGTTGCCTGGTGATCGTCCGGGCGCGAGACCACGAACCGTTCCACACCTGATTCCGGATGGCCGGGCAGGGTTCCGTAGACGAACCCTCTGCGGGTCGGCTCGTCGATGAGCTCCAGGACCCGGCACGGGGCCGAGAACGAGATGGGCCCGAGGCCCAAGCGCAGCACGACGACGCTTCCTTCGAGCATCGGCACGTCCGAGGCGAGCACTCGCAGTCCGCTGCGCGCGTGCATTCGCCACGCGAGGAGATCGCTAGCAGCAGTTTCCAGACTCGTGCCACGCAGCGTCGCAGCCCACGCGATCGGTGTGTATCCGTCCGGGGCGCGCGAGGGAAGCACGACAGGACACGTGACCGGCTCCTGCCGCAGCACCGATGCGGCGTCCTCACTCAATCGACCGATGCGCATGACTCATTATGTCGGAGCCGAGCACCCGTGGACGCCAGTGGACATCCGGCAGGAGTGGGGAGGGGGGCGAACCGTGGTTACGATCGCCCCCTCTCCTCGCACCGGTTTCGTCACTACGGGACGAAGGTGGGTGCGGTCAGCGCAATGGTTCGGCGTTCCGGTGCGCGATGTAGTCCGGGCGCGGCGCGGTGGCCGCGTACGGGTCCTGGAGCGCGTTGTCGACGCTGTTGAACACCAGGAAAATGTTCGAGCGCGGGAACGGCGTGATGTTGTTGCCCGAACCGTGCATGATGTTCGCGTCGAACCACAGGGCGGAGCCGGCTGGTCCGGTGAACTGATCGATACCGTGGCGGTGGGCCATGTCGGCAATGACCTCCTCGGAGGGCACCCCGATCTTCTGCTCCTTCAGGGAGGACTTATGGTTGTCCTCCGGGGTCTCGCCCAGGCTCGGCACGAAGGTCCGGTGCGAACCGGGCATCACCATCAGTCCGCCGTTATAGGCGAAGTTCGGCGTCAACGCGATCGAGCAGCTCACCGCACGGGGCGCGGGCATCCCGTCCTCCGCGTGCCAGGTCTCGAAGTCGGAGTGCCAATAGAAGCCGCTGCCCTTGAAGCCGGGCATGTAGTTGATGCGGGTCTGGTGTAGGTACACCTCCGACCCGAGCAATTGCCGGGCACGATCGAGCAGGCGCGGGTCCCGGGAGAGCTCGTCGATGAGTTCGCTGATCTGTTGGACCGCGAAGATCGAGCGAACTTCACCGGAGGCGGCCTCGGTGACCACCCGCTCATCTCCGCGCAGGGACGGATCCGAGGTGAGCCGGCTCAGCTCTGCCTGGTAGGTCTTCACCTCCTCCGGTTCGATGAAGTCCGGCAGGATCGTGAAGCCCCGTTGGTCGTGGTCACGCAGCGCATCGGCTTCGAAGGGGCCCTCATCCGCGCTTCCCCACACGGTGGGGTGCGCGCGGTCGAAAGGCGCCATCGCCTCCGTGAGTCGCGTGCGGTAGAGATCGTCGGTCATGGTCGCCGTAGACATGGTTTCCTTTCCTCGATCGTTCTCGTTGTATCGGCGCCTCCGCGGCCGCAGTCCGGCCCGGAGATGCGGCAGCCGGGCGATGAGCCCGGCTGCGTGAGCGACTGTACACGGCTTGGCCGCAGTGTTCTACCGGGTCGTCGCCTCGCAGCGCCGCCTGGCGGCGTGGATAACCTTCAAGATCGGCGAACACCGGTCGAACGAAGCTGGATAGGGTAGAGAGGTGATCGAACTCAAAACCCCCGCCGAAATCGAACAGATGCGCCCTGCGGGCGCTTTCGTCGCCCGTGTGCTCACCGAACTGGAAAAGACCGCCAAGGTCGGAGTGAACCTCTTGGATCTTGATGCGATGGTGCACAAGATGATCACCCAGGAGGGGGCGACGTCGTGTTACATCGACTACCACCCCTCCTTCGGGGCGAGCCCGTTCGGGAAGGTCCTGTGCACGTCGGTCAACGACGCCGTGCTCCACGGTCTCCCGCACGATTACGTGCTGCAGGACGGCGATCTTCTTTCCGTGGACTTCGCCGCCAAGGTGGACGGTTGGGTGGCGGACTCCGCGCTGAGCGTCATCGTCGGTACGCCCCGGCCCGCGGACGAGCGGGTGATCACCGCGACGCGTGAGGCGCTGGAGGCCGCGATCGACGCCGCCGTTGTGGGGAACAAGATCGGCGACATCTCCGCCGCCATCGGGGCGGTGGCAACCGATTACGGCTATACACCCAATCTCCAGTTCGGCGGACACGGCGTGGGCCGCGAGATGCACGGCGCGCCGCACGTACCCAACAACGGCCGAGCGGGCCGGGGCCTACCGTTGCGCCCGGGTCTGACGATCGCCATCGAACCGTGGTTCATGATCGGCACGGACGAACTGTATACCGACGCCGACGGCTGGACCCTCCGCTCGACGGACGGTTCCCGCGGTGCCCACAGCGAGCACACGGTGGCGATCACCGAGGACGGCCCGCTCGTGCTCACCGCTCGATAGCCTGAGGATCACGCCCCGCTCGGCGAAACCGCCGTGCGGATCTCGATCGCCCGCTCCTCGGCGGCGTCGGGGTCGAGTTCCTCCATGTGCACCTGCACGTCCGGGCGGATCCCGACGTTGTCGCCGAAAACGACTCCGCGCAGGGGGATGACATCCCACGTGTCCCGCCCCCACCCGAGCACGACGTAGCGCCGGTCCACGAGCTCGCCGGTGCTCGGATCGATATGCACCCACCCGCCGCTGGGAACCCAGAGCGCGACCCAGGAGTGCACCTGGCCCACGCCGCCGGAGAACACGTACCCGGTGAGGTAGCGCGCGGCGAGCCCCATGGAGCGCAGGCTGCCGATGAACAGGTGGGTGAGGTCCTTGATCGTGCCGCGGCCACTGCGCAGCGCGCGCAGCATCCCGTCTTCGGTGGTGCGGGTGAGGGGGGTGAGGTGGAAGCTTTCCGCAAGCCGGCCCGCCAGGTCGAGAACGGTATCGACGAGCGGGCGCCCCGGGGCGAAGGAGTTCATCGCGAATTTGCGAAGCTCATCGGTGAGATCGATGAGCGGGGATGCTAGGCGAGATTCCGCCACGGCCAGAGCAGCGGTCTCGTTGCCCACGTGCAGCATCCCCTCGGGGGTGAGAACCGTGCGCACCGCCTGCGCCGCTGCCTCCCAGGTGACCCGTGGAAGCCGAGCGGGGTCGGGGGTCTTTCGACTCACGCGCATGACCGAGGCCGCTTGGATCCGCAGCTCCGTGTGGGGCTGGTCGAACTGCACATACGTGCACGTGTTCCGGTGGTAATCGGGCCGCGTCGTCTCCCGCGAGGGCCAGGGGTCCATGAGCAGGTGAGAGGCGAACAGGTTCTGCCCACCGCCGTCGCGCGGGATGATCGTGAGTCGGCCGTAGGCGGATCGGGCCTCCGCGGGGTAGCGGTAGTGCGCGGTGTGCCGCAGGTAGTAGAACGTCTCGCTCATTGGGCCACCTCGTTCCCATCGGTCTCCGCCGTCCACAGGGCCGTGACGAGCGAACCGAACTGTTGTTGACGGATCGCCCGCGCGAGGCGGTGCACACCACTCATCAACTGCTCCAGCAGCGTGGCTAGTTCCTCGTGCTCGTGGGTGATCTCACGGAGGTTCACCTCCGCGAGCACCGTCTGCAGCTCCGCAACGAGGTCCCGTGGGGCAGCGTCCGGGGCGGTATGGGAGGGCAGCTCTTCGAGGATCCCGGAGACCTGTTGCAGACAGTAGGTCAGCGAGCGCGGGTTCGCCCGGCTGAGGAGAAGCAGCTCGATGAGCGAGGGAAGCGCCGCCCGGAACTGGTTGCGGCGCCGGAACGTGAGGAGGGAATCGTGCAACCGGAGGAAATCGGCGACGACGGCGGAGTTCGCGGGGATGGGCCGGTCCCGCCCGACGCTCTCGACCGTGAACGTGAAGGTCTGCAGAAGGAACCGGGCCCGCTCCAACCGCCGCCCGAGCATGAGCAGTGACCAGCTCCGATCATGCAGAACGGATTCGTGGATGACCCCCGACAGCGCCGAGAGGTTGACCAGGTGCTGGGCGATCGGCGCGGGCTGTTCCAACGCGGCTAGGGCGCGCCACGCCTCCGGGGTGAGGTGATCGCGCACCTGGTGCGCCGACGTCGCGACCCCATCCAGGGAGGCGGCGACATCCTCCATCGAGACCTGATCGTCACTCTCCTCGCTGCGCTCGGCGGCGTTGCTCTGATTGCGAGCGAGGCGCAGCACCCCCTCGGCGCGTTCCAGCAGGGTGCCGAAGTCGAAGAGGTTCGCCGCAGAGCCCGCCGCGAGCACGCCGCCGCGCCCCCGGGCGGGCGCGCCTTCCAGCGCGGGCACGGGCGAGCCGCCGGTGAGGACCCAGACGTCCTTAGCGATATCGGAGTTGTCGTGGACGCCCGGCTGGGGGGAGGTGGACCCGAGCCCGCCGGGCATGACGGCGTAGGAATCGTCGTCGGCGACGGCGAAGGTGTGGATCGTCGTCGGGAAGGGCGTGAGTTCGTTCGACCCTACGCTCGGGGTGGTGGAGACCTCCAGGGGCTCTTGCCCCACCCACAGGTGCGGGGTCGCGGAGATCTCGGTGGCGAGATCGGCGCGTTCGCCGATGGACAGGTCCCAACCGTTGACCGTTTCACCCGACGCCGTGGAGGTGACGACGAGGCGCTCGAGGTTCGCGACGACGTGGGACCCCATCGATCGCTCGCCGCACCAATACGTCACGGTGGAGGGAAGGAGCAGATCCTCGCCGAACAGGTGCCGGCACACGCGGGGGAGGTAGGTCAGCAGCGCGGGGTTCTCCAAGACCCCGGCACCGATGGGGTTGACCACGGAGACCGATCCGGAGTGCGCGGCCTCGATGAGCCCGGGCACCCCGCCGGCGGCCGTGGAGGTGAGATCGACCGGATCGCTCTCGATCGAGGGCAGGTGCCGAAGGAGCACGTCGACGGGTTCGGCATCTCCCAACGTACGCAGCCACAGCCGGCCATCGGCGACGATGAGGTCCGCCGGGGAGACGATCGGGACGCCGAGGGTGTCGGCGAGGTAGGCCTGATCGAACGTCGCTCCCCGTTTGCCCGGCACGAGCATGACGACCGTCGGCGAATCGCTCGGCGTAGGCGGGATCTCGTCGAGCCGTTGCCGAAAGAGCTGGAAGAACGGGCCGAGCCGGTGAACGGAGATGGATCGGTAGGCGCCCGCGAGAACATCGGTGACGGCGCGGCGGTCCGCCATCGCGTACCCGAGCCCGGGCAGCAGGTCGGTGGAATCAGAGAGCACCGACCACGCGCCGTCGGCGTTGCGGGCGAGCTGGGCGCTGGTGTGGAAGAGCTGGTGATCCCCGCTCACCCGGGTTCCGTCGGCGGCGCGGATGAAACCGGGGTTGCCGAGGATGATCTCGGCGGGCAGGACGCCCTCGAGGAGCAGGTTGCGCGGCCCGTAGAGGTCGGTGAGGATCGCGTCAAGAACGCGGGAGCGCTGCGCGAGCCCGGCCTCCAACCGGCGCCATTCCACGGAGTCGAGCACCACGGGGAGGGGGTCGAGCTGCCAGGGGCGGGTGAGGTTCGCCCCCGAGCGGACACCCTGATCGGCGAGGAGGGAAACGACGTCGTCCCGGCGGGAGGAGAGGCTCGACCACGACTGCAGCCCGGCGAGCCCCGCGAGGTGTTCCCACGCCTCCTTCGCCGCGCCCTGGGCCTGAAGCATCTCGTCGTGCCCCGGACCGTCGGCACTGTAGTTCGCCAAAAGGTTCGGCAATGAAACTCCCAAGTATCACGCGTCGGTGCGCACGTCAGTTCTCGCTACATTTTACTTCAAGTTGACTTCCATGGGGGGCAATCCGGGGCTGGCGGCCTGCGGCGTCGCCAGGACGGCGACGAGGAATTCGGAGCGGTTCCCGAACGGGCGCAGGTCCCAGGAGGAGAACGTCGCATCGACGCTGAACCCGGCCGCGCGGGCGTCGTCGAGGAAATGGTCGAACCCATAGCCGCGGCCGATCCCGAAGCCGATCACCGCGCGGCCGCCTGCCGTGAGGTGGCGGGCCATGCGGCGCAGCACCTGCACTTCGGTCTCCGGGGCGAGGAAGGTGATCGTGTTACCCGCGCACACGATGATGTCGAAGGGTTCTTCGATTCCCGCAGCGGGCAGGTCGAGATCGACGAGGTCGCCGGTGAGCCACGTCGCCTCCGGATGGTCCTCGCGGGCCGCGCCGATGAGCACCGGGTCGACGTCGACGCCGACGACCGTGTGCCCCTGCCGGGCGAGATAGGCCCCCACCCGCCCGGGCCCGCACCCGGCGTCGAGAACCCTCGCGCCGCGGGGGACCATCGCGTCGATGAGTCGGGCTTCGCCGTAGATGTCCTCACCACGGGCGGCCATGTCGCGGAAACGTTGAACGTACCAGTGGGAGTGCTCGGGGTTAGCGGTGACCATCGCTTCCCACTTCGAAATTGGGCGCATGCTCCAACTGTAACCGCCCGCCCCGGCCCGTCCCTATTCCGCGAGCGGCGGGTGGACGCTCAGCAGCGACCACGTCCGCTTGCGCCGGATCACCCAGAACGCGAGTGCGAACATCGCCGCGGCGAACAGGGCGAGCACGGTGAGGTCGCCCGCGAGCTTCGCTGAGGAGCCTCCCGAGAACGTGATCCGTAGCGCGTCGATGACGTAGGTCATCGGCAGGTAGGGGTGGATCGCCTTCAGCGGGGCGGGCAGGGTCTCCATCGGGTAGATCCCCGCCGAGGAGGTGAGTTGGAGCATGAGCAACACGAGCAGCACCGCCGATCCCACGAGGCCGAGCCCGGTCCGGGCGGCGTGGGCGATGAGGGTGAACAGCAGCACCGTCACGGTGATCACCAGCAAGGACATGCCCGGATGGACCGGGTCCAACCCGAGCCCCAGCCACGAGACCGCATACAGCAGGTACGCTCCCGCAAGCCCGATGCCCGCGACCGGCAGCCACCCCGAGAGCAGCACCCGCAGGGAGTTCGCCTGGCTCGCCAGCGCCCGCCCGGAGATCGGGCGCAGGACGAGGAAGACGACGATCCCGAACACCCACAGCGAGATGGCGAAGAAGAACGGCGCGAGCCCGCGGCCGTACACGTGGGCGGGGTTATCAACCTCGAGGTCGACGTCGGTGGGATCGCCGAGGATCTGCGCGTTCGCCTCCCGGGTGTCCCGGTCGAGGGCAGGGACTTGGGCGATGATCTCATCGAGTCCGTCGGCGAGGTCATTGGAACCGTCCGCGGCATCCTCGAGCCCACCGGCGAGCTCGCCCGCGCCGTCCCGGGCGTCCCCGAGCCGGGGCGCCAACTCTGCGAGTCCGGCCGAGACCTGATGGGCGCCGTCGTTGAGGGTATTGACGTCGGATTGCGCGTCCCGGATCTTCGTCTGGATATCGGGGACGGCGGTCACGGCCGCCTGCGCGGAGGAGTGCACCCGATCCGCCGAGTCGTGGATATCGGAGGTCGTCGAAGCGATCTCGTTGGTGCGCCCGGCAAGCGCGTCCGCTGCCGCCGCGAGGTCTTGATACGCCTGCGAATCGGCAACGTCGGGGTGGTCCTCGGCGATCTTCGCGATCGCCGCGTCAACCTCCTCGACCCGCGAATCGAGCGAATCCGCCCCCGCGGAGACGAGCCCGGAGAGTTCGTCGGCGGCGCCGGAGAGTTCTTCGGCGTCCTCGGTGATCTGCGGCAACGCGGGCACGAGGTCGTTCGCGATCGGGTTGATGACGTCGGCGATCTGCTGGGTGCCGCCCGCGACCTGCTCGGACCCCGCGGAAAGTTCCTGGGCACCGTCGGCCGCCGTGACGAGCCCATCGGCGAGCTCCGCGGAGCCGCTCCTCGCATCCCCGAGCCCGTCGGCGAGGTCATGCGCCCCGTCCTGGGCCTGACCGATCCCGTCGCGCAGATCGGCGAGGGAGCCGTACACCGACTCGAAGTAGGCGGTGGTCGCGGCGGAGTTCACCTGATCGTGCAGCTGTTTTTGCACCGTCTCCGCCATGATCCCCACGACGAACCCGTTCGCGTCGTTGCGGCGCATGTCGATCGTCGCGCGCTCGGGGGTGCCGTCCGCGCCCGAGGCGAGGTTGGCGGAGAAGTCTTCGGGGATCGTGATGGTGATGTAGTAGCGCCCGCTTTCCAGGCCGTCCGCCGCGTCCTTTGCGTCGGTGACCTGCCAGCCGAACACCGGCTCCTCGAGCATCTTGTCAACGAGTTCCTCCCCCGCGGCGATGTCCGTGCCGTCCACCGTCACCGGTTCGTCCTCGTTGACGACGGCGACGGGCACCTGATCGAGATCGCCGTACGGGTCCCAGTTCGACCACAGGTACAGCGCCCCGTACAGCGTGGGAACGATGAGGAGGAAGATCACGGCGAGCCGGTTCAGCGGGCGGGAGTGACGGGCGATCTCGCTCGTGGCTAGGCGTAGGGTCTTCATATCAGGCCTCCCGGTGCGAGGGGGTCTCGTGTTCGTGGGGGTCGAGGGGGACGACGACGTCCGCGACCGCCTGCGCCTCCCGGACGGTGGAGGCGACGACGGCCATCGCCCGCGTCCGCAGCTCCCCGCGGGCGAGGCGCCCGATGATGTGCCACGCCTGGGCGAGCTGCCCATCGGTGAGGTTCGCATCGACGTCGTCGATGACGATCGCTCGCGGGCCCGTGAAGGTGGCGAGCAGCAGGTGGGCGATGAGCTGTTCGAGGTCGTCCAGCGCGTTCAGCGGCGCCTCCCCGGGGAAGGGCAGGTCGAAGTTCGCGCGCCACAGCGCCATGTGGTCGAGCGCGGCCTCGACCGGGATGTTCGCCCAATCGGCGGCGTCGCGCAGGTTGCGGTTGAGCGTGAGTTCGGAGTCGAGGCCGATGATGTGGCCGATGCGGGCGATGGCCACTTGTTTGCGCACGTCCCGGATCTCCCGCCAGGAGGGGTCCGGGGTGAGGGTGTGTTCACCGACGGTGAGCGCGCCGTGGGTGAGGTGGAGTCGGCCCGCGATCGCGAGGAGTAGGGTGGAACGGCCGGATCCGGACGGTCCG
The DNA here is from genome assembly GCA_035301585.1 of Beutenbergiaceae bacterium. Lineage (GTDB taxonomy): Bacteria > Actinomycetota > Actinomycetes > Actinomycetales > Beutenbergiaceae > HY158. Next base: position 1,075 of record DATGUB010000069.1, on the reverse strand, counting down.
GTGAGGGCGGCTACTTCGCCGGCATCGAGGCGGAACCGGGCGCCTCGGAACGCCCAGCCGCGGATCCCCCGCAACCCTGCGCCGTCGACATAAATGAGTGGGGCCGTGTCGGCCTGTTCATCGTCCATAACGTATAAAACTATCTAACTGAGACCAGTAGTTCTAGGTAAATTGGTGAAGTAGTGGGGCGAATAACAGTGTCTCACCCCAGTGAGAAGATGACATGGTGAATAGCTCCCTGCCCGAGGTTGATGACGACGTGCTCCGCCAGCGCGTATCTCACGGAGCCTATTCCCGTGGCCGCGGGTATGCGGATGAGGGCGCGGTTCTGCAGCTGAATTGGGACGGCGAGAATCTCTCCGCCAGCGTCGCGGGCTCCTCGCCGGCGCCGTACCGATGCCGGATCTCGCTCGTGCAGGTGGGCTCGATGTGGATCCCGATGGTGATGGGCTGCTCCTGCCCCGTGCGCACCGGCTGCAAACACGCGGTGGCCACCCTCATCACGGCGAGGGACCGCTCGCGCACCGCCCCGGACGCGGATTGGCGTGCGGCCCTGGGAACCTTCGCCCCCGGGCAGAAGGGCGCGGCCCCGCTCGCGCTGGGGTTCTACCTCCGGCCCGAGTCCGGCCCCTCGGCCTGGCAGAACCGGCTCCAACCGGTATTGACCGCCGCCGAGGCGCACGAGCAGGGCAAGCGCCTCGACCTGCACGTTCGCCCGATGATGCGCGGGAAATCCCGGGCGTGGATCAAGGGCGGGCTCACCTGGCGCGGGCTCGCCTACGAACTCGGGCACGCGCCCGAGCAGGTGATGTGGTTGCGCCAACTGCTTGGCCTGTACGACGGCACCCGCACCACCACGGCCGGGGTCGATCACGAGGGGCTCTCGCTCCGGGAGATCCACGGCCCGATGCTGTGGGAGCTGTTCGACGGCGCCGCGGACGCGGGGGTGGAATTCGTTCCTGATCGCGGCATGCGCCTGAACTTCGGGCGCCTTGCCCACGTGCACATGCACGCCGAGCGGAAGCGTGAGGAACTGCACCTGGGGGCGCGAGCGGAGATCGACGGCGAACCCGTC
>DATGUB010000068.1:0-4029 GCA_035301585.1 Beutenbergiaceae bacterium | reverse complement strand
CCGGACGGTGCAGATCGGTGTGACGGTTGAGCTACGGGTTCCCTTGCCTGCGGTTTTCGTTGGAGATACGGCGCTCCCGGCGCGAATCGAACGCGCGACCTACCGCTTAGGAGGCGGTTGCTCTATCCCCTGAGCTACGGGAGCAGGTGCCCGGGCTATTGTGTCACGATCTCCCCGCGCCGCGCAGCTTTCCCGCGCTGCCGGCCACCCGGAGCGATCAAAGAGCGATCCCGGCGCCGCTGACGAGACGAGGTGCGATAATGGCTGAACATCCGAAATGAGGGGGCGAGATGTGTAAAGTCACTCTCTTTCCGCTCCCTGTTCGGCGAGCCAGTCCCTCCGGTATGAGGCGTTTAGGTAGCGTGGACGAGTGACCTCTCGATTCCGAAAATCTCGCGAAGGCGGCTCCCGCGGCCGAACCGCAGGTGGCCGCAGCGACGGCTCCACGCACGCCGCGCCCACGCCACCTCCTGCCGAGCTCGGTGGAGAAGAGCGGGAAACGGCCGAACAGAGTACTGGCGCAACGCCGGATGCCGCGGGCCCGGCGGCGCAGGAGCTCACTGAAGCTGACGAACTCGTGGTCGAGGCGATCGAGACCTGGCGCCAGGAACTGCTCGAACTCGCCGGTGGCTCCGCGCTGTGGGATATCGACTCCCTCGGCGAGGCGATCATCGACCTCACCGGTGCCCACCCCTCCGGGATCGCGCAACTGTACGCGGGCAGGCGTACCCGGCTGAGCAACGTCGTTCGCGAAGGTGCCTCCCTCAGCCAAGCCCGGCGCCAAGCGCGCGTCGTCCTCGCCCGCGCCGACGACCTGGCCGGGCAATTCGGCGTCGCCCCCACCTACGTCGCGATGGGGGTTGCGCGCTGGTTCATGGCGGATGACCCCAAGCAGGTGCGTAGCGCGCTCGACTTCCACCCGCCCGAAGGACGGGTCGTGCAGGTGCCGGTGTTGCTGCGCCCCATCCGCATGAGCCCGCTGGCCGCGAACGACATCGACATGGAGCTTGATCCCCAGGTCGAGATCAACCCCGTGCTCGTTCGCGCGCTGCGCCTGCACGGCGTACAGGTCGATCCCGCGATCCTCGCGGCGTCGACCAACCGGGAACACGGATTCACCCCCCGCCCCGCCCTCGATGCGATCCAAGCCCTCGGCGGGGCGCTACCCGAATTCGAACTCGATGCCCGGATCATCGTCGGCACCTTCGTTCACCCCGGTCAGGCGCTTGCGGACGACCTGGACGAACAACGGGAGGCGCTGCATTCCCACGACGTGGTGCGGGCGCTGGCCGGAGCGCGCGAGGAGTTCGAGGGGAACACCCGGACCCTCCCGTCGATACGGCTCGTCGACCCGGATCCCGATGCCGAACGGGGTATCGGCGACCTCGATTCTGCCCAGCACCAGATCCTCGACGCCGTCACATCCGGCTCCCACCTCCTCATCGACACGCCCCCCGGGGTGGACGTCGCAGGAACGATCGCGGCGATCATCGCCGAGGTCGCCAAGGCGGGTTCGAGCCTCATCTACGTGCCCGGCACCCGACGGGCGGGGGCCGCTGTCGGCGATGCGCTGCGCCGCCTGGGCGCGCACGATCTCGTGCTCGACCTCTCAGCTGATCCCCAGTGGCGGAAAACCGCTGCCGACCGGCTCGTTGACGGCCTCAACCCGCCGGTTCCCGAAACCCCCGAGGAGGTGGGCGAGCAGCGCGAGGAGCTGCGCGAAGCGCGCAAGGTCCTCGGCGACTTCATCGGGGCGCTGCACCTCCCCCGAGACCCGTGGGGCGTCTCGGCCAACCGGGTCCTGCATGAACTCGCCGACCTCACCTCCCAGCGCCCCGGACCGCGCACCCAGGTGCGCCTCCCCTCCACCACCGTGCGCGAACTGAGCGAAGACGACCAGCGCCACGCCCGCAACCTGCTCATCGAAGCGGGTGAACTCGGGGCCTTCCGGCTCCGCGCCTCTGACACCCCCTGGTACGGCGCAGTGCTCCGGGACGCCGAACACGCGACCCGCAGCCTCGAACAGGTGCGCCACCTCGCCCAGACCCTCCCGACGATCCAGGAACAGATCGCGGCGACCGCGGCGCAAACCGGCCTCGATGAGGCGCACACCCTTGCCGAATGGGAGGAGCAGCTCACCGTCCTCGACGGCATCAGCGAGGCACTCGACGTCTTCACCGCCCAGGTGTTCGAACGCCCCGCTACGGACATGGTCGCGGCCACGGCGACCAAGAAGTGGCGAGCGGAACGGCAGATCACCCTACCCCGGTCAACCATCCGCCGCCTGCGCAAACAGGCGAAGGACCTCGTTCGCCCCGGCGTCGCCGTCGCCGACCTACACGGCGAACTCGCCAAGGCGGCCGAACTGCGGGAGGTGTGGCGCAAGCACTGCTCGGGCGGCGGTTGGCCGCGCGTGCCCGAGAACCTCAACGACATCACCGCGACCTTCACGGAGATCGGTAGCGACGTCGCCGCGCTGGAAGAAGTTCTCGCCCCGACCATGGCGGGCCTCCAGCTCCGTGAGCTGCCGCTGCCGGAACTCACCGCGAAGTTCGTTCGCCTCGCCGGCGACGAAGAGACGCTGCAGACCATCCCCGAACGCGTGCAGGCGCTCGCGAACCTCAGCGAATGGGGGCTGGAGGAACTCGTTGAGGACCTCACCGCACGGCGCGTTGCCACCGCGATCGTCGGGGCGGAGTTCGATCTCGCCTGGTGGTCGAGCGTGCTGGAGGAGATGCTCACCGAAGATCCCGCGATGGTCGCGCTCGATCCGGGTGTGCTCGAGGAAGGACTCGAGAAACTCCGCACGCGCGATGCGGCCCATATCGAGAGCCTCCTCGCGCCGATGCTCGCCGCTCACGGGAGCCGAATCCGCGAAGCGATCGCCGCGCACCGACCCGAGGCGCAGGAGTTCTATCGCGCCGTCAAGCAACGCGGGGAGGCGGATCTGCGCCACCTCGTCGAGGAATACCCGAACATCGTGTGGCGGCCCCGCCCCGCGTGGATCATCCCGCCGATGGTCATCCCGCAGGCGCTGCCCGCGAACATCTCCGCAGACGTTGTCATTCTCGACGCCGTCCATCGCCTCGGGGTGGAATACCTCCTCCCCGCGATCGTGCGCGGCAGGCAGGTTATCATCGCCGCCGACGCCCAGCGATCGGGATCGGAAACGATCGATGCCTTCAGCGACTTCCCCCGGATCTCACTGCCCACCGACCGAGTCGACCGCGCGGCGCCGTTGGCGCAGTTCCTCAGCGAGCACGGCTACGGTGACTCGATCCAGCCGGTGCCGAGCCCCCCACAGGTGGAGACCGAAGTCGTGCGCCTCGAGGTGGTCGATGGCGTAGGGATGCCCGCCCCGGATTCCGAGGTGGTCGAGAGCGTCCAAGTCGAGGTGGACCGGGTGGTCGACCTCGTCATCGACCACGTTCTTTCCCGTTCGGAGGAGTCCCTGGCCGTCGTCGCGCTCAACGCCCGCCACGCCGACCGCGTGCGCGAGGCGGTTGCGCAAACGGCGCAAGACTCTTCCGCGCTCGCGGAGTTCTTCGGCGCCGACGCCCCCGAACCGTTCACCGTCGTGAGTGTCGACGGCGCCGCGGGCCTGCGCAGGGACACGGTCATCCTGACCCTCGGTTACGGCAAGACGCCCCACGGGCGAGTGTTGCATCGCTTCGGGGCAGTATCTGGGCCCCACGGCGAGGGCCTGCTCGTCGACGCGATCGATGCAAGCAGGAAGCGGCTGTGCGTCGTCTCCTCGTTCTCCGCCGCCGAGCTCGACCCGCAGCGCCTGCGCTCGGACGGGGCGAAGCTCCTTCGCGACCTGCTGGAGTTCGCGGAGACGGGCCCGGAGCCCTTCGAATCGGAGGAGTCCAGCGAGGTGGAACCTGACCGGCTCCTCATCGATCTTGCGGAGCGGTTGTGGCGGCTGGGTATCACCGTCATTCCTCGGTACGGCCGGCCTGGCTGGTTCCGGATTCCCCTCGCCCTGGGCCACCCGTCCCGCCCCGGGGAACTGCTCATGGCACTACT
>DATGUB010000067.1:0-27246 GCA_035301585.1 Beutenbergiaceae bacterium | reverse complement strand
TCGACCGCTTCGGCGGGGGTGCCGGCGATCCCTGCGTCGCGCAGCTCCTTCGGGTCGCGGCCGATGGCCTTGGCCCGCTGCACGAACGCCTCCTCGGTTTCGCCGACGCATACGACGAACGCGGCGGAATAGGTGAGTTCGTTCGGGTCGCGCTCGGCGTCCTCACACGCACGGCGGACCCGGTCGAAGATGGGTTTGACATCTTCGAAGGCGCCGAACGGAATGTTGAATTCGGAGGCGAACCTTGCCGCGAGCGCGGGAGTGCGCTTGGCGCCGTGCCCGCCGATGATGATCGGAATGTCGTGGGCCGGTTTGGGGAGCGCGGGGGAGTTGCGCAGCTGGTAGTGCTCCCCGTCGTAATTGAACTGCTGACCGGCGGGGGTGGCCCAGAGTCCCGAGATCACCTCGAGCTGCTCGGTGAGGCGATCGAACCGGCGCCGCGGGAAGGGGATCCCATACGCCTGGTGTTCGGCTTCGAACCAGCCCGCGCCAAGACCGAGTTCCACCCGCCCGCCGGACATCTGATCAACCTGGGACGCCTGGATCGAGAGAATCCCGGGGTGGCGGAACGTCGCGGAGCTCACGAGAGTCCCGAGCTTGATCGTCGAGGTCTCCCGAGCGAGCCCAGCCAGCGTCGTCCACGCATCCGTCGGCCCGGGCAGTCCATCGCCGTCCCCCATCGACACGTAGTGGTCCGAGCGGAAGAACGCGTCGAAACCCAGTCGTTCAGTTGCTAACGCGAGCTGGAGCTGGTCGTCGTAGGTGGCGCCTTGCTGCGGTTCGGTAAAGATTCGAAAGTCCATCTCTCCAGCATGCCAGGTTGCGCAGCGATCGCCGCAATCGAGAAGGACTCGCGAGGCCGGTTACTCAGGCAAAAGGGCGTCCGCGATGGCGGGAAGTGCCCGCGGATCAGTCTGGATGATGAAGGTGGTCAAGCACGTGTCCTGCCATGCGGCGAACTGCTCGCGCAACTGCTCCGGGTTGCCGGCGAGGGCGATGTCGAGCACGAGTTCAGTGGGAACCGCTTCGGCGGCCGCGCGCTTATCCGCTCGGTAACGCTCGGCGATCTCCTCACATTCCTCCTGCCACCCGAGCCGAGCGATGGCGTTGCGGTGAAAGTTGTCCGTCGCCGACCCCATCCCGCCGACGTAGAGGGCGACGTGTGGCTTCAGGTGTGTCGCGGCGTCCTCGATGTCTGTGCCGATTGCCACCGGCACCGACGCGCTCACCTCGAAGCCGGCCGCCGGTGAGATTTCTTCTGAACGGCGGGCGAACCCGGCCTGCAACCGCTCACGATAGTCGGCGTCATGGCGCGGCGAGAAGAACGCGGGGAGCCAGCCGTCGGCGATTTCGGCGGCGAGCTCGGTGTTCTTCGGGCCCTGCGCGGCGAGGTGGATGGGCAGGTCCGCACGGAGGGGGTGCACCGTGGAAAGTAGCGGCTTACCTTGCCCGTCGCCGTAGGGGAGCGGATAGGCCGGGCCGGGCGCGGTGACGGGCGCTTCGCGCCGGAGCACGTCGCGGATGATCGAGATGTACTCGCGGGTGCGGGCGAGGGGTTTCCGATAGGGCTGGCCGTACCACCCCTCGACGACCTGCGGTCCGGATGCGCCGAGGCCGAGGATGAACCGGCCGTTGCTCAAATGGTCGAGGGTGAGGGCGGCCATTGCCGTGGCGGTGGGGGTGCGCGCGGCCATCTGCGCGATCCCCGTGCCAAGGCGAACCTTCGTGCTGCTCGCGCCCCACCATGCCAGGGGAGTGAACGCGTCGGAGCCGTACGCTTCCGCCGTCCAGACCGAATCGATGCCTAGCTCCCCTGCGGCGGCAACGGCCTCCGCCGCACCGGGGGGCGGGCCTGCAGACCAATAGCCGGTGTGGAAACCCAGTTTGAGTGCCATCACACCATTGTGGATCAGGAATCGACCGGCCGGGGCGGGTATGTGGACATGGAAACGCCCATGGATTGCGAATATCGCTACCGCCGCGGACTAATTGACGGTTCCATGGGCGCCGGTGACTGTTTGGTATTCGCCACCGCGAGACTTTCCGCGCTAGCGGACAGTCACCTCACAAGTCCGAAAAGAAAACACTGTTACGGACCACCTCCTTCCCTGTGTACCTCTTACGGTAGGAGACGGCGGGAGGCAGGTCTAGTCATTTTCGGGTGTGGCGCGCATTACTACTGACAGAGACGGTGGGTGCGCCCTGGGGGACGAGCGCACCCACCGGACCATTACTGGTCTTTCTGAAGGCCAACGGCCTTGAGAATAGTTGGCGCGAACCAACTGGGTTTATTGTGCCTTCCCTATGCGTTCACGCGCAGCGTTTTGGAGGCGTGAGTTAGCTGGAGGAGTTCGTCGACGACTCCGGTGAGGTTCGTTTCCAGCTGCGGGTTCGGGGTGAAGACGTCGTTGACGAAGTCGGTTTCTAAGAAGACCGTCAATTGCGAACGCGCATCGAGCATGTGGGCGTTTGCAACGATCGCTCGCCAGTGCTCCACCGCCCGGATCCCGCCGGCTGCGCCGTAGGAGACGAACGCGACTGCCTTGCGTGCCCACTCGTGGAAGAGCATGTCGAAGGCGTTCTTCATCGGTGCCGGCACGGAATGGTTGTACTCGGGGGTGACGAAGATGTACGCGTCGAAACCGTCGATGCGGTCGCTCCACGCCTGGGTCGCCGGATCGGAGTACTGCTTGTTCGCCCCGGCGGGGTGGACCTCATCCTCATAAAACCCGAGCCGGTGATCGGCGAGATCGATGACCTCAAACTCTGCTTGCCCACCCTGCGCGGTGTTCTGCTCCGCCGCACGCCGTGCGACCCAGTGCCCGACCTGATCGCCCTTGCGGCCGCGCCGCGTGCTGCCAACGATGACGCCGATCTTCATTCAAACACTCCAGATTGTTGCCGATTCAACTACTCGTTCAACTATAAGGAGAAAAACTGGCGCTCTTACTTCTCCGTGGGTGTGCGTTCACTCACCTCATCCCACACGTCGGCGCCCGTGGGTCTGGCATCGAGCTGCTCAGCGACGGGGCACGAAACGAGGTGGTCGTCGACGATCCCGAGCGCCTGCATCATCGCGTACACGTTCGTCGGGCCGACGAAGGTGAAGCCCCGACTCTTCATCGCCTTCGACAAGTCAGCGGCCTCATCGATGTACGTGGGCAGATCCGCGTATGCGTGGCGCCGGGTAACGGCCCGGCTCGGCCGGTGCGCGGCGAACAGCCCGGCAAGGCTTTCGCCGTTGGCGTGCATGTCGAGGAGTCGCTGTGCGTTGTTGATGGTCGCTTCGATCTTGCGCCGATTGCGGATGATCCCTTCGTTCGCGAGGAGTCCTTCGATGACCGAGTCGTCAAACTCCGCGACGATGGCGGGGTCGAAACCGGCGAACGCCTCGCGGAACGCCTCCCGGCGCCGGAGAATGAGGAGCCAGCTCAGCCCGACCTGGAACACCTCCAGGCTCAGGCGCTCGAAAAGCTCCGCCTCGTTCACCCCGAAGCCCGCGAGCGGCACGCCCCACTCGGTGTCGTGGTAGTGACTGTAGAGGTCATCGCCGTTCCCAAAGCATCTAGCCATGCTCCATCGTTACACGATTGGCGGAAGCGAAACCGGCGGCGATCTGGCAGGCTGAAACCATGACGAATTTCCCGCTAGGTGCCCACGTCCACGCCGAGTCCGCAATCGACGACGCCAAGGCCCGCGGCGCGAGCATCATTCAAATCATGATCGGCGCGCCCACCGCGTGGAAAGGGCACGAACTCGCCTTTCCCGGGGGTGCCTCGGCGCTGAAGGGCGCGGCCCAGGAGGCAGGAGTGGGGATCTACGTTCACGCGCCATACATCATCAACGTCGCCTCCCTCAACAACCGCATCCGTATCCCCAGCCGCAAGCTTCTCCAGGCGCAACTCGACCTCGCCGCGGAAATCGACGCCCGCGGGCTCATCGTGCACGGCGGCCACGCCGGAGAGGACCTCAACGTCGGCTACGACAACTGGCGCAAGGCGCTCGACGCCGTCGACATGCACGTTCCCATCCTCATTGAAAATACCGCCAGCGGGGACGGAGCTGTCGCCCGCGGTGCCGATCGCATCGCCGACCTATGGCCAGCCGTGCTCGCGGGTAAGGACGGCGAGCGGGTCGGCTTCTGCCTCGACACCTGCCACGCGTGGGCATCCGGGGAGGATCTGCCCGGGCTCGCGGACCGCATCCGCGCGGCGACGGGCAGGATCGACCTTGTGCACGCGAACGACTCTCGGGATGCGCAGGGCTCGGGCGCGGATCGGCACGCGAATCTGGGCGAGGGGGAAATCCCCGAAGTGGACCTGCGCGCCGCGATCCGCGAGGCGCAGGCACCGGTGATCCTGGAAACCCCCGGCGGGGCCGAGGAGCACAAGGCGGACCTGGCCTGGCTTCGCTCGTAGCGCGAACAACTCCGCTGGTTCCAGGGGATTGGCTAAATCGTCAGTGCAAGTACCTCGGCACCCGGCAACTGGGCAAGGTCTGAACCGCGAACTGCGATCTTGCTGCCTCGGATCCCCGAGCCCACGATGAGCCAGCCGCCCGCGGCAACAGCTTCGTCGATGAGGATCGGCCAATCGGAGGGGATGCCGATCGGAGTGATCCCGCCGTATTCCATCTCCGTGAGCGAGGTCGCCGTCGACATCGGCGCGAAGGAGGCTTTCCGAGCTCCGAGATGCTTGCGTATGGTCTTGTTCACATCAGCCCGGTCGGTTGCCAGCACGAGCACGGCCGCAAGGCTCGATTCCTCTCCGCGCCGCCCCTCGACGACGACGCAGTTCGCAGACTCCTCGAGCGCGACGCCATAGGTGTCGCAGAACGCCGCAGTGTCGGCTAGTTCCGGGTCGATTTCAGCAACGAATGCCTCGAGCCCAGTGACCGCGGCGGCAACAGGTTTTGCAAGTAATTCGGCGTGTTCTTGGGCGGGAAGCCAGGTGAGGCTTCCCGGCAGGGCAGTGGAAGTCGTCATGCAGAGAAGGTTACGTCATCCATAGCGGCGGCCGGTGATTCCCTCGGGAAGTGCACGCTATCTGGACACCCGGGAGTGTCAGCAGAAAACGCCCGAAGATAAATCGCTCCGGTAAATATCAGCGGAATGAGATAAATGTTTTGGCCGCAGGTCTACCTGGCGTTTATTGGTATGTTCATGAGTGCTAATTTTCGCGGCCGGAATGTGAGCGCGCAGGAAGTGCGTCCACATTCCGGCCCACACACGCGTGCAGAACTGCAACGGAGAATAAATTGACGGAGCCGAATCAGTCGCCGGAGGAATCGCATCAGGGCCCAGCGGTGAACGAGGAGGAAACCACGCAGATTCCTACCTCCGACGCCGCCCCTGACCCATCGGGTGCCGACGCCAACCCCTATCCGCAGCCGCAACAGCCCCACCCGGGGCAATACCCCCCGAGCGGGCAAGCGGCCTCGCAGTACGGGGACCCGGCGGCAGGCGCGCAACCCGCTGCGCCCGCGGATGCCGCGCAGTACGGCGCTGCAACGCCGCCTACGACTGGCCAAGAGAACCCGCTGCTTCCCTCACTTCGGCTCTACCTGACCAGCCTGAAGGCGATTTGGAAAGGCGACACAGCCGACGCCGTCCAGCAGCCCGCGCGAGCAGGAGCCGGGCACATTCAGTGGATCACCGCGTTCGGCGCGAACGCGATCGTCGCGGCACTGGTCATGGTCGTAACGATGTTCATCCAGTCCCTCGCCGTGCGGCGGAGCCTCGGCGATTTCGGTTCGCTCATCGGAGGACCCTCGTTCGGGTCGTACGTCTTCGCGTTCTTCATCGTCGTCCTCGCGGTCGCGTCCTGGTACGTCATCCGGGTGCTCACGATCAAGTGGACGCTGATGAGCCGGCCCGGGCCTTCTTCCTTCCTCGACGCCGCGCAGCTCGTTTCCGTCAACGCCTACGTGCACGCAGCGATCCTCGCCCCTTCGCTCCTGCTGGCATTCATGCCCGGCGGGTTCGGGGTGGTCGTCAAGACCCTCGCAATGCTTCCGCTCCTCGCGATCGCGATCGTAGCGGAGCTGATCCTCTACGTCGGCGTCAACCAACACCTCCGACCTGCTCGCAGCGTGATGGTGCCCTACGCCCTGCTCACCGTGGCTGCGCTGACGATGTTCTTCATCCTGTGGCTGATCATCTCGATCATGGGGGCCGCAGCGGTGTTCGATGCGATGCAGATTCCCAGCGTCGACTCCGTCTTCTAGGAAGCAGCCACATGGAAAACTCCCTGTTACCCCGCTGGAAAGCGTTCCTGGCGGCAACCCTCGCGATGATCGTGCTCGTCGGCTGCGGTGCCCGGATCGATACGGTGCTCACCGTGGAGAAGGATGAATCGGGCACGCGTGAGATGCACCTGACTCTCTCCGAGAGTGACTTCGAGGAGTACGTCGAAGGCTCCGTCGACGACCTCGAAGCCGTGATCAAGGAGAACCTTCCCGAGCAGCTGGAAGTCTCCGATATCACCACCGACGACGGCGATCTCAAAGCGACCTTCACCCTGGAATTCGACTCGCCGGAGGACTATCTCGAGAAGGTTTCGGCCCTCGTTGACGACACCGAACTCCAGGCGGACATCTCCGTGCCCGATACCCTCTTCGTTCAAGGGGTCGTGGTCGAAGAGAGCTTCACCTCCGACGAGCTGCTCGAATGGCTCGTCATCGCGTTAGAGGACGAGGGGCTCGTTGATTCCGATGCGGCCAGCGACGCGTTGGACAATTCCGGCGACAAGGAGCTCAAGTTCGGAGACGAGACCGAAGCGGCCCACGAACCGTTCCAGGTGAGTAACGTCCAGGATCGCGGCCTCGCGCTCGTCGAGATGGAGACCTCCCTCCTCGAGCCGGGTAGTTTCAGCCGGATCATCCGCTACTCCATGAGCTCGGAGGTCTACGAGGAGGATCCGGAAGAGTTCGACGCGTTCTTCGAGTCCATCGTGCCCGAGGGCGGCGACCTCGAGCAGTCGAGCGGTGACCCGATCACGTGGACGGTGGAATTCGCCGCCGACGACGCCGACGGGCTCGCGGCGAAGACGGCGACGGCGCTCGATTCCGACGCCGTCGAATTCTCGGTCGAACAAGACTCCTCCGGCGCCCAGGTGCACACGACGATCGTGAACATGGCCGATTGCGTCAACATGTGCTCCGAAGACGCCCCGACGATGACCGACACGCTCCGGGTGCCCGCGCACTGGGAGTTCGATGGCTACGCCGAGCCGGACCAGGATCACCAAGTCGTCATGGAAGAGGTGTCGGCGACGCCGCTGGAGTTCTCGGCGAGCGTCCAGCTCCACGCGGTGGAGGTGACGACGAAACTCTGGCCGGACTCGACGATCGAAACGATTGTCGACGTCTCTCTCGACGGCGGTGCCGTCACCGAGGAACTCACGGAGTCCCTCACGCCGGAAGAAGCGGTGGGCCGGCTCGACGTGTCGGAGTCGGACGAATTGACGACGCTGACCCTCACTCTCGATCGGGTGAGTTACGAGGAGTTCAACGAGAACACCGCAGCGTTCCTGCCCGGGGCACACATCGAAACGACGGAACGGCCCGGCACGTTCTTCCGCGAGGAACAGAGCGTCTACCTGCATGCCAACCTCGCCGAACTGCTCGGTAACGCGCCCGTCGCTGAAGGGGTCACCCACCGCATCGAGCCGCAGGGTGCGCTCAGCCTTGCGGAGGAGGGCGCGGAAGAGACCTCGGCAGAATCCTTGGATGAGTTGAGCGATCAGAGTTTCGAACTCTCCTCGGTGAAGCTCAGCGCGTGGATCACACTCGGGGTCATCGCGGCGTTCATCGTTGCCCTTGCCCTCGTGCTCGTGGTGTTCCGGAAGCAAATCTCCCAGGCGTATGCGTCCTGGTCGCAGAAGAAGCAGGCCCAGCGGGAGGCGCAGGACGCCCATCGGAACGCGGGAACCGGACCCTATACCGCGGCGTCCCCGCAGCAGTCCGTTCCTGGTGAGGGCCAGACCCCGGCGGATGCGAGCGCTCCCAGCGATCCCGGCGCGCCCCGGGAATGGAGCGAAGCCGACCTCATCTGACAGCGGCCGGCCCGCTCGCCCCACCAGTCAGGGGCGGGCGAAACTCAGCGGGGTGGGCGAAGAGCTCACCCCGCTGAGGCGTACTCACCCACGGTGTGCAGAACCTCAGGAACCTCCTGCACGAGCACGAGTGCGCCCATCACGAGCACGAAGTACCCGAAACCTCTGCGCAGCGCCTTCTCGGGGATCCGCCCGGCAAGGGCCGAGCCCGCAAACGAGCCTCCGATCGCGATGAGGGTGAAGGCGAGGACGAGGGGCCAATCGAACTGCACGGACACGAGGTAGCCGCCGAGACCCGCGAAGGATTTCATCGCGATGACGAGCAGCGAGGTGCCGACGGCGACCGCCATCGGCAGCCCGCCGAGAAGATTGAGAGCGGGGACGACGAGGAACCCGCCGCCCGCGCCGACGAGCCCCGTCGCGACTCCCACGGCGAGCCCGTCCAGGAGGATCCTGAGGATCGGCAGGTGCCCGCGCGGGTGGACGACAGGCGCAGACTGTTTCCGCCCGCGGAGCATCGCCGCTGCCGTGGCCACCATCATGATCGCGAACAGGATCATGAGGACCGACCCGGGGATCCGGCCGCCGGCGAACCCGCCGAAGAACGCGCCCACCATGGAGGCGGCCCCGAAAATTACGCCGACCCGCCACCGCACCCGGCGCGCGCGGGCGTGGGAGAGCACCCCGATGGCGCTCGTTACTCCGACGATGAACAGCGAGGCGGCGATGGCTTCCTGCGGGTCGAATCCCACGACGTAGGTGAGGATCGGAACGGTGAGGATCGATCCTCCGCCGCCGAGCAGCCCGAGTGCGACGCCGACGACGACGGCGAGGCCGAGCCCCACCCACACGGTTGCCATCAGGCTGCTGTTTCGCCGTCGTGCCTCACAGGTCGATTGCCCGGCGCCGCGATCCAGGCGTTGTAGGAGCCGTTGAGCTCGGCGATATCGAACCCGGCGCGGCGAAGGGCGGCGCTCGCTACGCCGCTTCGCCGGCCCGATTGGCAGTAGGTGACGATCGTTGCGTCCCGGGGGAGCTCGTTGGCGTGCCAGAGGGCGCGTCCGGCCGAGAGCTGCGTGGCACCCGGAACGTGACCATCGGCGAATTCGGTCTTGTTGCGCATGTCGAGCAGGAGCGCATAGTCGAGGCCGGGGAGCTCCTCGACGCTAACGACTTTCGGCGGCACCAGCTCCAGCCCGTCGAGCGTCGTGATGTAACCGGCGACCGCGTCGATTCCCACCCGCACGAGGTGATCTCGGAACGCGGCGGCGTGGTCGGCATCCTCCGCGAGGAGCACAAGGGGCCGGGTTTCTGACCGCGGATCATACGCCCAGGCTCCGTGGGTCGCCGCCTTCTGAACTCCGGGAAGGTTGAGGGCGCGGTCTACCGTTCCCTCGTGGACGTCGTCGATGTCGCGGGTGTCGACGAAGATCACCGCATCGGAATCCAGGGCGCGGGCGAGCTCCGGGGCGGAGTATTCCTTGAGCGCGCCCGGCGCGCCGAGGATCGCCGGGCCCATCCGGTTCTCTACCTTCATCCGCCCGAAATAGGCGTGCGCATCCGGCTGGCCGGAGAGGAGCTCGTCGATGAAGCCTTGTTCGTCGTCATTCTTCAGGTACGTCGCCCACCAGGAGAAGTGGCGTTCGTAGCCCACCGTGGAGGTCGGCACCGCGCCGAGCGCCTTCCCGCACGCGCTGCCCGAACCGTGGGCGGGGAGCACCTGGACGTAATCGGGGAGGGTGAGGAATGTTTCTCGCAGCGACGCGAACAGGTCTTGCGCGCCGGCGAAGCGGGTATCGAGGCCGCCGGCGGCCTCGTCGAGGAGGTCGGGCCGACCGAGATCCCCGACGAACACGAAGTCGCCGGTGAGCAGGAAACCGGGTTCGGGTGACTGCGCGTGATCAGTGATGAGGAACGACATGTGCTCAGGGGTGTGCCCCGGAGTGTGGAGTGCGCGCAGGCGGATGTTCCCCACCGCGATCTCGTGCCCGTTCCGCATCCGGATCGCCTCATCGAAACCTTCACCGTAGGTCCAATCCGGCCCGCCCTCGTCGGAGACGTACATCGCTGCGCCGGTGGCGGCGGCCAGTTCGCGCGTGCCCGAGAGGTAGTCGGCGTGAATGTGGGTCTCCGTCACGCCCACGATACGCATGTCGTTCTCTGCGGCTACGCGCATGTATACGTCGATGTCGCGGCGAGGGTCGACGACGACGGCTTCCCCTTCGGCTTGGCAGCCGATGAGGTAGGACGCCTGGGCGAGGTCATCGTCATAGATACGTTCAAGCAGCATGAGAATTCCTTAGGTCTCGGGCGGGAGGGGAACTATTTGCACGTGCACCGGGCACGCGGGGGAACGTCAGCGAGTGCCTGTTCGATATGGAACCCGCATCCCTCCCAGGTGGGTTTACCGCAGCGGAGGCAGATGATTTGGTGACACATCGTGATCCTTCGAATGAGCGTGAGCAGTTGGTGGGAGTCATCGCCTGAAGAGGCGAGCGAAGAGGCCGGGACGGCGGGCTCTTGCCGCGGCGACCTCGTCCGCGGTGTGGGTGCCGTTGCACCATTTCCCAGCGGGAACCGTGCGGCGCACCGCGTGGACGTGCTGGCCGCACCCCGCCCAGGTTGTTTTTTCACAGACGCGGCACGTGGTGGGACGACACATGGTTTTCTCGAACTCTCCTTCTCCGAGCCTTATACCCTCGGGGGTATCTGGTGGAACTATACCCCCGGGGGTACAATCGGTGTCAACTGCACAGGAGGCCGTCGGCCAGAAACGGAGAAGAGATGTCGGAAGAACTCAGCGGGAGCGTCGGCGCGATGGTGGAGGGCGGCGACGCCGCGACGCAGGCCGCGGAGCGGAAGATCCTCAACCGGCTCCGGCGCGCCCATGGGCAGCTCGGGGCAGTCATTGCTGCGGCGGAATCCGGCGCCCATTGCCGCGAGGTCGTCCAGCAGCTGTCGGCGGTCTCCAAGGCACTGGACCGCGCGGGCTTCCTCGTCATCTCCACCGCGTTGCGCGAGTGCCTGACGAACCCCGATGGGGAGACTGACCCGGAAGAGCTGGAAAAGCTCTTCCTCTCGCTCGCCTGAGGCCGGAATTCAATTATTACAAAGCGCTGTAGTATTAATTATTGTGAGCAGTGAGGAGCCACTATGACTATCAGCGCAACCGCGTCCCCCGTCCTTGTCTCCGGCGCAGAGGAACTTGCCGCCGCGACCCCGATCATCGCCGGTGAGATCAAGGTGTATCCCGTCGCAAAGCGACCGGGCATCACCCTCATGTGCATCTCCTTCGGGGAGGGGGCCGTTCTTCCCGACCACATCGCCAAGGGCCCCATCCTCATCCAAACGATGACGGGTGGGGTGAAGGTCGACGTAGAGGGCCGCGAGGTGGACCTGGGCGTCGGGGGAGTGTTGCACCTAGAGGCCGCAGTTGAACACGCCGTACGCGCGCCCGTTCGTTCCCGCGTGCTCCTCACTCTTATCGAAACCTCCGGTGGCACTCCCGAGGTGCCCGGTATCCTACGCAAGGCTACCGATTCGGCGCAGCCGGGACCGGCGGCGCAGGGCGGGCCTGACCTCATCCCCGTGCAGGACGTCTCCGGGCAGAATGGCCACGGCCACGAGGGGGGCTGCGGCTGCGGAGAAGTGGACGAGGGTCTTCCGGAGTTGGACGTCCGGGAGATTCCCCATGCGATCCGCCACGCGACGGTGTTCGGTGCGCTTCGAGGCCTGCAGGCGGGCAGCGGGATGGTTCTCGTCGCCCACCACAACCCGCTGCCGCTGCTGCGGCAGATCGAGCAACTCTTCGACGGCGCGATCGAGGTCGCCTACCTCGAGGAGGGGCCCGAGGTGTGGAAGCTGCGAATGCTCCACACCCGTTAGGCGCCACGGGGCGATTTCGCCGCGGGAGGGGAGCACAGGCCGTACGGTGGTAGGACGCCGTAACGCTTGGAGATCCCGATGTGCCCATCCCCGCCCGCCCCTACCCGGCCACGCATCGGAGTGTGCCTCCTGCCGGAGGACCCGTGGCGCGAGGCGGCCGACAAGTGGCGCCGCATCGAAGATCTGGGCGCCGACCATGGATGGACCTACGACCACCTCATCTGGGGCGGCCTACCGGACTCGCCGTGGCGTTCGACCTTTCCCTTCCTCACCGCCGCGGCGATTGTGACCTCGACGCTCCCGCTGGGCACCTTCGTCGCCTCCCCGAACTTCCGCCACCCCGCGCTCCTGGCCAAGGACCTCGCCACCCTCGACGATATCTCTGGCGGCCGGGCAATTCTTGGATTGGGAGCGGGCGGAAACACGGACGCGAACCTTCTCGGAGCCGGTCACACCCGAGGGAAACGAACGCGCCGGTTCGAAGAATTCGTCCCGCTGCTCGACCGGTTACTCACTGAGGACGCGGTGACGCACGACGGCGAGTTCTATTCCGTGCACGGCGCTCGCGGGCGCCCGCCGTGCGTTCAGCAACCGCGCGCGCCGTTCGTCATCGCAGCAAACGGGCCGCGCGCGATGCGCCTGGCCGCACGGTTTGGCCAGGGGTGGGTCACGACGGGACCGCAAACCGCACCCGCCCCAGAGCTTGAAGCAGACCCGGTGGCGCAACGTGAACATTGGTGGCGGGGCGTTGCAGAGTACGCCGCGGCGATGGACGAGATCGAAGAGAGCGCGCGCCCGCAAGGCGCGCCGAAGCTCGCGCGGTACCTTTCACTCGATGCCGGCGGCCCGCCCACGCTCACGAGTCCCGCATACGCACAGGAGCAGATCGCCCGCGCCAGCGAACTCGGCTTCAGCGACGTCATCATCCACTGGCCCCGGCCGGAATCGCCCTACCGCGGCACAGAGGCGACGCTCGCGGCGGTATTCTCCTGAAGGTGAAGCGCGAGCCCGGGCAGGTACGAACGAGCTGCCCGCTAGAGCGCGTGCTTACATGTCACAGTCGCACACGAGGTTCCACGCAACCACCTGCTCATCCTCCTGCGCCCAGTCCTCGGCCTCCTGCCTGGAGGAGAACGAGCGCGGCGCGAGCCGGCCTCCGGCCATGAGGACCCCGTAGGTGATCTGTTCCCGCGGATCGCTCGTGGCAGTTTGCGCTTGCGGCGCGCTGGAGTGGCCGGTTGTCGTGCTCATGATCCCATTCTGCGCCGCTGTCCCGAGTTGCGCGAGGGGGTTGACCTCCCGCGCCGGCCGGCGCGCGTGTCAAGGGCAGGTCCCGGCGTGTTTTCCTACAACCTGTCAGCGCTCCTAGGCCGAAGGTCCTACAGCGTGATCTCGCCAGCGATGACAACATCTAGTGGTAGCAACCCTTAGCGACCACAACATGTAGTGTTTTCCGCGATAGAAAGAAGTCATCGATGCCAACCCACGCAACGGCCTCCCTTAACCGCCCACGTCCCGTCGTCAACGTCGACGCGATCGCAACCATGGACGAGTACCTCGACCGGTCCGACTGGCGAGTGAACGCGAACGCGAACCAGGGGTACTCCCTCGGCGGACTCATCCTCAACACCGCCGGTAAGGTGACCGCGAACTACTGGCTCTCCGCGATCTATGGCGGCGAGATCGAAGCAGCGCACCGCGAAGGCGCCTTCCACATCCACGACCTCGACGTCTACGGTGGCTACTGTGCGGGCTGGTCCTTGCGCCGGCTCCTCGAGGAAGGGCTCAATGGCGTGCCGGGGAAGGTCGAATCGAATCCGCCCCGCCACCTCTCGGCCGCGCTCGGGCAGATCGTCAACTTCCTCGGCACGATGCAGAACGAATGGGCCGGGGCGCAGGCGTTCTCCTCCTTCGACACCTACCTCGCGCCCTTCGTCCGCATCGACCGACTCACCTATGACGAGGTCTACCAGGGACTGCAGGAGATGGTGTTCTCCCTCAACGTCCCCTCCCGCTGGGGCACCCAGACCCCGTTCACCAACCTCACCTTCGACTGGACCCCGCCCGCCGACCTCGCCGAGCAGGCGCCCCTCATCGGCGGTGAGGAGTGCGAATTCACCTACGGCGAGCTCCAGGCCGAGATGGACCTCATCAACCGCGCCTTCATGGAAGTGATGACCGAGGGCGACGCCGGCGGGCGGGTCTTCACCTTCCCGATCCCCACCTACAACATCGCCCCGGACTTCGACTGGGACTCCCCGAACACGCAGCTCCTGTTCGAAATGACCGCGAAATACGGGCTGCCCTACTTCCAGAACTTCATCAACTCCGACATGGAGCCCGGCGACGTCCGCTCGATGTGCTGCCGCCTCCAACTCGACCTGCGAGAGCTCCTCAAGCGTGGCAACGGACTCTTCGGCTCCGCGGAACAAACGGGCTCCCTCGGCGTCGTCACCCTCAATTGCGCGAGACTCGGCCACGTGCACGCCGGCGACGAAGCGGGCCTGTACCGGGAGGTGGACCGCCTCATGGACCTCGCGCGCGACTCCCTGGAAGCCAAGCGCCGCGTGGTGCAGCAGGGGATCGACACCGGCCTGTTCCCCTACACCAAACGCTACCTGGGCAGCCTCGATGCGCACTTCTCCACGATCGGGGTGAACGGGGTGAACGAGATGATCCGCAACTTCACCGCCAGCCCGCGCCACCCCGCGGGCGAGCACGACATCACCACCCCGGCGGGCCACGCGATGGCCGTGCGCCTGCTCGATCACGTGCGCGAGCGGATCGCCACCTATCAGGAAGAAACCGGAAACATGTACAACCTCGAAGCGACGCCCGCCGAAGGGACGACCTACCGGTTCGCGAAGGAGGACCGCGCCCGGTTCCCCGGCATCCTGCAGGCGGGAACGGAATCCAACCCGTACTACACGAACTCCACCCAACTGCCCGTCGGCTTCACCGACGACCCGTTCGAAGCGCTCGTGCGCCAGGAGGAACTGCAGACGAAATACACCGGCGGCACGGTGTTGCACCTCTACCTCGGCGAGGCGGTCTCCAGCGGCGAGGCGTGCAAGGAGCTCGTGCGCAGATCGCTGGAGAGCTCGCGGCTCCCCTACCTCACCGTCACCCCCACCTTCTCCACCTGCCCCGTGCACGGCTACCTCTCCGGGGAGCACTTCACGTGCTGGCGCTGCGCCCTAGAATTCCCCGAAGCCGAGCCGCAGGCCTGCGAGGTGTGGACCCGAGTCATGGGCTACTTCCGACCCGTGAGCTCGTTCAACATCGGCAAGACGGGGGAGTATCACGAGCGGACCGCGTTCACCGAAGCGGCCGCGGACCTGGTCCCCGCAGGCCGATGAGGCGCGCCCCGGCGGCGGCGGAGCTGCAGATCGCCGGGCTGGTCGGCTACTCCACCTGCGACTGGCCCGGGAAGCTCGCCGCGACAGTTTTCCTCCAAGGTTGCCCCTGGCAATGCACGTACTGCCACAATCCCACCCTCATCGACCCCCGCACCCCGGGAAAGGCCTCGTGGACGGAGGTGGCGGCGCTCCTGGAACGTCGGCGCGGGCTGCTCGATGGCGTCGTGTTCTCCGGCGGGGAGCCCACTCGGCAGCTTGCCCTCATCGATGCGATCCGGCGGGTCCGCTCCGCCGGGTACGGGGTGGGCCTACACACCGGCGGCGCCTACCCCACCCGGCTGGCGGCGATCCTCCCCCTCGTGGATTGGGTCGGCCTGGACATCAAGGCGATGCCCGACCAGTTCGACGCGATCACCCGCACCCGCGGGGGAGCGCTCCCGGCCTTCCGTAGCCTCGACCTCGTGTTGGAATCGGGCGTCGATGTTCAGGTGCGCACCACCGTCGACCCGACCGTCATGGGTGAGGACGACGTCGCTCGCCTCACCGCCCATCTCGCCGAACGCGGGGTCGGCGAACACGTCATTCAAACGGTGCGGGGCGAGGGGACCACCGATGAATACCAAGAAGCGCTCGCCCGGCTCCGGAGCGGGGCGGCCTGATCGTGGCTATGCCAGAGCGACGCTGCTGAGAACCGGCGGTCCTACCGCGGGGTAGCGCCGCCAGGACTAGAATGCTAGCATCCTACCTATGGTTACTCCGCCGGAGCGCAAGGTCCAGTTCAACGTCTACCTACCTCGAGATCTCGTCACGCAGGTCAAGCACCGCGCGATCGATGAGGGACGCAGCCTTTCGGGACTGGTCGAGCGCGCGCTGGCGGAGTATTTGGACAATCTCGGAGAGAAATCATGAGCGCACAATTCTCGGTGATGCCGTTTCGGTACTCCAATGACGTCGCGGCGATGGTCGCGTTCCTCGAAGAGCTCGGCCTTCGCCGCCGCATCGACTCCGAGGGGTTCGCCGAACTCCATGCCGGGGCGGGGCGGGTGATGGTCCACGCCGCGGGAGGAAAGTTCGCGGGCGGGCAGACCTATCTCAACCTCATGGCGAAAACCGTGGAAGACGCCGTCGACCTCGCCTCTCGGATCGGCCTGGAATACCTCGTGTGGGACGAAGCCTACGGCCGGCACGCGGTCGTCGCCGGCCCGCACGGGGAGTGGATGTGGATCAACGAAGAACAAGCGGACGACTACGGCTATCACCGGCATGGTGCCCGCCCGCGAGCCGACCTCATCGCCACGGCGATCCGGCCCGCGCCGAACTTCGCGATCGACCTGGAGTTCTTCGCGCACTTCGGCTTCGCGCCGGATCCAGGCGCGAGCGAGTGGTTCGAATCCCTGCGCGGCCCCGGTGCGGCCGGCATCATCGGGTTGCACTACGCCGATGCGTCCGAACCGATCTACCGCGCTGAGGAGGAGGATCCCCGTGACCGCGTGCCCCTGGCCCGGCTGGGATTCGTCACCGGCGAGGAGCTCCCCGACCTCGCTCAGCGGCTGACGGAGGCCGGGTACCCGGCGAAGGTAGTGAGCCAAGGGGACCTGATCAAGGTGCACGTCACCGATCCTGACGGCGTCGAGATCGAGATCCACCCCGACTCCTAGGCCCAAGTGCCCCGCGAGCGTTCCTCGCCCGGGAGGCTACGGGCTGAGCGATACCGAGTGCAACCGCAGGTGTTCGGCCCGCTTGAGGTGAAGTTGGTATTTGGGATGCCGCGCCGAACCGTCCGCCTGCTTTCCCTGCCGGAACGGGCGCAGTGCCGAGCCGTCGCGGAGCGCATCGGCGTCGAGCCAATACGCCTCCAGGGAGAGGGGGCGGAAGCTGGTTTTCAGCCGCCGGCTGCCCGGGCCCCGCACGAGCTCGGCGTCGCTGAGCTCGCGACCGGCGCGCATCTGTTTATGCCAGCGCCAGAACTCGGGCTCCCCGTCGAAGCCGGGTTCACCGTGCAGAACGATGAACCCCAGCCCCCCGCCCTGGCCGACGGCCGCGTTGACCGCCCGTTGGTCGTTGAGGAGAAGGATCTCTTTCTGGTTCCGGGAGTGGGTCTTCAGATCCCAGATGTAGTTGGCTTTGTAATCGAACGTCACCGGCTCCACGACGTGGGGGCCGCCGCCGAACTCCTCGATGAGCGAATCGAGGGCAAGGAATTCGAAGAACCAGCCCGCCCATTCGGTGTGCCGGGCGTGGCGGTAAGCGGCCGCGAGCATCCGGTCAACACTTGACCGCCCGGACCAGGGTTCGGTGAGGCCCGCAGGGCCGCGCAGCACCTGCGCAAGGTGCGCGAGGAGCAGCTGCGCCTCCCGCGCGGGCGTGGGGGCTTGAGGGGTGCGCGCCCCGAGGCGGAACGAGGCGAGGAGCAGGAGCCGGTTCAGCCCTTCAAGGGTGACGGTATAGCCGCTCGACCAGCACGAATTGTCCCACTCTCCGCCGAGGCGCTCGAGCATCTCCCCCGCGAGCTGCGGTTTGGAGTGGGATGGGGAGGGCTGACCGTACCCGAGTCCGCGGTAGAGGTTCTCAAAGACGGAGCGGCGTTCCTTCGACCCCGGGCCCAGGGACTCCGGCCCGCTGGCGGTGAGCGCGCTGATCCGGTTGACCGCGTCCAGTTTCGAGGTGGCCAGCAGCGCCGGGGAATGATCCCAGAGCGTGGATTTCAGCGGCCGGGCAGGCGCGAGCTGCGGGAATGTATCGAGGAGATCGACGAGCTCGGCCACCGCCGCCTCGAGGTCGCGACGCTCAAGGCTATCTGCCGCCTGCGGGCGCCCAGCGACCTCGAAGACGTCCGCGAGGATCGCGTGGGAGGTGCCGTTGAGGTTGACGTCCTCGTCGAAACCGAGCTTCGCCACGACGGCGAGGGCAACCGCCCGGGGGATGAGGTGATGATCGGCAACGAGGTACTCGTCGATCCCCAATCGCTCGACGAGCGGCGCGAAGGGGGCGGCCGCGACGTTCACGACTCGACCAGTTGCACGGGCCAATGCGGTGAGGCGCCCGGGCCGGCGAAACCTTTGCTCTGCCGCCAGGAGTTGAAGCTTTCGGCCCACTCGCGGTGCTTGCTCACCTGCCACGTGTGCAGGTCCTCCAGCGTCATCGACACGATGTCCGCGTACCGCCCGGCGATCGCGCCGAGCACACCGAGCGTGGCACGAACATCCTCACCCGCGTCGTGCAGCGCTCCGGTGGCCACGTCGTAGTGGGCGCAGAGGAACTCCAACGTCCGCTTTCCGCGCCGGTATCGGTCCAACCCGCGGTCGAGCACGAGTGGGTCGATGATCGGCGCGAGCGGGCGCCCGAGCCGGGCGGCGAGCGTGGGTAACTCGTGCCGGGCGAGTTCCGATTCCAGGAGCGTGAGGTCGAACGCGACGTTGAACCCGACCACCGGGATGTTGTTGGCCATCGCGTCGTGGAGCTGCTGGGAGATCTCCCAGAGCGCCTCGCGCGGTGCGCGCCCGTGGGAGGCCGCGTGCTCGGTGGTGATCCCGTGCACCGCAGCAGCCCCCGCGGGAATCTCCACACCCGGATCGACGAGCCAGGTCCTCACCTCGTCGCTGCCGTCCTCGGTGAGGACGGTCGCCGCCGTCACCACCCGATCGGTGAACACATCCACCCCGGTCGTTTCCGTATCGAACCCTAACAGCGGGCCCACGTGCCATGCCATCGTTTACCTCCACCATCAATGTACCGGCTTGCGCTGACACGCCCGGTCTGCGCACCGCGCGAGGCGGGCAAATCCTCCTCGGCTATCGTCGAGGCTACGAAGAGCGAAGGCTTAGGGGCAGCGATGTCGGATCTACGCGGAAAATCGATACTCATCACCGGGGCGAACGGCGCCCTCGGCCGGGGGTTGGTGACGGCGTTCGCCGGCGCCGGTGCCGACGTCCTCGCGGTGAGCCGCTCGCCCGGGAATGCGGAGCTGCCCGGGGTACGGTACGAGAGCGCCGACCTCACCGACGAGAGCAGCGCCGCCGCGTTGTTTGCCCGAGTGCCCACGCCGTGGGCGGTGATCAACACCGTCGGGGGGTTCGCCCCGCGGGGCGCCCTCGCCGAGCTCGACGTCGCCGAACTCGAGGCCCAGTTGCAGCTCAATCTCCTCAGCGCAGCCATCGTCACGAAGTGCACCCTGCAATCCTTCGCGAAGGAGGGGCAGGGCCGCTTGGTCCACACAGCGAGCCGCGCCGCCACGGCTCCGGTGGGTGCCGGTTTCGCGTACTCGGTGAGTAAGGCCGGCGTCCTGCACCTGGTGCAGATGGCCGCCCGGGACGTGGCCGGCACGCAGATCCGCGTCAACGCGGTGAGTCCGGCGATCATCGACACCCCCGCCAACCGGGCAGCGATGCCCGACGCCGACCATGACCGTTGGCCCACGCCGGGCGACCTCGCGGCCACCTACCTGTTCCTCGCTTCCCCGGGCGCGGGCGTCGTCAACGGCGCCGTGCTACCGGTCTGAGCCCACCGGCCGGGGACTGTTTCACCCCGGGGTGTTCATAAGGACGCGACCCAGGCCTGCCACGCCGATTCGCTGAATTCGGGCCCGGCCGAGCTGATCGCGGCCTCCAACCCCGCACCGGAGTGGAACGCATCGAGCGCGACCTGCCAGGCATCCCCGCCCGTTTCATCGACGAACCGGAAATACAGACCCGCCGCGGCGTAGGCGATGGCCACCCGGTCCGGGTTCCCCGCGTCGCGCAGCGCGTCGGCGGAGAAGGACTCCAGCCCCTCGGTCGCGACGATGTTCTTCACCCGGAAGTCGTAGTAGATGTCTTCCACGCCCGAGTACTCCTCGAAGAAGCGGGCGAACCCTTCGCTCGCGGAGAGATCGCCCCTGCCACTCTCGACGGGTTGGGCGAGGTAGTGAAGCGCGTGGCCGAACTCGTGCACGAAGGTGGACAGGCGCTGGTCCGCGCTCCCGGGGCCCAGCATCACCAACATCCCCGACGATTCCTCACCCACGGCGACGTCGACCGGCAGGTAGTCACTCGTGAACGGACGGCTGGTCGGCCGGGCGAAACCCGCGGCGTCGATCCCCGGCGACCATTGCCACTCCAGGAAGCGCTCCTCGTCGTTCGTGATCGCCGAGACGAACCCGTCGGTGTAGGTCTGCCCGCTGAGCCGCTCGATCGATTCGAGGGCGATGATGGCGGCCCGCTCGGCGTCGTCCGCCGTCGCCTCGACGAGGTCCGCCTCATCCGCCAACCCGTACAGCACGACGTGCTCGCGCGTGACCACGTGGAGCTCGCCCTGGTCCCAGGGCATCTCGTAGACGGGCTCGAGGGAGGTGATCTGCAGGTCCATCCCTTCTCCCTCCACCGTGACGTGATAGGGAAAACCCTGGGTGAGGCGCAGGCCCGCGTCCGGGCTTCCCGAGCCGCGAGCGGGACTGGCGGAGAACGCTAACTCGGCACCGAGGAAGACTTCCCTCACCGGCTCGGAGTGACCGCCGGCCGGGAGCATGTAGGCGGTGTCCCACCCGATCCGGGAGGTGTTGTCCCACCACCGCGCCATCTGTTCCTCCGCCTCCCCGGAAGCGAAGGCGAGGAACGCCTCGCGATCCTTCTCCCGCATCGCGGTGTTCAGCGCGTGCCAGCCATCATCGAGCCGGTCCGATTCCGGTGCGCGGTAGGTGTCGTCCGACGAGGTCCACGGCGCGCCCGCCTCCTCTGGGGGCAGTTCCGCCCAGGGCGCCTCCGGATAGGTCGCCGGCCACGAGAGTCTCACCACCACCGCGAGCAGGCCGAGGACGGCGAGGGTGAGGGCGGCGATGACGATCCGGGCGGTGCGGGCACGCCGGTTCACCGGTCTCGGTTGGGTGCTCACGGGCGGGGCACCTGCAGCTCTTGGATGCTGATGACCCGGTACACCATCTCCTCGCCATCGGTGAGCGGGGCGATGGTGAGCACGTAGTCCTCTTCGCCAGCGGGGATGAGGTACTGCTCGAACGGTGCGAACACCTGCGCCGTGTCGTTCGCGCCGGTGCGGATGTGTACGAGCTCCTCGGGGAGGGTGCGCTCGCGGAACTCATCGATGAGAGGGAACACCTTGCCCAGATCCTCACGAGAGATCTCCTCGCCGCCGGCGAACGCGCCGTCCTCCCCGTAGAGGCAGGAGGAGACGGCAGAATTGGTCCTTCGGGAGCTCTCCGACATCTCCGCCAACACGGCTGCGGGGGAGCCGCAGTGAAGCGCGTCGCCCTCCCGCGCTTCGGTGGCCTCCAGGCTCGTGGTGGAACGCGGCGGCCCCTGCCGCTCGTGCTCCTCACCCGCCGCCCCGATCGCCGTCACCTTCCACGGGCCGACCCGCTCGGGTTCTGACGCCGGCGCAGGAGTCGCGGGGCCGTCGCGGCCCGCGTAGTAGAACGGCCGGGTGAGCCAGATGAGTTGAACGACCGAAGCGTGGTGGCGTTCCTCGAGGACCACGTAGTCGTACGTGAACTCCACGAGTGCCTGGGCGTAGTGGGACCGTTCCGTGTTGTGGGCAGAGAGGCGGAAATCCAGGATGGAGTACTCGATCTCCATCTCCAGCGCCTGCGCGGTCGAGCGCTCGCCGCGGAAGGGGTCACTGACCGCGAACTCCTCGGCGATCCGAGGGGCGGCGAACGCCTCCCACCCGCGGTCCCCGCGTAGCGCTGCCTCGAGGAAACCATCGAGGACCCGCACGGGTTCTTCGTCGTTCTCGGCGTGGGCGCGTTGCACGAGCACCGCCGAACCGGCCGTGGCCGCGATGGTGAGCAGGAGGCAGGCGAGGAGCGTCGCGGTGGTCGCCTTCGTCCACGCCGGGGGCCTGGCCGCCGGCCCGCACCGGGATCGGTGTGCTGACTCCGGGGCGGGGTACCACCCCTGAGGAGGGTGCGTCATCGCGGCGCCTTCCTGTATCTGCCGAGCCAAGTTCGCACAAGCTTCGACCAACACTTTAGCAACCGGGCGCGCGCCTCCCCGGGCGCCCCCGGTTCCGGGAATCGACCCATAAACCCTTGTCAGCTGCTAGATTGTTGACCGTTTCCACATCGCTAGGCGCTAGGGGGCCCTGAGTGTCAGAGACGACAATGGTGAAACGGCCGGAGGACGCGCGGCTGGGCGTGGGGCAGAGCTTCGCGTTCGGTTTCCAACACGTGCTCACGCTGTACGGCGGCGCGATCGCGCCGCCGCTGATCATCGGCGCGGCCGCGGGCCTGGATGCCGCCGGAATCTCCATCCTGCTCGCCGGGGCGATGTTCGTCGGCGGGCTCGGCACGATGCTGCAATCGTGGGGGCTCCCGTTCTTCGGTTCCCAGCTGCCGCTGGTCCAAGGGGTGTCCTTCTCCGGCGTCGCCTCCATGCTCGTGATCCTCCAGGGCGGGGGCGGCCTGCCCGAGGTGTTCGGCGCGGTGCTCGTCGCGAGCCTCGTCGCCCTCATCGCCGTGCCGTTCTTCGCCCAGATCCTCAAATTCTTCCCGCCGATCGTCACCGGGATCGTCATCACGACGATCGGCCTGAGCCTCATGCCCGTCGGGGCGGACTGGGCGGCCGGCGGCGCCGCCCTGGAAGGGACCGCCGACTACGCCTCGGTGGAGAACCTTCTCCTCGCCGCGGGCACGCTGCTCGTCGTCCTCATCCTTTCGAAATCCGGCATAGCGATCCTTTCCCGGCTGGCGATCCTGCTCGCGATCATCATCGGCACCGCGGCCGCCGCGATCCTCGGGATCGCCGACCTCTCCGGCGTGATGACCGGCGAGATCGTCGCCGCGCCCAAACCGTTCGCGTTCGGGGCGCCGACCTTCGCCGTCGGGGCGATCCTCTCCCTCGTCATCGTCAACCTCGTCAACATGACCGAGGCGACGGCGGACATGCTCGCCGTGGGAGAGGTCGTCGGAACGAAGGTCGGCCGGAAACGGATCGCCGACGGGCTACGCTCCGACATGGTCTCCTCCGTCCTCGCGCCGGTGTTCAACACCTTCACCCAGGCCTCGTTCTCCCAGAACGTCGGGCTCGTCGCCATCACCGGGGTGCGCTCGAGGTTCGTCGTGACCGCCGGCGGGTTCATCCTCGTCGTCATGGGCTTCCTCCCGCCCCTGGGCCGGTTGATCGCCGCGATCCCGGACCCCGTGCTCGGCGGCGCGGGGATCGTGCTGTTCGGTTCGGTGGCCGCGGCAGGCATCCGCATCCTCGGCAAGGTCCGGTACACGGGCAACATGAACATCGTCATCGTCGCCGCCTCGCTCGGCTTCGGGCTGCTGCCCGTGGTCTCCCCGGAGATCTACGCGCAGATGCCGAGCTGGTTCCAGGTGATCTTCGGCTCGGGAATCTGCTCGGCGACCCTCATGGCGATCGTGCTCAACGTCGTGTTCAACCACTGGCAGATCGGGAAGGCGAAGGATGCGGCACCCCCGGCGGAGGCCTACCTGCGGGTGGTGTCGAAGAAGCACCTGGCTCGATTCGAGGAGGGGGACACGATCGTCGATGGCCGCGTGCTCGACGCGGACGGGAACGAGGTGCCCGCGGTGGATCACCACCGGTACCGCGACCTCGTCGCGAGGATCGAGGCAGGAGAGATCACCGACCCCGAGGAGTTGGAGCGGGAGCTCGATTAGCCAAGGAGGCGGGTGGCCCGCGCCTGGTGCCGGGCGATGAGCGCCTCGGTATCGAGGCCCACGACCCTCCCGTCGAGCACGCGCCACTGCCCGGCGACGAGCACCCGGTCGGCTCCCTCCGCGCCGCACAGCAGCAGCGCCGTGAGCGGGTCGTGGGATCCGGAGAAGGCGAGCCCCTCGGGTTTGAATAACGCAAGATCGGCTTCCTTGCCCGCCTCGAGCACGCCGATATCCTCGCGCCCGAGCGCTGCGGCGGAGCCGCGGGTCGCCCAGTTCCACGCCCGATCCGTGGTCACCCGCTCCGCCCCGTAGCGCAGCCGTTGGAGCAGGAGAGCTTGGCGTACCTCGCGGATCATGTTCGAGGAGTCGTTCGAGGCTGACCCGTCGACGCCGAGCCCGATGGGTGCGCCGGCGTCCTCGAGTTCCACCGCCCGGGCGATTCCGGAGGCGAGGCGCATGTTGGAGCTCGGGCAGTGGGTGACGGCGGTGCCCGCCGCGCCGAGACGCGCCACCTCCTCGTCGTCGAAATGGATCCCGTGGGCGAGCCACGTGCGATCGGAGAGCCAGCCCACGGATTCGAGGTAGTCCACCGTACGCAACCCGAACCGGTCGAGGCAGTAATCCTCCTCGTCGAGGGTTTCGGCGAGGTGGGTGTGGAGCCGGACGTCGAGTTCGCCGGCGAGCTCGGCGGTGGCGGCCATGAGCTCCCGGGAGACGGAGAACGGTGAGCATGGGGCGAACGCGATCTGGACCATCGCGCCCGCTCCGCGCTCGTGGTGGGTCTCGACGAGGCGGCGGGAGTCGGCGAGGATCGCGTGCGGATCCTGCACCACCCGCTGCGGGGGAAGACCGCCCTCCTCCACCCCGACGCTCATCGACCCGCGGGTGAGCACCGCCCGCATCCCGAGCTCCCTGGCGACCGCCACCTGCGTATCGATGGTGACGTTCGCGCCGTCGGGAAATACATAGTGATGATCGGAGGTGGTCGTGCACCCGGATTGCAGCAGTTCCGCCATCGCGAGGGTGGTGGCGAGTTCGAGTGCCTCCTCGTCGATCCGGGCCCACACCGGGTAGAGGTTGACGAGCCAGTCGAAGAGTTTGCTGCTCGCCACCGGCGGCCACGCGCGCGTGAGGGTCTGATAGAAGTGGTGGTGGGTGTTGATCAACCCGGGCGTCAGGACGTGCCCGGACGCGTCGAAAACCTCGTCGACCGCCGCGGCCGGGCGGCTGCCTGCGGGAACGAGTTCGACGATCTTCGTGCCTTCGATGACGATGCCGCCGCCCGCGTCGCCAGCCGCGTGCACGGCGAGGGGATTCTTCAACCAGATGCTCATCGGTGCTGCCTCTCTTGGCGGCACCTGCTGGGGCTCGTGCCGCCAGCTCAGGTTTTTCGGCGTCTGCTGCTCCGCCGGTGTGGGCGCCAGACTAGCAGATGGAAGCGGGCAGCGGCGCGCGCGAGAAATCGTTAGGGCGGATCGGGGGTTTCCGCTACGCTCTTGTGCGGGAAGGGGATACATGGCGCACGGTGCAACGATAGAAATACGGGACCTGTCGAAACGGTTCGGACGCAAAGGCGACCCCAAGTCAGTACAGGCCGTCAAAGACCTTTCGTTCACGGCGCAGCCCGGTCGGGTGATGGGCTTCCTCGGCCCGAACGGCTCCGGGAAGACGACAACGTTGTCGATGCTCCTGGGCCTCGTGCACGCCGATGCCGGCACGGCGACCCTCGACGGCGTCGCCTACACAACCCTGGAGCGGCCCGCGCTCGACATCGGCTCCGCCCTGAGCGCTGCATTCCATCCCGGTCACACCGGGCGCGCCCACCTCGACATCCTCCGCCGCGGGATCGGGCTGCCGAAGAAGAGCGCTGACCACGCCCTCGACCTCGTGGGAATGACGAAGGACGCGAATCGCAAGACTGGTGGCTATTCGCTCGGAATGCGCCAACGACTCGCGCTCGCCGCCGCGCTCCTGGGCGACCCCGGCACCCTCGTCCTCGACGAACCCGCGAACGGGCTCGATCCGGAGGGGATCCGCTGGATGCGGCTGTTCCTGCGCCACCTCGCCTCGGAGGGGCGCACCGTTCTCCTCTCCTCACACCTGCTCAGCGAGGTACAGCAGACGGTGGACGACCTCGTCGTGATCCGGCGCGGGGAACTCGCCTTCGCCGGTACCCCCCAGGAGCTGGAAACGGAAACGGAAGTGGCCGTGGAAAGCGCGGATAACGCCGCCCTCGCTGCGGCCCTCGAACGCGCGGGCGGGTCGGTGCGCGGCCAGCACACCGAACGCATGCGGATCACCGGCATCGACCCGGAAGGGATCGGCGAAGTGGCCCTCACGGCAGGAATCGCCCTGAAACACCTCGCCCAGGAACGCGCGGGTTTGGAAGACAAGTTCCTTGAACTCGTCGGAGAACAACCCCAGACCGATGGGAGTGACCAATGATGGCTCGGTTCGGCCGCTCCCTTTCATCGGAGTGGCGGAAGGTCACCGCGACGAAGACCTGGTGGATCCTCGCGCTCGTCTTCCTCGGTTACGCGGCGATGATGGCCGCGCCGTTCGCCTTCCTCTACGGGGAGATCGCCGGGCAGGGGACCGGCGCCGCCGCGCTCACCGACACCGCGGCCCTCACGGTGTACTCCACGACGGCGACGTTCGGTTACGTCATCCCGCTGGTGTTCGGGGCGCTCGCCGCGACGAACGAACTGCGCCACGGCACGCTGGGGGTGACGTTCGCGATCGAACCCCGCCGGGGGATCGTCCTCGCGGGCAAAGCCGCCGCGCTCGCGATCGTCGGCGCCATCCTCGCGCTCGCCGGCCTCTTCGGCGCGGTCGGGGCGGGGGTGCCCGTGCTGGCATACAACGACGTCCCCACCCTGCTGGCAGAGGGCGGGACGTGGGGGCTCTTCCTTCGCGTCGCGGTCGCGATCGCGATGTGGGCGATCATCGGGTTCGGGGTCGGCCTCATCGTCAAGAACCAAGCCTTCGCGATCGTGCTCGCGATCGGATTCACCCAATTCATCGAACCGGTGCTGCGCATCGGTGCCCAGGCCTGGGAATGGAGCGCAACGCTCGGCAAATTCCTCCCCGGTGCGGCGATGGACTCCTTCGTGGGGGCGAGTGCGCTCAACGATATGGCCGCGACCGACCCCTCGATGCCGGAGATGAACGCCTCGCTCGGCATGGGCGCCGGCTTCGGGGTGCTCGCCGCCTACGCGGTGGTCTCCTGCGCGATCGGCTGGGTACTGCGCCTCCGGGCGGACGTCGACTAGCAGCGGGACCCAGCAGGCGAGGTCGAGGAACCGCCGCCTGCCGCCATGGCCCGGGGAGCCCC